>NZ_JBSMTL010000001.1:0-434948 GCF_054054385.1 Gemella taiwanensis
AAGCTGTATCTGAATATATAAATTATTACAACAACAAGAGAATTCAATCAAAAACAAAATGGATGCCTCCTGTACAATACAGGATAACATCCACTTGTCTAAACTAAATATATATGTGTCCAGAATTTTGGGTACACATCAAAATTGATTTTGTCGAGTCACCCCCGCACAGTTTATTAGATATCTAAAAAGCTTTTTTAAAGCGAATTTAGATATCAATAAACCACTGCGTCTATGAGTTTTCATATACACCTTGTTAAAATTTAGAACTTTTGGGTCAGCCCCATGAGTTTTAGCGAGAACTTTCAGCTTCATGAACTTCTTTATGTAATGTTTTTAAATTAATATTTACATCTTTATATTCTTCACTTTGGGGTAATTCTAGTGTGAAGTTTAATGGTTTAGATACTTCAATTGTAGCATCTTTAATATCGAAGTTAAATATATGTCCGCCTTGAGTACGATCATCACTAATATAATGAAGATGGAATCCTCCTACACCAACTCCTTGAGTATATTCAGGAGAAAAGAAACCAACTATTGTACCTTTACTATTTTTGTAATTAAATATACTTTGTGTTTCTAATATTTCTAGAAGAGTAGGATAAGGTTTTTCATGTTTTTTAGGTGAACGAGTATCAATTTTATCAAATACACCAGTAATTTTTATTGCATAGAAATAATTTGGATTTAAATATTCACTAATATCATTGTTTAAATTCTCAAAATTTGTAGTAGTGATCTTCTTAAAATTTGTAGAAAATTTAGTGACGTTTGAAAAAGGTGAAGTTGCTTCTTTAGGTTGTAAAGTAGAGAATCCATTACTATCAGTTTTATAAACTTCTCCATTTAGTATAATCATTTCTCCATCGACACCTTCAAAAGTACCAATACCAAAATCACCATTTTCTAGTAATTTTTCTACAGTAGTAGTTCCACTAAATGCTCCACCCATTAGTGCAGCCATAGTGCTATATTGATATAACATAATAAATCTCCTTTTATGGCTTATATTTTAGAAACAAGGGAAACTTGAATCATATTTAATAAAAACTAGTAGCTTTTTAAAACTAGTTTAAGTAGCTGCCTTGAAGAGTTTCACCAAGTTTGATGTTATCACTATAGTCAACAGGAACATCGATAACGACAGGACCTTCAATTTTGAAAGCTTCTTCTAAGCATTTTGCTAGTTCTTCTTTTGTAGTTGCACGCATTCCTACAGCTCCATAAGACTCAGCATGTTTTTTGATATCTACTTGACCAAGATGTACCGCAGAATCGCGACCGTATTTCATTTCTTGTTGGAAGGCAACCATATTATAAGATGAATCATTCCATACTACGTGAATGATTGGTGATTTTAATCTAACGGCAGTTTCAAGTTCCATTGCTGAGAATAAGAATCCTCCATCTCCAGAAATTGATAAAGTTTTTTTATTAGGATAAAGTAATCCTGATGCAATTGCCCATGGTAAAGCTACTCCTAAAGTTTGCATACCGTTAGAGAATAGTAGGTGACGAGGTTCGTAAGAGCGGAAATGTCTAGCCAACCAAATCCCATGAGATCCAATATCACAAGTTACAATAGTATCGTCAGATACTGCATTTTGAGTTTGTTGAATAATTTCTAGTGGGTGAAGACGTCCTTCGATTTTTGATTTAGGAGGTTCATCACGTTTTACTATTTCTTCTTGAAGTTCTTTTAAGTAAGCTAGGTTTTCTTCGGAAATTCTTACTTTAGGATTTCCATTGTAAATACATTTTAATGTTTCTGAAATATCACCGATAAGTTCAATATCAGGTTGATAATCACGGTCAATAACAGCAATGGTATCATCAATGTGAACTAGAGTAGCATTTTTATTTGTATTCCAATATACTGGATCATATTCAATTGGATCATATCCGATAGAGATTATTAAATCTGCTTTATGTAATAATCTATCTCCAGGTTGATTTCTAAATAATCCAACACGTCCATAAAAATGTTGAACTAAACCACGAGAGATTACTCCAGCAGCTTGGAACATTTCGACAACAGGTATACCTGTTTTAGCGACTAATAAACGAATAGCTTCTGTTGCTTCTTTAGTTGATGCATTCATTCCTAGTAAAAGAACTGGAAGTTCAGCATTTTCTATTTTTTCAACTAAGTCACTAACATGTTTTGGATCTGCAATCCCTAATACAGGTTCTCTAAGTCGTTTGATAGCTTTTACAGAAGTTTTTTCATTAATAACGTCTTCAGGTAGTGATACGAATGTAGCTCCTTTTTTAGGTTCTTTAGCTTTTCTAAATGCATTAGTAATGGCTTCAGAAATACTATCTTGATGACCAACTTCAACAGCTGATTTAGTTACTGGACGAAGCAGGCTAACATTATCCATACTTTGGTGCGTTTGTTTTAATAAATCAGAACGCTTAACTTGACCTCCGATTGCGACAACAGGGTCCCCTTCAGAGTTTGCAGTAATAAGTCCAGTAGCAAGGTTACTAACACCAGGTCCTGAAGTAACTAAAGCGACACCAGGTTTTCCCGTCAGACGTCCAACAGCTTGAGCCATAAATGCCGCATTTTGTTCGTGACGTACAACTACAAGTTCAGGTCCACGATCGACAAGTGCGTCGAATACAGCATCTATCTTTGCACCAGGTATAGCAAAAACGTGTTTAACTCCTTCGTTTATTAAAGTATCTACAACTAATTCCGCACCTCGACGAGATTGTTGTTCTAAATGTTCACTCATTATTATTCCTCCTAAATCATGAGACTAAAAAATATATAATAATATTCTAACTCTACATTATATTTTTTTCAAGAATAGAATACTAATATGTTTGCTATTGAAATTTTATTTTATAAGAACCTCTTGTAAATATAGCAAAGAATAGTATTGGTTTTATAAAATGTAGTATATTACTTATTTTGAGTTAGTTATATATTATGTTAAAGAATTCTTCTCGCAGTATTCCATATTTTACAGAATCATAATAAACACCATTATAATATCTAACCTTTCTAATTCTAGCTTCACACATAAGACCGAGTTTTTCAGATAATCTCATCATTCGTAGATTACCACTCCATGTAGTAAGTCCAATGTGTTGAATATCAGGGAATTTGTTAAAACAGATTTTAATCCATTCATTTAATGCTGTATAGCCTATTCCTTTTGACCATGTATGCTGATCATATATTACTATTCCAATCTCTAGCCAACGAGTTGCAAAGCATTCCCAATAATGAGTAACAATTCCAATAGGTTTATCATTTAAGAATATTCCTAGTACACGATCACTTAAATAATATTCATGATGATTTTTAAGTAGGAAGGTATCTAAATCAATTAACTTAAAATCATTAAAGTAGGGGGCGTTATATTTACTCCATTCTGGAGTTTCTGATGAGTAAATGACGTTATATAAGTCATTTAAATGTTTTTCTTTTATCTTTTTTAGTGTAATCATAAAAATCTCCTTTTTAATATTATAACATAAGAAAAATTGAAAAATATATAAATGAATTAACTTAAGCAGTCTTATTCCTATATTAAAGAGGATTATGATATAATATGTCATGTAGAAAATTAGAGAGGTGAAAAATGGAAAAATTTAGTAAGATTATATCTGATATTTTTCTTTGGATTATGAATATCGGATTGTTGATTATAGGGGTACTATTATCATTTGGTTTAATAATGGAAGCTAAGGAAATATTTTTTGAAGGTACAAAATTTTTATCCGATCAAGGTAATTATCAACGTTTTGTAGAAGGAATATTAGTATTTTTCTTATATTTTGAGTTTGTTGCTTTAATAGTTAAATACTTTAAAAATAATTATCATTTCCCACTTAGATATTTTATCTATATTGGAATCACCGCAATTATAAGATTGATTATTGTTCAACATGACGATCCTAAAAGTGTTTTAATCTGGGCTGCTGCGATATTACTGTTAGTAATTAGTTTAGCTATTGCTGAAAAATTTATAAAAAAAGATTAAGAAAAGACTTCGAACAGATTTTGTTCGAAGTCTTAGTTTTATTTCACAGTGTATTTTCCTGTTTTGTAGTCTATAGTTACTCCTTTTTGGAAGTTTGGTAAAAATACATTATATTTTACACTCTTACCGTTATCTTCAACAGACATTGCTTCCATTATTACCCCTTGTGCTACAAGATCATCACCTTTGAATACTGGAGTTACACGGTAACGAACATGTTTTTTGGTCTTTTTAACGTAGTCAGCAACTTCATTTTCAAAAGGAATCATATTAAGATTCATAAATCTTGTACCAGTCATTAAGTTTCTATCATTATCATTTTCTCCAGCAAGTTGGAAAGCGATAAGATGTGATCTATCATACACGTGAGTTCCACGGTTACTTTGCCATCCGCTAGGACGAACGTGAGCAATCTCTTCACGTTTATCTGTCGGCATTAAATCAATACCGATAATTCCGTTTGCTTGGCCAACACGACCAAGTTTATCAAGTGGACTGTAATTTTCAAAAGATGTTGTAGAAAGATCTTCTTTAGCAAAATACGGATTATTGTTGTTTAATACCTTATATTTATTATTATCAGTTGCTTCACTTTCCTTTGGAGCAGATAAAGAGTTTAATACATCATCAGGTATTTTTGAAACACTTGTAAATGTTGTAGTATTTGAATTTTTATTTGATGATTTATTAGTATAGTAAGTTATAGCTAATGCAGCTAGAACAACTATAGCGATAGAAATAATTGAAAATAATGAAAATTGTTGTCTTTTTCTCTTTGCCATATGGCCTCCTTATTTTTATAGTAAGTTAAATAACTAAGAGGGAGTGACTCAAAAATCGTGATTTCGTAGAAATCGATTTTGTCGAGTCACCCCCGCACAGTTTATTAGATATCTAAAAAGCTTTTATAAAGCGACTTTAGATATCAATAAACCACTGCGTCTATGAGTTCTCATAGACACTTTGTTAAATTTTATGATTTTTGGATCAGCCCCAAAAATTAATTTTATTATTTGAAATAATTAATACCCATTGCATCTTTTACTTCATCTAAAGTAGCAGCTGCAACTCTTTCAGCCTTTTCACTTCCAGCTTTAAGCATTCTATAAACTTCTGCTTTGTCTTTTGCAAATTCTTCACGACGTTCTCTGATAGGACGTAGGTAATCTTGCATTACATCATTTAAACGACGTTTAAGTTTCATATCACCAAGTCCACCACGAGAGTAGTGTTCTTTAAGCTCTGCAACTTCATCAGTACGAGAATCAAAAATATCAAGGTATGTAAATACTACATTTCCTTCTACTTGACCTGGATCTTCAATCTTGATGTGATTTGGATCAGTGTACATCTTCATGATTTTAGCTTTAATGTTTTCTTCACTGTCACCTAAGTAAATACCATTATTTAAACTTTTACTCATCTTACCTTGTCCATCGATACCAACAAGTCGAGCATGATTTTTTGGTGGTAAAACAATTTCTGGTAATACAAGAACTTCTTTGTTGTAAGTTCTATTAAAATCACGTACAATTTCACGAGTTTGTTCAAGCATTGGTTTTTGATCTTCTCCTACAGGTACGTGAGTTGCTTTGAACGCTGTAATATCAGCAG
Source organism: Gemella taiwanensis (assembly GCF_054054385.1). Lineage (NCBI taxonomy): Bacteria > Bacillati > Bacillota > Bacilli > Caryophanales > Gemellaceae > Gemella > Gemella taiwanensis. Next base: position 5,619 of record NZ_JBSMTL010000001.1, read on the forward strand.
CTTGACTTACAGGATATGTGAAGAATCCGGCAGGGATACTTTCACCAAATTTCTTATCATTAATTTCTTGTTTAACAGTAGGGTTACGGTGTAATCTTGAAACTGAAACTAGATTCATATAATACATGTATAATTCAGCAAGTTGAGGAATTTGTGATTGAATGAAAATAGTTGTCTTACTAGGATCAATTCCTACAGCAAGGTAATCAAGTGCAACTTCTGTTATATTTTCAATAACTTTCCCAGGATTATCAGCATTGTCAGTAAGTGCTTGTTGATCGGCGATCATTATAAATACTTCAGTATCATCTTCATTTTGTAAAGCTATACGATTTTTTAAAGAGCCAACATAGTGCCCTAAGTGAAGTTTACCAGTAGGTCTATCTCCAGTTAAAATAATTTTCGTCATAAAATGGTAACTCCTTTAAAATAATTTTAATAGTTGTTTATAATTATACCATAATCTAGAGAAAGTTTGTTTGAATTAGTATAAAAAATATCATTTTGAATAAAAATTTAGTGTTTTAGTTAGGAAAAGATGATATAATAAAAGATAAAGAAATAGTTAATTATTAAGGAGATTAATATGATATATATAGAATCAAAAAGTAATGATCCACGATACAATACAGCATTAGAGTTATATGCTTTTAATGAACTTGCAGAAAAAGATGATGTATTTATGTTATGGATTAATTCACCATGTATCGTTGTAGGTAAAAACCAAAACACAACTGAAGAAGTAAACCAAAAATTCTGTGATGATAATGGAATTAAAATTGTTCGTCGTGTAAGTGGTGGTGGTGCAGTTTATCACGATTTAAATAATTTAAACTATACAATTATCTCTAATGGAAGAAGCGGAGAAGAATTCGACTTCAAATCATTCTCACAACCTGTACTTGATGCGTTAGATTCATTAGGAGTTAAAGCAGAATTTACTGGACGTAATGACCTAGAAATTGATGGACAAAAATTCTGTGGTAACGCACAATATGTACGCAATGGTCGTATTATGCACCATGGTTGCTTAATGTTTGATGTTAATACTTCAGTTTTAGCAGATGCTTTAAAAGTTTCTAAAGATAAAATTGAATCAAAAGGTATTAAATCTGTACGTTCACGTGTTACAAACATTAAAGATCACCTTCCAAATCAAGATATGACAGTTCAAGATTTCGTTGCTGCACTTAAAAAATATATGAGTGAAAAATACGAAATGACTGATTTTGTTGCAACTGAAGAAGATGAAGCTGCAATCTTAGCTATCCAAGAAGAAAAAAATAACTCTTGGGACTGGGTATATGGTAAAAATCCTGACTTCAATATTAAACGTAATAGAAGACTTAAAACTGGTAAAATTGAAGCTAATATCATGGTAGAACAAGGGGTTATTACCAATATCAAATTCTACGGAGACTTCTTCGGAGTAATGGATGTTGAAGATATCGCTAAAAAATTAGTAGGTGTAAAATACCAAAAAGAAGATGTTCAAAAAGTTTTAGAACAAATTGATATTAATTCATACTTCTTAGGAGCTACATTAGAAGAAGTAGTAGATATCTTAGTAGACTAATAAATAATACAGGAGTGAAGTATTATGATAATTGCAACGACAAACTATATTCCAGGAATGGAAGTAGTAGAATATAAAGGTTTAACTACAGGTGAAGTAGTAGCTGGAATTAATGTTATCAAAGATATAGGAGCAGGAATTCGAAACCTTTTTGGTGGAAGAGTTAAAGGGTATGAAGATGAAATTATTCAAGCGAGAGCTGAAGCTTTAAAAGAGTTAGAAGCTCGTGCAGCTGCCATGGGAGCCAACGCTGTTATTGGAGTTAGAATTGATTTTGATGCTCTAGGAGGCGACGGTAATAATATGCTTTTAGTTACTGCTACAGGAACAGCAGTTGTAGTAAGATAAAATATATAAATATTAAAAATAAAATTAATAGCAATACTTTATAAGATATTGTATAATATTAAACAGTTATTAAAATTTCAATAGAGAGGAAAAATATAATGAAAAAAATATTTAATTTTAAAAAGATTTTCTCTATTTTACTTTTAACAATCGCTTTAGTAGCATCAGCTGTGTTTGTAGCTGGATGTAGTAGTGATAAAAGTTCGAATTCAAGTTCATCAGATTCAACTTATAAAGTAAGTAAAGAAGATAAAGATTATTTATCAAAACGTTTTGCAGATTTAACTAAGACGAATAATGAAACTGTAGCATATGTTTATGCACCAGGAACAGATTTAGATGAACCTGTAGTACAAACTAATGACAATGAAACATACTTAAATAAAACATTCGAAGGTGGGAATGTACCTTACCTTGGTACTGTATTTATGGATATGGACAACAAAAAAGATTTCCACGATAGATTAACTTGGTTATTCGGACACGCTCGTGGAAGTAAAGTTGGGGATCACCGTATGTTCAACGATGTTAACTACTATGATAAACAAGAATATATGGATAAACACAAATACGTAGTAATTGAAACTCCAGAGAGAAAATACTACTATGAAGCAGCATTCTTAACAATCGTACCAGAAACAACTTCATTCTATCGTTTAGATTTTGAAAGTGATGAAGATTTCTTAAACCAATTAACTAATGTAAAAAAAGATGCTACAACTAAAAATGATAGTGTTCAACTTAAAGCTACAGATAAATACTTAGTATTATCTACTTGCCGTGAGGAAGATGAAACAATCAGATCTAATCTGTACTTACGTCAAATTCCAGATAATGAGATGAGTGATTTTGAAGCTAAACATAAAGATGAATTAAAATATGTAGCTAAAAGATAATAAATAATAAAAAGCAATCCAGTGATTTTAATCACTAGATTGCTTTCTTCTATTTAGTAACATTATGTTTAGGCATCATTTTAAATTCTCTAATCAAAAAGAATAGTGAAACTGAAATTGCACAAAGGTCGGTTACTGGAGTAGCATAGATTACTCCCTCAATCCCAAAGAAATATGAAAGAATAAATAACATTGGTATTAGCACTATAAGTTGCTTAGTTAAGGCAATAGTAACTCCAATTTTTGGTTTTCCTATTGCAGAGAAGAAAGTAGAGCTTGAAATATGAATACCATTGATAAATGTAAATAACAAGAAGAATCTCATATACTTAACTGCAAACTCAAAGTAAAGTTCATTACCATTACCAAATAGACTAATAATTTGTTTAGGAAAAATCTCGAAGATTAAGAAGAATGTAATTGAGATAATCATTGCATACTTCATGGTATATCTCATTGTAGTACGAACTCTTTCGTACTTTTTAGCTCCGTAATTATATCCAAAAATTGGTTGAGCTCCTTGAATTAATCCAATAATAATAGCTATAAATATTATATAAATTTTAGCTACGATTCCAGCTACAGCTATAGGAATATCATTCCCGTACACAGAATTAGTACCGTGAATATTTAATAAATTGTTTGTTACGATTTGTGCAATCATATTAGATCCTTGGAAAACAAATGATGGCATACCAAATCCTGCTGCTACTTTTAATAAAGGTAGTTTAGGTATGAAATCTTGTTTATTAAATTTAACACTTTTAAATCTTGGGAAATAAAATACAAGAATCATTGCAGATAAAAATTGACTTATCACTGTAGCCCAAGCTGAACCAGCGATTCCCCAACCAAATCCAAAAATAAAAATTGGATTAAGAATAGTGTTAAGAACAGCACCAAAAATTATAGCAAACATTGAGTATTTTGGACTATTATCTGAACGAACAATAGGGTTAGTACTAATAGAAATTAGTAAGAACGGAATACCTAAAGAAGTAATTCCAGCAAATGTCATTGCATATTCTAAAATTTCATCTGTAGACCCGAATGCGTACATAAGAGGTTTTAAAAATATATGTACTAGAATTGTGATAATGATACCTATAATAAATAATGAAGATACTGCAGTACCAACTACGGACTTAGCTTTTTCAGGATTTCCTCTTCCTAATTCAAGATTAAAATTAGATGCTGCACCAATTCCTATCATTAATCCTATAGCTAAGCAAATAGTAGTAAGAGGGAAAGCGACATTTGTTGCTGCGTTACCTAAGTAACCAACACCTTGCCCTATAAAAATCTGGTCAATTACACTATACATCGCATTAATAATATTCGCTGTAATAGCAGGCCATGCAAATGATATAAGTAATTTTTTTAGTGGTTTTGTTCCTAGTGGATTTTCTATATAATTTTGTGCTTTTTCCATATAATTTCCTCCTTAAGTTATTTTATTCAATAAAGAGAAGAAAATAGTAATTTCTTCTTCAGTTAAGTTTTTAAGAACTTCTTTTTCAGCTGTGTTTAACAGATGAGAGTACGTTGATAAAACTTCTTTTCCTACTTCAGTTAAATGTAAAGTATAAGAACGTCTATCTTTTACTCCACGTTTTCTAATAACAAAGTTCTGTTTTTCCAGTGCATCGATATTACGCCCAACAATATTTCTATCTTTTCTATGTATTTCAGCAAGTTGAGCTTGAGTAACACCTTCATTTTCTGAAACGTAAATAAGAGTAATGAAATGTCCATGTGTAATACCAATCTCAGATAAAGGTTGTTTTGTATAATTTCTCATATTTTCTAAGAGTGTAATAAGTTTATAACCTAACGCATCTTTTAACATAAATTCACCACCTAAAATAATAAAGCTAATATATTATATACCTGGTATACTATTTTGTCAATATAAAAAAGAAAGGGAGTGACTCAAAAATCATGATTTCAAACAAGATTTTGTAGAGTCACCCCCGCACAGTTTATTAGATGTCTGAAAAGCTTTTTTAAAGCGAATTCAGATATCAATAAACCACTGCGTCTATGAGTTTTCCTATAAATTTTGTTAAATTTTAGAATTTTTTGGCCATCACCTTTCTTTTCAGTGTTTTCTTACTGTTTATAAAAATTTGACTCTGTTTGTATTGAGTAGAAATTTAGCATTAATTAATGTTCTAAACCACCTGTTACTTTTGTATCTTCTTTATCATAATAATTCACAGCAGTTTTTATTATTAATTCTAAAGCAGTGATGATATATTCTTTTTTCATATAAGGCATATTAGGTTTATCTTTAATTTGTTCTTCAATATAAGGGATATGAATAAATCCAGCTTTAATATTTGGATATTTTTTTGAAGTTATGTATAAAGCCTCATACATAATATGATTACAAACAAAAGTACCAGCAGTATTAGAAATAGCAGAAGGGATATTGTTTTTATTCAATTCATCAACAATTGCTTTTATTGGTAGTGTAGAAAAATACGCATTTTCCCCATCTTTTCGTATAGATTCATCAATAGGACTATTTCCAGTATTATCTGGAATTCTAGCATCATCAATATTAATAGCGATACGTTCAGGTGTAATTTTACTTCTTCCACCAGCTTGACCAACACAGATAACTATATTAGGAGAAAATGAGTCTATATTTTCTTCTAAAACCTGTGAGCTATCTTTGAAGACTGTAGGTAGGGTAATTTTTTTTATTTCTATATTATCTATTACATCTGGTAAGCTATTAACACATAAACTAGAAGGATTAATACTCTCGCCACCAAACTTATCAAAACCAGTTATTAATACTTTCATAAAGGTACCTCGTAATATTTATAAAAAATATATTGTAATAGTTAACTTAATAATATGCTAAGGTAAGTATTACATCTCAATTAATTAAATTTTTAAATTATACTAATTATAAAACAGTTTAGATAATTTGAAAATAGTATTTTTGTAATTTTAGGAGATAAATTGTAATTGATTGTTAAAAGTGATATTATTAAAACATAAGGGGTGAGGATTTTGTCTAGAGAAGAAAAATTAAGAACAATTATTAGTACGATAGATAATTCAGAATATAGTGCTACTAAGAAAAATGTTACTAATAAGTGTATGATGAGAACATTTAAAGAGGCTGATGACACTTGGGTAGCTGAAGCATATTCTAAGAAAAAATATGCTGATTATAAACCATTTCAATTCGTTGATGGTGAGGGAGTAAGATGCTCTATATATCTAAGTGGTTGTCTATTCGCTTGCAAAGAGTGTTTTAATGAAAGTATCCAAAACTTTAATGCTGGACAATTATATACAAAAGAAATAGAAGATCAAATCATACAAGATCTAAGCAATTCATATGTACAAGGATTAACGATTTTGGGAGGAGAACCGTTTCTTAATACTCAAGTAGCTAAATCTTTAGCGAAAAGAGTTAGGGATGAATTTGGTTCAACAAAAGATATCTGGGTATATAGTGGTTACACATATGAACAACTCTTAAATGGTAGCGAGGACAAAAAAGAATTATTAAGTTTATGTGATGTATTGGTAGATGGACCATTTATGATTTTTCAAAAAGATCTAAGTTTAAGATTTAGAGGGAGTAGTAACCAAAGAATTATAGATTTAAAAAATTCGAGTAAGGATAATGTAGTGTTATATATAGAATAGTAATACTAGGAATGTAATTACTTTTAATAGAAAGTTTTTCGTGATATAATATTTAAGTTAACAATTAGGGATATAAATATCTCTAATTGTTTTTGTTAATTAATTTATAGAGAGGAGATTAAAAGTTGAAAAATATTATAGAGATTTTTCGAAAGGATATAAAAGAAGTATTTAGAAAAACTAATACGTGGATAATTATAGTAGGTTTAATATTTTTACCATCAATGTATGCGTGGCCAAACATTTTATCTTCATGGGATCCATATGGTCATACAAATAATATTAAAGTTGCTGTTACATCTGAAGATGATGGGGCTACTGTCGATGGTAAAGAGCTAAACTTAGGTAATAGTTTAGTTGAAGGATTGAAAAACAATAAAAATCTTGATTGGCAGTTTGTATCTAATAAACAAGAAGCTGAGGATGGAGTAAGAATAGGCGACTATTATGCAAGTATAGTAGTTCCAAAAAACTTTAGTAAAGATATGACCTCTGTTAGTAGAACAGAACCTCAAAGGGCAACAATTGAGTACACGGTAAATGAGAAGATTAATGCTATTAGTCCAAAAATAACTAATAGTGGAGCTTCAGCAATTGCTAATAATATTAGCAAGAGTTTCGTTGAGACGGCAAATGGAGTAATTTTTGAAAAACTACATGAAGCCGGTATTAAATACGAAGAAAATTTACCATCAATAGAAAAAGCTAAACAAGAAATTTTAAAATTGAATGAAAACTTTTCTACATATGAATCTAGTTTAAATGAATTAATAGGAAAAGTAGAGCATGGTTATAATATATTAAATACAGTTCAAAACACACTACCTGAAATAGATAGGGCAGCAACTAATAGTATTATGCTAGCTGATAAAGCAGGTGTAACAATTAATAATATTCAAGGATTTAATGATAGAATGTTACCTATTATTAGCAATCACTTGACTGTAGTTGAAGAAGTATCAAAAGAAGCAAATATTATAGCAAAAGAAATTCAACAAAAACCAGATAGAACAGAAGAAATTAAAGCTAGACAAAAAGCTTTAGATAGTAGACTCCAAGCTAGTGGAGAAAGACTACAACTTGTAAAGAATATTTTCGAATATTTTAATAACCTATCTAATGAAAGATTATTTAATAATCAACTAGCCAAAGTGACAAATCTAGAAAATGATATTAATAAAGTAAAAGAGATAAATATTAATATTCATAACAAGATGGATCACTACGATGAAATTACAGATACTTTGAAAGAAGAGTTTGTAAATAAATCAGCTAGAATAAATGAACTTTCAACAGATATGAATACTAAGTTAAATGATGAAGTTTCTCCATTAATATCACAGGTTCTTAGTAGGGCAGATGTTAATATTGATAAAGTGAGTGGAATAATAGCACAGGCTCAAGGAGAACTTCCAGCTGTAGAAAGAAAATTATCAGAAACTGAAGCGAAAATAAGTAATGCTCATAGTAAATTATTAACGTTACAAGCGTATATGCCAACAGCAAAAAGTAAGATACAAAAACTAACAGATGAAATAAAAAAAGCTGATGGAGAAGTAGATAAAAACCAATTGTTTAATTTATTGAAAGTCGATTATAAACAACAAGCAGAATTTTTCGCAAATCCAGTAAAACTTCAAGAGAATAAACTTTATCATATAGAAAATTACGGATCAGCAATGACTCCATTTTATACGGTTTTATCTATTTGGGTTGGATCATTATTAATGTCATCATTATTAACTACTAAGGTAGAAGATGAAGAAAATAAATATAAACCATATCAAAAATATTTTGGTAGAGGATTATTGTTTGTAATAATTTCTTTATTCCAGACATTAATTATAACTTTAGGTGATATGTATGTTCTAGGTACACAGGCGACATCACCATTTAGATTTGTTATATTTGCATTATTAATATCTTTACTATTCTCATCAATTATTTATACAATAGTATGTATATTAGGAAATGTAGGGAAAGCAGTTTGTATTGTATTATTAGTACTGCAATTAGGAAGTTCAGGAGGAACATTCCCAATTCAAATGACCTCAGAATTCTTCCAAACATTATATCCGAAAGTACCGTTCACATATTCAATAGGATTACTTCGTGAAGCGGTGGGTGGTGTATATGCTCCAGCTGTGCACCGTGACATAAAAATATTATTTATCTATCTAATTATCGTTCTTGTAGGTGGAGCGATTCTAGTTAGTCTAAAAGCACGTTCAGCTAAGTTAAGTAGAGAAAGAGAACGTTCTAAGTTATTCTTATAGAAAATAATTTACAGTAGAGATTAAGTAGTTACAATATAATGTAGTTTTGTAATATTACTTAATCTCTACTTTTTTCATAGGAAATGAAAAATAGTGTTTTTTGTGATATAATTAAAGGATAAAACCTTAAAATATAGAGGATAGATTATGGTTAGAACATTAGATAGAACAAAAGATATCTTTTTAGATACAATGCTTTTGGGAAATGAAATTTTAATAAAAAAAATAAAAACAACAAATAAAACGAAAATTACTGTAGTCTTAGCCGCTTATAGAAGTGTAAAAAGATTACAGGAAATAATTAATGATTTATTTAATCAAAGCTTCCAAGATTTCGAAGTGATAGTAGTCGATGATCTTTCTAGTTCAGAAATAGAAGAAGCGGTTGCTGTAGTCGACAGTAGTAAAATAAATTATATAAAAAAACAACTAGGCTCTAATTCATCAGCGAAAAACTGTGCATTAGATTATGCTAAAGGAGAATATGTAGTTTTTGTAGAAGAAAACTCTAAATTAAAACAAAATTACTTAGAGACTTTATATAATGAGATTTCTATAAATAATCTTGATATTGCTATGTTAACTAGAAATGGATATCCTAGTATATTAGATGAAAAAATTTCATCTGGTCAAGAATATTTAGTAGAAGAAATAAAAAGATTAAAAAGTGATTTAAACTATAATATTACTGCTTGCATGTTTAAAAGAAAGTTTTTAGATATCTATAATTTAAGATTTCAAGAAGACATGTTAGCTTTAGAGAACTTATATTTCAAACTAAAAACTTTTGACATAGCAGGAAAGGTTAGTCAAATTAGAAAAGTTGGATATAAGGACTTATTAGAAAAAAAATCAGTGAGAAACAATGCAATGATAGACGCTTCTACTAGAAGAATAATGATTGCAGTAAATAAAATAGAAGAGTTTAAACAAAACAAAAAATATGAAGAAAGTTTAAATCTTCTATGCGGATACTTACTTTTTGATGTGTTAAGAATGCATGAAAATATGTCCGAGGAAATAGAAATTTTAGAATTGATAAAATCAAGAAAAAATTATTTTGAAAGTGATACATTTGTTAACAAAACAATGATAGCAATGTCTCCGATTATGTTTGCTAATCATCTTAATAGAAAGGATAGGAGATAAATATGAGGCGAATACTTCATAATGTATTTTCATATGCGTTTATAGCGCTTTTCACAGTTGCTTTAACTTGGGCTTATGTAGCACCGTTTGTATATGAACGAATATTGAATCCACTTGCGCTACTCTTAGGAGTTCCTGTTGTATTCATATTATTTATTTATGCAGTAAAAAAAATTCTAGCAACTGATGAAGTAGGATTAAAAAAATATAATAGAATTATAATATTAGTATACTTAGTATTTCAGGCAATAATATTATCGATGGATACCTTAAATTTTTCAGACGGTGCAGAGATAGAAAATGAAGCACACTATATGTTAAACTATGGAAAGTTTTCTGGAGAAAGATACTTCTTAGTTTATCCTAATAATATTACACCTACTATTATTCTTTATTGGATATATCGTATAGCAGCATTTCTACATATTTCTGAAGTTTGGATGTTGCATATATTCTGTTTCTTAGTAACAACAGCTACTATATTCTTAACATATAAAACAGCTGGAAAATTATTAACAAAACAAAAACAAACAATAATTCTTGGCTTAATGATTTTATACATACCATTTCAAATGTACAGTTTATTCTACTATTCTGATACTTTGATGGTAATTATGGTAGCTTTAATAATATATGTTCTTATTCCATCAGATGGGAGTTTTATCTTTAGAACCAAGCATATTGTCGCTGTAGCGATATTGGTAGCATTTGCTTGGAATCTTAGATCTAACATTATTATTATCTTACCAGCATTAATTGTGTACTTACTATTTTTCAAATGGTACAAAAATTTAGTATTATTACTAGTAACCTTTGGAATTGCATTTGTTTTCTTTGGAAAAGGATTCGATATGCTTTGGGCACACTATGGATTCTGGAAAGATGATGGTTATAGATTTCCTATGTTACACTGGGTAATGATGGGAATGAGTATTCAAGGTGGAAGTTATAACTGGCAGGATTTCCAATTTACATATCTTAGTCAAAATAAAATGACAGATGATTTAGGTTTATTCTTTAATAGGCTAACTCATAGACCGATTTTCCTTAATCTTCTTATGGTAGTATTAAAAATAAGAGGTAATTGGAGTGATGGTACGATAAATTATACGAATGGTACACGTGCATTACGAGATGGTGATGGATTCTTATGGCAACTCTTCTATGGAAGTGACAATAGCTTCTTTATCTATATTTCTCAAATGATGTATGTAGTAATCTTATTCGGAATGGTTTATTACATTTATAAACGTAGAAAAGAGTATATAACATCTTGTTTCTTATTCCAAATTATTATTTTTGGAGTATTCATGTTCCATTTAATTTGGGAAGCAAAACCTAGATATGTATATGCATGGATGCCAATAATCTTTATTTTAGGAGCCAAAGGTTTAATTTTATTTGCTGAAAGATATGAGACTATAATATTTGATAAATACAAGAAAAAACTTTATATTGCTTTTGGAATAGTTTTTGCACTTCAAGTAGGTAGTGATAGTTTCTTAAGACCATCATATTCAATGAACTTAGACTATGACTCACGTGTAATTAATGGTATTAGTATATATGCAACAGATAATTATCTGCGTGATGGAATAGTTAGAGTTAATAAAGATACTGAAGTAGAACAAACGTTTAAAGCGAATCGAAGTTTTAATTATGTTCGTGGTTATATTTCATCATACGATGAGAAAAATAATTCAAAATATAAAGTAGAAATTATCGATAAAAAAGATAATAAAGTTGTAAGAGAACATGAATTTGTATATCGTGAATTGTATTGGGAAATTCCTTTACAAACTTACACTTTACGTTGGTATTTTGATGATCTTCCTGCAGGAGATTACAGTGTGAAATTCTCACAAATAGAAAGTGATAATAATGGTAGCATAGTAATTTCAAGTGTACCGAATGAGATGGTAGATATGTATGAAGCAGGGAAATTATATATTAATGGAGCAGATCAAAATAAAAAAGATCTATCACTACAAATAGGTCATAGATACCAAAAACTTTGGTGGTATTAATAATAATAGAGAACTCTTAAATTAATAATGGGGCTTATCTTCGGATAGGTCCTTTTTATTTTGTGTATTTTAATTCAAGTTTAGTTATAGTATAAGGTTAACATAAAGTATCTAATATATAATATAATTATAACAAATCTAAATTATAGGGGTTTGTTAAGAATAAAAGGACTGATCTAAAAGTCCTAAGCGGGGGTGCAAAATCGATTTCTCTGGAATCATGATTTTTAAGTCGCTCCTTATAACTCCATATAATATAGAAACCTTAATAAGTGTAAACGATTTATTGTCAAAGAAGGTAAAACTATGTTATAATAAAATTACAACATAAAAGGAGCAAATAACTATGGTAAATATTTATGATAAAGCAAATGAATTTGAAAGAGCATTAAGAGAATCTGATGAATACAAAGCATCATTAGCGGCATCTGAAGGATTATATTCTGATGAAGAAGCTAATGAACTTTACACACAATTCGTATTAAAACAAAAAGATTTAATGGAAGCAGCTCAATCAGGAAATGAGCCTTCAGAAGAAGATTTAACAGCATTAGAAGAAATCCAACAAAAATTAATGGAAAATGCTAAATTTTTAGATTTTGTACAAGCTCAACAAAAACTTCAATTTTTAATCGAAGATTTAAATAAAGTAATGTACAAACCATTAGATGAACTTTTTGAAAAATATGGAAACAAATAAAATAGAAGAAAAATAGTAAATCACGGTGTTAGAATGATTCTAACACCGTGATTTTTATATACACATTTAATTTTTATTTATCTTTATTTTCCTCAACATAATCTATTAATTCTAATGTTAGATCATATCTTAAAAATGGTGTGATTAAGTAAATTCCCTTGAAGTGTTTTAAAGCAACATCAAGTAGTTTTTTACTTTCTTCTAAAGCAACTTTTTGGCAAAGTTCTTTATCATCTTTTACTTCTTCTAACTTAGCTAAGAATTCTTCTGATAATTTAATTCCAGGTACCTCATTGTGTAGGAAGACAGCGTTGTTGTAGCTAGTAATTGGCATAATACCAACGAAGAATGGTGTATCTGGATAATCAGCGGCAAGTTCTGCTAATTGTTCAATTTTTTCAGCTTCAAAGACAGGTTGCGTAATAAAGTAGTCAGTACCTGCTTTTATTTTTTTCTCAACTAAACGTTTTGTTTTACTTAGGTCACGAACATTTGGATTATAAGCAGCGGCTACTGTAAAGTTTGTAGTCTTTTTCAGTGAAGCTCCGTTATATCCAAGTCCTTCATTAAGTTGTTTAATAAAAGGAATTAATTTAAGACTAGTCATATCATAGACACTAGTAGCCCCTGGGAAATCACCAAGTTTACTTGGATCTCCAGTAAGAGCAAGGACGTTATTAATTCCAAGAAGATCAAATCCCATTAAACGAGATTGTAGTCCGATAAGATTATGATCACGACATGTTAAATGAAGTAGTGTAGGGGTAGTAATATGTTCTTTAAGTAAAGTTGCAGCAGACAAGTTACAAATACGAGTACTAGCAAGAGAATTATCTGCTAGTGTAATAGCTTCAATGTTTTTCTTGTCTATTGCTTTAGCCCCTTCAATAAATTTATCAACATTTAAATGTTTTGGTGGATCTAATTCGGCAATTATAGTTACTTGTTTTTTGACTTTATCAACAATTGTTGGTTTATTATTTGCTACTCTGACTAGTTCTTCTTCTGCAGGTAGCGGTGTTATTACTTTTCTTTTAACTGGTTTAAGACCTTTTATTCCTTTTTTAATAGCACGAATATGTTCTGGAGTAGTACCACAGCATCCACCGATTAATCTTACACCTTCTTCAACAAGAAGTTTAGCACTCTGTTCAAAGTAAGATGAATTTTTTCTGAAACGATATTCATTACCATTAATTGTTTGTGTCAGTTGTAATAAACTGGCATTAGGATAAGCAGATAGGTAACTTTGTGCAAATAAAGGTACTTGCTTTAAACTTTTAATCATATGATAAGGACCTAGATGACAGTTTAAACCAACGATATCAGCACCTAGATTAACAAGTGCACTTAAAGCATCAGTTACTTTTTCTCCGTTTTGAGTAATACCTGCTTCTAATAATGAAATATTAGTGATAATAGGTAAGTCAGTTATTTTTCTTGCTTCAGTTAATACAGCGCGAATTTCTTCTTGATCATAATAAGTTTCAAATAGCAACGCATCTATTTTATTTGTTGATAGTAGAACTTTTACTTGATCAATTGTTTCTTTTACAATAGTTTCTAATGAAAGTTCACATTCACGAAGACCTCGAATAGCTCCGATTGTTCCGAAAACAATAGTATCTTCTCCAGCAGCCTTGCGTGCTATTTCAGCAGCACGAATGTTAATTTCTTCGAATTTATCGTCATAGCCATACGTCTTAAGTTGGCATTTTTTTGCCGCATAAGTGTTTGTTTGAATTATATCCGCTCCAGCTTCGATATAAGCTTTATGAATTTTCTCCACAGAATCTGGATTAGAGATATTATTATATTCATGACAACTTTCCAATCCATTACTATAGAGAGCTGTACCCATAGCTCCATCAGCTACGAGTACATTTTGTTCTAATCTCTCTAATAAATTTCTCATATGAACCTCCTATTTAGCGGCAAGTTCATTTCTGATTTCTTTAGTAACTTCAACTAAAACTTCTAAAGCTTCGATAGTTTCTTTTTCAGCACGTGTTTTTAATCCACAGTCAGGGTTAATCCAGAATTGTTCTGTAGATAGTTTTTGTAGTGGACGTAAGATGTTAATACGTACTTCTTCTTTTGTTGGTACACGAGGAGAGTGGATATCGTAAACTCCAAGACCGATACCTAATGGGTAGATTGCAGTCTCGAAAGCAGAGATTAATTCTCCGTGACTTCTACTAGTTTCGATAGAAATAACGTCAGCATCTAATGCACGGATAGAATCGATAATTTCATCGAAGTTAGAATAACACATGTGTGTGTGGATTTGTGTATCATCTTGAACTGATGAAGTAGCTAAACGGAATGAGAATACTGCTTCTTCAAGATATTTTTCTTTTTTACTGTCTCTTAGAGGTAATCCTTCACGGATAGCTGGTTCATCAACTTGGATAATTGTAATTCCAGCTTTTTCTAAAAGTTCAATTTCATTTTTAAGTGCGATAGCGATTTGGTTGAAAATTTCTGCTTTAGAAATATCAGTTCTTTCGAATGACCAGTTTAGAATTGTAACTGGTCCAGTTAACATACCTTTAACAGGACGATTAGTTAAGCTTTGTGCATAAGCAGTTTCTTTAACTGTTACAGCTTCAACGTGTTTTACATCTCCGTAGATGATTGGTGGTTTAACCCCACGAGAACCGTATGATTGAACCCAACCGAATTTAGTTGATGCGAATCCAGCGAAACGTTGACCGAAGAATTCAACCATGTCTGTACGTTCAAATTCACCGTGAACTAATACATCGATATCAAGGTCTTCTTGAATTTTAATCCAACGAGCGATTTCCTCTTCGATGAATTTTTCATAAGCTTCATTAGATAATTCACCTTTTTTCCATAGTGCACGTTGTAAACGTACTTGTTTAGATTGAGGGAATGATCCGATTGTAGTAGTTGGTAATAATGGTAAATTATATTTTTTGTTTTGAATTTCACGACGAACTTTGTAGTCAGATGGACGAGTTGAACGAACATTTTCACTTGATTCTAATTCAAGATTTCTGAAGTCAGCATTTTGTAATTTGTTGAAGTCTTCTACGTGTTTTTGGTACGCAGCTTCTTCTTTGCCATCTAGTTTGTTAGCTAGTAAGTTAAGTTCTTCTAATTTTTGATCAGCGAATGCTAAACCATTAAGTAAAGTTTCTTCTAATTCAGTTTCATTTTTAGTTGTTACTGGTACGTGTAGTAATGAACAAGATGGTTGGATTACTAATTCAGCAACATTAGCTTTGATTTCCTCTAATAATGCAGAACTATCTTCGAAATCGTTGCTCCATACGTTACGTCCATCGACAACACCTGCGAATACTTCTTTATCTTTGAATAGACCAGCTTTTACATTAGCTAAGTTTTCTTCTCTACCGTGAACGAAGTCTAATCCGAATGCTACAGGTAAATCAGCAAGTTTTTCAGCTTCTACTAAAGCTTCGAAGTAAGTTTGGAAGATGAATTTAGCATCTACTTCGTTGTTGAAGTGGTTGTACACTTTGTGAGCTAATTCTACATAGTTTTTACCTTCATCAGTAACGAAAATTGGCTCATCTACTTGGATGTAAGAAGCACCAGCTTCAGCTAATTCTTTGAATACCTGAGTGTATAATGGTAATAATTTATCTACAGCTTTTTCAAATTCACCTTCAGCAAGACCGCTCGATAAAGCTACGTATGTGATTGGACCTGTGATAACTGGTTTAGCTTTATCTCCTACGATTTCTTTAGCTTCTTTGTATAAGTCTAATAGACGAGTGTTGTTTAATTTAGGGTTAACATTTTCCCATTCCGGTACGATGTAGTGGTAGTTAGTGTTAAACCATTTTTTAAGTGCAGATGCAACGTTATCTTTGTTACCACGAGCGATATCGAAGAATAAGTCTACATCAACTTCTCTTCCTTCAAAACGTTGTGGAATAACATTGAATTGTACAGATAAATCTAAAATGTGGTCATATAGTGAGAAATCACCAACTGGGATGAAATCTAAACCAGCATTGAATTGTTTTTCGATATAAAGACGACGAAGTTTTCCTGCTTCTTCAAGTAATTCGTTTTGACGAACTGTACGAGCCCAATATCCTTCAATTAATTTTTTCCATTCTCTTTTTTCCCCTAAACGTGGGTATCCTAAACTTGAAATTTTTGTCATTATTTCTTTCCTCCTGAAATTTTCTCTTTTTTGTATATTGAATTATAAAAATAAAAACGCCCTTAAACAATATTAAAAATATTGTCTAAGGACGTGCGTTTCATACGTGGTACCACCTTATTTTATGGAAAATCTAAAATTGTGAATTGAATTTTTTAGTTTTCCACCTCATTAAAATTTTAACGCTATTTTATGCGTAATTATCTAACTACTGCTCGATAATTAAAACTCAAAGACCATCTTCAAAAAAATTCATTAATCTCTTTTCAGCTACCGAGATTCTCTGGTTTAACTCCTTTTTTCTACTCATCTTATCAATGTTATACTATATTAATTTATAAAAATAATTTTTACTCAGTCTTAAATACGACAAAAGGGTAGTAACACAAGGGACGAAATGACCGTGTTACCACCCAATTTTATAATCTTAAAATAAATTTAATCTTACCTCAATGATTATTAACGGTAATCAACCGGAACTAACTCATTAATAGTCATTAGTTCAGCTCTGTGACCATTTACAATACACCCAAATCCTTTTTTTCACCAACCAAAAGGTCTCTAATAAATAAGTAATATCGCTCTTCACTTCTTCGCTTTTAAAACTGTTAAAGAAATATTAACATAAGATTTTTTCTTTGTCAACACTTTTTATTAAAAAAATTAAAAACTTTTTTCGAAATTGTCAGAAATCTAAGATAGACCATATATATTAATATATTTTAAAGATAATATTTTAATAATAACTATTTAAGAAATATTTTAACTTTTACTAATAGTTAGTTAATATCTATAAGGTATACTGTATTCATCAAACAAAAAGTTTTGATAATAAAGTATTAAGGCAAGAGGAGAGAAATACAAATGAAAAACAACTTTATTAAATCAGAAAATTTTACGAAATGGGCAATAAGAAAAGTTAGTGTTGGAGTAGTATCAGCAGCAATTGCAAGTGGTATTTTTGTAATTGTAGGAGGTGGAGAAGCTCACGCAAGTGATTTACAAGATAAAGCTCCTGTAGTTCAAAATGATAATAAACAAACTGATACAGCTGTTGAATCTAAAGCAATTGAAAACAAAGAAAATACTGTAGAAAAAGAAACAAAACCAGTTGAAGCAAAAGATGTTGTAAGTGCTGAAAAGCAATCTGAAGTAAAAGCAGAAAAAGAAGTGAGTGTTGACTCTAAAGAAGCTGATGTGAATAATTTAATAAAACAGGCAAAAGATGTAGCAGAACCACAAACAACTCCAGTTGAAGTTAAAAAAGCAGTAATGGATAATACAAAAGATACAGTCGATGTACCAGCTAAATATCTAGATAAAGCAAACTTCCCAGGGCCATTCACAGCGGGAGTTAACCAAGTAATTCCTTATGAATTCTTCGGTGGAGATGGAATGTTAACAAGATTAATCTTGAAATCATCAGACAAAGCACCATGGTCAGACAACGGATCAGCGAAAAATCCAGCGTTATTACCATTAGAAAAATTAGGAAAAGGATTATACTTCTATGAAGTAGACCTAGAAGGAACAAAAGGAAAATCAGATAAAGAATTACTAGATTTATTAAAAGCAAATGGAACACAAAGCTACAAAGCAACAATTAAAGTATACGGTGAAAAAGACGGAAAAGCAGATCTAACAAATGTAGTAGCAACAAAAGATGTAAATGTAAATCTAAATGGATTAACAACTGTGAACGAAGTTAAAAAAGCAGTAATGGACAATACAAAAGATACAGTAGATGTACCAGCTAAATATTTAGATAAAGCAAACTTCCCAGGACCATTCACAGCGGGAGTTAACCAAGTAATTCCTTATGAATTCTTCGGTGGAGATGGAATGTTAACAAGATTAATCTTGAAATCATCAGACAAAGCACCATGGTCAGACAACGGATCAGCGAAAAATCCAGCGTTATTACCATTAGAAAAACTAGGAAAAGGATTATACTTCTATGAAGTAGACCTAGAAGGAACAAAAGGAAAATCAGATAAAGAATTACTAGATTTATTAAAAGCAAATGGAACACAAAGCTACAAAGCAATAATTAAAGTATACGGTGAAAAAGACGGAAAAGCAGATCTAACAAATGTAGTAGCAACAAAAGATGTAAATGTAAATCTAAATGGATTAACAACTGTCAACGAAGTTAAAAAAGCAGTAATGGACAATACAAAAGATACAGTAGATGTACCAGCTAAATATTTAGATAAAGCGAACTTCCCAGGGCCATTCACAGCGGGAGTTAACCAAGTAATTCCTTACGAATTCTTCGGTGGAGATGGAATGTTAACAAGATTAATCTTGAAATCATCAGACAAAGCACCATGGTCAGACAACGGATCAGCGAAAAATCCAGCATTATTACCATTAGAAAAATTAGGAAAAGGATTATACTTCTATGAAGTAGACCTAGAAGGAACAAAAGGAAAATCAGATAAAGAATTATTAGACTTATTAAAAGCAAATGGAACACAAAGTTACAAAGCAACAATCAAAGTGTACGGTGAAAAAGACGGAAAAGCGGATTTAACAAACGTAGTAGCAACAAAAGAAGTGACTGTAAATCTACATAAAGAAACTATGCAAATGGATATGAAACCAGGTGAAGATATGATGCAAAATAATACAGCTACTGGTTCAATGGATTCAAATGTAAGTGGAAAAATAATGAATATGAGTAAATCTGACAATATGTCTATGAAATCTAGTATGAATAAAGATATGATGCAAGATAATATGACTATGGATTCTCATATGAATAAAGATATGATGCAAGATAATATGACTATGAATACTCATATGAGTAATGGCATGATGAAAAAAGGTATGCTACCAAAAACAAGTGCGGCACCTGAAGGAACAATGAGTTCAACAAATTCATCAAATACTGGAATACTAGCATTAGTCATCGCAAGCTTCTTAGGTCTATTAGGATTCAGAAGAAAAAATAATTAATAAATAAAATAAACTTGTAGATTTTATCGAAATAGTGCTATACTTTTATTGTATAGTACTATTTTGATAAGAGGAGTTAAATATGGTTAATAAAATTTTATTAGTAGATGATGAAATAGAAATAACGGAGATAAATAAACGATATTTAGAGCAAGGTGGATATGATGTTGATATCGCTAATGATGGTAAAGAAGCTTTAGAGAAATACAAGAAAAATAAATATTCTTTAATAATTACTGATATAATGATGCCAAATATGGATGGTTATGATTTAATTAGCGAAGTACAGTATTTAGATTCTGAGCAACCATTTTTATTTATAACAGCGAAAACAACAGAACCAGATAAAATTTACGCTTTAAGTTTGGGGGCGGATGACTATATAGTAAAACCATTTAGTCCAAGAGAATTAGTTTTAAGAGTTAGAAATATACTACGTAGAATTGAAAAAAATAGTAGTGAAAATATTTCAACTTTAGGTGATTTAAAAATTAACTATAATAGTAGAATTGCTATGGTAAATGATAGACAATTAGAACTAACCGTGAAATCTTTTGAATTATTATGGCTACTGGCTAATAATCCAGAGCATGTTTTTTCTAAAACAGAATTGTATGAAAAAATTTGGCAAGATGAATATGTAGAAGATGCAAACACTCTAAATGTGCATATACACTCTTTAAGAAGAATTTTAACAAAATATTCAACAGAAAAAACACCGAGTATAAAAACTGTATGGGGTCTAGGATACAAAATGGAAAAACAAGTTTAAAAATGGAAAGGAAATATAGTATGAAATTAAAAGATTATATTATTGTTGGATATATTTTATCATTTTTAATAACTATTATGGCTGTTTTTTGGGCTTCAAATTTAATGTTAATTGAAAAAAAAGATACATATTTTATAGTTGTGATTACAATAATTGCAGGACTAATTGGAGCTACAATTAGTATTATATTACTAAAAGGTGTATTTAAGTCATTACGTGTACTAAAAAGACAAACGATTAGTATAAGTGAGAAAAATTTTGATATTAGCAATACTGTAGAAGGTCCTACTGAGTTTAGAGAATTATCATTATCATTCAATGAAATGGCAAAACATTTAAAAGAAAGTTTTGAATCATTGGAAGAAAGTGAAAAAGAAAAATCTCTTATGATAGCCCAGTTATCTCATGATATAAAAACTCCTATAACTTCAATTCAATCAACTGCGGAAGGAATGTTAGATGGAATAATAAAGGCAGAAGAATATAAATATTATCTAGAAACGATTTGTCGACAAACAACAAGATTGAATAAACTTGTTGAAGAATTAAATTATTTAACATTAAGTGTAAAAGATACTAGTGAAGATGATAAAAATGAAACCATATTTTTAGATAAATTATTGATTGACTGTATGTCAGAGTTTAAGTTGCGAGCAGAAAAAGAAAAAAGAGATATCTATATTAAAGTTATTCCTGAGAATGCCAAAATAGTAAGTAATTACAATAAAATGCAAAGAATTATCGTGAATTTAATAGGTAATGCATTTAAATATTCACCAAGTGGGACAAAAATAGAAATAGTAACTGAAATAAAAAATCAAGAATTATCTATTTCTATAATTGATGAAGGTTGCGGTATAAAAGAAGAAGATATTGATAATATTTTCAAAAGATTATATCGTGTTGAAGCATCAAGAAATTTGAAAACTGGTGGTTATGGCTTAGGTTTGGCAATAGCGAAGCAATTAGCCTTACAAATTAATGGAGACATATTAGTAGAAAGTGAGTATGGAAAGGGTAGTAAATTTACCTTGAAAATTAATTGCTAATACACTGAGTATATAAGGAAATCTTAGAATCAGATTTATTATTTTGAAAGAATAATTGGAATTAGATTTTTAGGAATTTTCAATATAAAAACATACAAATTTTTTAAATTTTGACAAAATAAATTTTTCACGGTATAATGAAAAAAAATCTACTGAGGAAAATAAATATGGCAAAATCGAAGTATATTACGCGCCTTAAACGTTCTGAAGGACAACTTAGAGGGATTCAAAAAATGATAGAAGACGAGAGAGATTGCATTGATATAATAACTCAATTAAGTGCGGTTCGTTCAAGTGTTGATCGTGTTATTGAGTTACTAATAACAGAAAATCTTATGGAATGCATTAATAATCCTTTAGAAAATCCTGTAGAGCAGAAAGAAAAAATAGAGAAAGCTATAAAATATATAGTAAAAAATAAGTAGTTTAAAGAAATAATAAAAAGTCTTGTTCCTAAATAATCTTAGGTACAAGGCTTTTTTGATGATGTATTAATTTTATACTAATGAGAATTTAGTATAGAAAAAATTGGTTGTTTTTATTGTTTAATACTTAATTTTTTTCTCCAGGCCAACTATTCATACCACCTTCGATATTTGTTACATTGAATCCTTGAGCTTCTAAAAAATCATATGCTTTAGCTGAACGTCCACCCGCTTGACAAATCACATAGTATTTTTGACTTTTATCTAATTTTGTGAATTCTATACCTAGACTACTCAGAGGAAAATTTTGAGAAGAAGGGATATGTCCTGCTTCGTACTCGTGGCTTTCTCTTACATCGAGAATCGTAAGTTCCTCATTATTATACTTTTTATAAAAATCTTGCATTGAAATATTATTTTTCATATCTTGTTCCTTTCAATATTAGTAATTTTAGACTATTTTGCCTTTCCATGCATGCATACCGCCTCTAATATTTACAACATCGTAGCCTTTCTTTTTTAGTTTTTTTGCAGCAAGTTTACTTCTAGCTCCAGAGTGACAAATGACATATACTTTTTTATCTGTTATTGGTGTAAATTGACCAATTTCATTAAGTGGAACATTTTTTGCATTTTTTATATGTCCTCTTCGAAATTCTCCAGGTGTTCTTACATCTATTAATTGAATATTTTCTTTAAGCTTTTGTTCTAGCTCGATAGTAGAAATACTATCTACTTTTGTGAATAAGAAAAACATTATTATACCTCCTAATATACCCTTATGGGGTATATTAAACCATGAAATAAAGGATTTGTCAAAAAAATTGATTTGAATATATATATTAAGATTGATAAGTTACTAATAAAATACAATTTAAATTAAAATGAAAGGAATCTATTATAAATTAAAAATTTTATAATGATGATAAGATGAAAAATGAAAGTTATTTCTGAAAATAAATTTTCAAATATTTGGGTGATATATACTTGACAAATAAGAAAAATAGGAGAATAATGGAAGAGGAAGTGACCTTCATTTTTATAAAAAACAACCAACAATTTAGGAGGAAATTAAATGAAAAAAATATCAAAGGTAGCTACTGCCAGTGTACTATTATTTACATTAGCGAATCCACTAGCTGTATTTGCTGAGAATAAAGTAGGTAATATTTCAGAAACAAGTAGTAATAAAACAACACAAGACCTTACTATTACTTCAGAAGAAGTCAACGGTGATATAGTATTTCATGTGACTGCACAGAGAGATACTTATGAAGCTATTGTATATGCAAAAATTAACGGAAAAAATTATACTTATAATTTGGGTAACTTAAAAAAAGGTCAAGTATCTAAGATAGTTCAACCAGATGTAAGTATAAATAACAATAATGCTTCTATTTCAAAAGAAAGTAATAAAGGAAGAGTACTACCAAATACAAGTGCTGTAAGAGAATTAGTACAAAAAACAGTTTTATACAATAATGAAATAAATGGAAATGTGATTGAAGCAAAAGTTGTATACAAAGTATATGAGCTAGTAGAAAAGAATTCAACTCAAAAAAACGAGAAACCAGAGGCTTCAGAACCAAAAGCACCAAAAGCGGAAGAGCCAGCTGTAGCACCGAAAGCAGAGGAACCAGCAGCGTCATCACCAAAAGCCGAGAAACCAGTGGTTTCAGCACCAAAAGCAGAGGAAGCAGTGACACCAGCACCTAAGGTAGAGAAACCTGTGTTATCAACACCAAAAGCAGAGGAACCTGTGGTACCAGCACCAAAAGCGGAGGAACCAACGCCATCAGTGACAAAAGCAGAGAAACCAGCGACACCATCACCGAAAGCCGAGAAACCAGTGGTACCAGCACCAAAAGCGGAAGAGCCAGCAACGTCAGCACCGAAAGCAGAGAAACCAGCGTCTCCGGCGCCAAAAGCAGAGGAACCAGTAGCTCCAGCACCGAAAGCCGAGAAACCAGTGGTTCCAGCACCAAAAGCAGAAGAGCCAGCGACACCAGCGCCAAAAGCAGAGAAACCTGTGGTTTCATCACCAAAAGCAGAGGGACCAGCAGCTCCAGCACCAAAAGCGGAAAAACCAGTGGTACCAGCACCAAAAGCAGAGAAACCAGTGGTACCAGCACCAAAAGCAGAAGAGCCAACGACACCAGCACCAAAAGCGGAAGAGCCAGCAACGTCAGCACCGAAAGCAGAGAAACCAGCGTCTCCGGCGCCAAAAGCAGAGGAACCAGTAGCTCCAGCACCTAAGGTAGAGAAACCTGTGGTTTCAACACCAAAAGCGGAAGAGCCATCAGCTCCAGCACCAAAAGCAGAGGCACCAGCGGCACCAGCACCAAAAGCAGAAGAGCCAACGACACCAGCACCAAAAGCGGAAGAACCAACAGCTCCAGCACCAAAAGCAGAAGAACCAACGACTCCGACACCAAAAGCAGAGGCACCAGCGTCTTCAGCACCAAAAGTGGAAGAGCCAGCTGCAACACCAAAAGATGATACTCCGTCTGAAGAAGTAGCACCTAAAGATGAAAAACTTGAGGAAGCCAAAAAAGATGGAAAAGAAATTATTGAAAAAATTGCAGCTTCAAAACATAGTGAAATAGAAAAAGTTAAAGATGAAGCAGAAAAAGCTAAGTTAGAAGCTAAATTAAAAGAATTAAAAGAAGCAGGATTAGAAGCGATAAATAATGCTAAAAATCATGATGCAGCTGTAGATGCTACGGATGAATATCAAACTAAAATTGATGAAATTAATGTTCCAGGTGAAGAATTACCAGCACCAAACTATAATAAAGAAAATTTAACAAATGGCCGTAATGAAGGTACTACTATTGACAATGGAAGTACAGCAATAGGTCATGGGTCAGGTGAAGCTACATCAACAACTCCGACACAGCCTGCCACTGAAGAAAGACCAACTTCACCAGCAACTTCAACACAACCTGCTTCAACTTCAGAGGGAACTTCTAGTTTCAGAAATGCTCCTCAAGTTCAAGTTAGAGCAAGAAGAGTAGCACGTGCGGCAAATCAACCAGAAGGTACGGTAAACATAAGTTATAATTATGATGGAATGCCAGATATTAATGGATTTTTATCTGATCCAGGAGAAAATAATACAGTAGCTATTTCAAATTCAGCAACTGAAGATGAAGTGAAAGAATTAGTTAAAGCAAAAATTCAAGCTAAGGCTCAAGAATTAGCTAAACATGGATATAAAGTAAAAGAAGAAATAGTATTTGAGCAAGATACTAATGTGAAGAACTTTAATTATGTAGTTACTTTCACTAAAGAGAAAACAGGAACTACAGGCTTCAGAATCGCTCCAGAAGTTCAAGTTAGAACTAAAAAAGTTGTAAAAAGAGATTTATCTAATAAAACTAAAAAAATAAACATCTATTATAATCTAACAGCTCTTAAAGATATTGCGGGGGCATTAGGAGAATTAGGTGGAGAGAATATGCTTACTTTCCCTGGCAATACACCTAAAGAAGAATTAAAACGAGCTATTGAAGAAAAAACAAAAGCCCAAATTGAAAAATTGAAAAAACAAGGTTTTAAAGTTGTTTCAACTACTGACTTAGATCAAATCGTTGAAGGTGGAGATAGCTATGATTATGTTGTAGAATTCACAAAAGAATCTAAATCTGCATCAGCTAATAATTCAGGTTTTAGAAAAGCACCTGCAACACAAAGAAGGGCAAAAAGATCAACAGAAGCACAAGAAAATGTAAATATTAATATTTACTTCAACTTAAAAACTTTACCAGGAATAGCTGGAGCATTAGATGTAGATAAAGATACTACTATACAACTTCCAAAAGACGCCAGTAAAGAACAAGTAAAAGAAGTTATAAAAGATAAAATTGCTAGAGTGGAAAAACGAGGATACAAAGTAAGTGATTTTTACTTCGGAGCAAAAACAGAACATGCTTATGATTTCGTTGTAGAATTTAAAAAATAACCTAAAATAAAACTGACCCCAGAGTTCAGATAATAATCTAACTTGAGGTCAGTTTTTTATTTTATTCTTCTTCAGTTTCACGAGGGAAAATCATCGATTCACCAAAGTTTAAGTTACGAAGAGTGGTGTAGGTATCTTCTAGAGAAATATAATTTAATTTTCTCATCGTTAATACTCTATATTTTAAAAGTCGAACTGCTTCCATTTGAAGTTCTTTAAGTTCTTCTTCAAAATCAATGTCTTCTAAAAATACTTCAAATAAGGTGAATGAGTAGTATCTGTATACGTCTTTAACGAATTCTGCAGTATTTTCATCAGAACATTTTTCTTCAATGACGTCATAAGCTATCTTAAGAAGAGCGTCTCTTACAGTAGGAGAGCAATCAATAATAGCTTGGATTTGATTCGAAGAAGCTTCGGCTCTTTGTTTAATTTCATCTAATTTACTTGCGAAGTTTCCTTTTCTTCTTTTTGGAACTTTTTCTTTAAGTTTTTCATAAAATTCAGGAGTTAGATCTTTAGCTACAAAATGACGAGTTAAACGACGTTTTAGATTAGATTCTTTTACATATATTCTTAAATTGAGTAATAAGTTTTTTGATATCGAATATGTGAACAATAAAGATTTTCTAAGTTGCATAATTTTAGAAATTTCTAAGATTTGCTCCATGTTAGGATTGTCCTTAAGTATTTCGGGGAGAGCTTTGTCTTGTGCTTTCATTATTTTTTTGTGTAATAACAATGCTTCATTTGCATTCTCAAATTTCCCAGTCTGCATGTCTCTAAAGTATGCTTTTAGTTCGTGTAAACTTTTTAGTTCGATAGCATAAGCAACTTTTTCTTCGATAGATTTCTTAGAAATATCACGTTGTTTTAGTTCCTCAAGTGTTCCTTCTAGGATTTTTTCACGAAGAGAGTATTGAGTATATTCTTTTTCTTCATCTTCTCCTTTAACAACAAGAGGAAGGGCGATTGTACCGATAACAATACTTAGTAACACGACATTACTCGCAATGAATAGGATGGTATTTCTAAGTGGAAAGGTATCCCCAGTAGCAGTTACAACTGGAATCATAAGTGCTGTAGCAAGTGTTACTGTACCGTGAATACCGCATAAACTAGCAATTAAAGAATAGCTAAATCTAGAGTAGTCATCTTTCTCAAATTTTCTATTTAATATTATTTTTGCTGTTTTTCTAGCAGTTGTGAAATGATGAGGTTGGAATGATACGTAGTTGAAATATACAAATCCAAATCTGACTATCATTAGACCTAAAACAATAACTAATGAAACAATGAAGCCATATACAATATCAATCTCTCTATAGTTAAACATTGTATGATATATCTCAGGGAGTAAATATCCTAAAAATGTAAATACGAATCCATTAAGAACATAACTTGCTATTTGTTGAGTACTATCTATAGTTACTGCAGCATCACTATTTATAGCAGAAAGTAAGTGAAGACTTCTTTGGTAGTTGTAAACTAGAGCTGTAATTACTACAGCTACGATACCAGAGACACCAATATGTTCTGCAAAATAGAATACTATAACTGGTGTTATTAATTGAAAAATAACTAAAATATTAGATTCATCAGCAAACTTTGTTGAGAATATAAACTTAATATAAGAGAAAGCTATCCCAATAATAAGTCCAAAGATTGCTCCACCGCCAGCAACTACTAAAAATTTATATCCTGCATTTGTGACAGAAAACGTGTTAGTAAGAACAGCTGCTAGAGCTATGTTAAATGATACAAGACCAGAAGCATCATTAAGAAGTGATTCACCTTCTAATATAGCCATAAGTCCCTTAGGTAGTTTCATTCCTTTAGTTATTGATTTAACAGCAACAGCATCTGTAGGTGATAAGATAGCGGCTAAAACAAAACAGGCTGCCCAAGGAATCATTGGAAGCAATAAATGAATTATACTACCGACAACAATTACCGTCACAAGAACTAAAAATATTGCCATATATATAATTGGTCGTTTATATAGCCAGATATTCTTTAAGGACGTGTTGAAACCGTCTGTAAACAATAATGGAGCAATAATTAACATCATAAACATTTCTGATTCAAACTCAAAATGAAGTGGGAGATTAGGAATAAATGTTACAGCAGCACCAAGTATTATTTGGAATAAAGCCGCGGGAATACGTGGAAAAAGATTATTTAAAAATGAACCAAGTATTACAATTATGACAAATATACCTAGGGTAGTTAGTATTTCCATAAAAAACTCCTTTGTAATTATTTAATTATTTATTTGTACTAATTATATTTTACAATTATTTAGCACTAAAATCAATGATTATACAATCTGTAAGAAGATAATAATGAATATGTTAAAACATTAATTTTAGTAGTTTTAGAAGAGATGTTATTTTCTATTTTTTAGAGGTTAAGTAAGGGTTTCAGTACACATCAATAGACGTCAAAATATTGATTTTAAATGATTTTTGACTTTTTGAAACTCATTACATCGTACTATAAATCAATAAAAACTCTACCTTTTTTAGATAAATATATCAGTTGGATATTGAAGTTAAGCCCTGCTATCATTTCGATGGCAGGACTTTTTAATATTTGGTACACTAACTCTTATCTATATTTTGGTGAAGTTGAAGTTGATATCTACAAAGTTTAATGTTAGAATATATTCAAAAATATATTTGAATGAGGTGTTTTATGATTCAAAATGTTGTTACTTCAATAATCCTGTATGCAGGGACAGCCGTAGACTTACTTATTATCCTAATGTTATTTTTTGCCAAAAGAAAAAGCAGAAAAGACATCATTAACATCTATTTAGGACAATTTCTAGGCTCTGTTAGTCTAATATTGCTAAGTTTGCTTTTTGCATTTGTCTTACATTATATTCCTAGTAAAGAGATTTTAGGTTTGCTCGGTTTGATTCCAATTTTCTTAGGTCTCAAAGTTTTGCTTTTAGGAGATTCTGATGGAGAAGCTATTGCCAAAGAAGGGTTGCGCAAAGATAATAAAAACTTGATTTTTCTAGTCGCTATGATTACTTTTGTAAGTTGTGGTGCTGATAATATTGGTATCTTTGTCCCATATTTTATTACATTAAATTTAGCGGATTTGATAGTAGCTTTATTTACATTTCTAGTCATGATTTATCTCTTGGTTTTCTCTGCCCAAAAACTGGCACAAATCCCATCTGTTGGAGAAACTTTGGAAAAATATAGCAGATGGTTTATTGCCGTTGTTTATTTAGGATTGGGGATATATATTCTGATTGAAAATAACAGTTTTGACATGCTATGGACTATGTTAGGATAGGAGAAAATATTATGAAAAAAGATAGTATCTGCCAAGTGAATATTATAAATCAACAAAATGTTACAACCGCAATGAACTACCTTGAAAAGGAAAAAGTCCAAAAATCACTTCGCATTTTAACAAAGTTTACCGATAATAAACAGATAAATATCATTTTTTATCTCCTTGCTGTTGAAGAACTCTGTGTCTGTGATATAGCCTGTTTACTAGATCTCAGTATGGCATCTGCATCCCACCATCTTCGTAAACTAGCCAATGAAAACATCTTGGACACTAGAAGAGAGGGGAAAATTATATATTATTTTATAAAAGATGAGGAAATTAGAGATTTTTTTAATCAACTAGGATAACAACTATTTTTACTACTTTACTATGATTATATATACGACTTATCTATGAAATTTTTTGATGAAAATTACTCACAAGAAATACCTACTCGTATCATGTTGATACTGTCAATAAGTATGTTTAAACACTCAAGTAGAGTTACGGAGTATTAATCAAATAAGTTTTCGAGTGTGTCATAATATTGGTCAAACCCTTTATGAATTCGTTGGCTTTGCTTGAAATTATAATCTTCAAACAAAGTAATTAAGTAACGTTCCAGAGACTCCTTGTTAGGAAAAACCTTCTTTTTCGTTTGACGTTTGATTTCTTTATTAAGAGACTCAATGAGGTTTGTCGAATAAATGCTGTGACAAATCTGGTAGTGAAACCGATAATATGCACTATTATAACCTATTTATACATTTTTATTTTATCAAAACTGGACATTCTTATTTTATTATTTTCAATTAGTAAGTCTAGGATCACCAGATTATGGTTTCCATTTGTTCCGACACACTCATGATTCAATGTTGCTTAATGCAGGCACAAATTGGAAAGAACTCCAAGTCAGAATGAGGCATAAGTCAATGTCAACTACTATGGATACTTACGCAGAGTTAGCACCTCAAAGAAAGCTAGAAGCAGTCAGCATTTATTTAGATAAGATTGCTGAATTAATTTATTAACTACTCTAGCTTCCGCTCTACCTTTTGAAGGCTAAATCCTCATAAACGTTGATATAACAGTATTTAAAGGCTTCTGAAATAACATTAACAACCGTTACAGATATAAAATTATCGCTATATCAAAATAATAATATTCTGATATAGCGATTAATTTCAAATTTTTCATATTATTAACTTTATTAATTACCAACTAATTACTTTTCCATCTTCTATTTTAATATCAGAATCATAAAGTTTGTTTAGAAGCTCTTCATCAAAGAAGTTCTCAGCTTTATCATTTTTTATAACTTTCCCATCAAGAAGAGCAATAATATTATCACTGTATGCTAGTGCTTGATTTATATCATGTAGTACCATGATAATAGTAATTCCTAAAGATTTATTAAGATCTCTAACAAGTTGCATTATAGATTTTTGATATTTTATATCAAGGAAGGTTGTAGGTTCGTCTAATATAATAATATCGGTGCTTTGTGCTAACGCCATTGCGATGTAAACACGTTGAAGTTGACCACCTGATAACTCATCTACACGTTTATCTCTATAGGCTTTTAGATTAGTTTTTTCAAGAGCAAATTCAATTTTTTCAACATCACTAGCGTTAGGTTTATAAAAGAAAATATTTTGATAAGGAAGTCGAGCGAAACTAACCATATCATAAACAGTAATTTCTCTTGGAGTTTCATTTTTTTGATAAACAATTGCAAGAATACTCGCAAGTTCTTTTAATGAATATGAATTCAGTTCCTTACCTTCAATTTTTATACTTCCAGAATTATAGTTTAAATTTTTTGCTAATATTTTTATAAGTGTACTTTTACCACAACCATTTTTACCAAGTAGGGTAGTAATTTTACCTTTTTCAATATCTACATTAAGATTTTCGAAAAGAGCATTTTTATTATTGTACTTAAACGTAAGGTTATTAATCTCTATAATATTTTCCATTAACTTACTCCTTTCTTAACCAAAATAATAAATGCAGGTCCACCGATAATCATCATTATTAAATCAGCAGGTATTTCAATTGGTGCGAAAATAACACGACCGATTGTATCGAATAATAGTAGAATAAATGCTCCAAGTAAAGCACTAAATGGAATAGTATAAATATGATTTCTTCCAATTATTATCTTAGCGATATGAGGTGTAATAAGAGCTAAGAAGACCATAACACCAGCTACCGCTGTAGAAACAGAAGCAAGAGCTACCGCAACAAATGAAATTAATAAACGAATCACATTAATATTAATTCCTAGTGAACTAATAATATTATCATCTAAGGCGAAGATATTACATAGTTTTGCTAAGAAGAAACTGATAATTAGTAATACAGGAATCCAACTTAGTAATAACGAAACATCATCCCAGTTTTTAGTTCCCAAACCAACAGTTTTGAATGTAGATGACGTAGTAGAGTTAGCTGCATTCAAGTACTGTATAGAACTCAGTATTCCTGTGAAGAAATAACTTATCGCAATACCGATTAAAATAATTTTAACATTGTTTTTTGTTCTACCAGCTAAGTAATAAATGATTAAGAAACCAAGGACACCACCGATGATAGAAAATACAGACTTAAATATCATAAATTGTGGAAATATTCCTAATCCTAAGTATAAAAATAGGTTGGCTCCACTAGAAACACCAATAATACTAGGATCGACAAGCGGGTTCTTTAATACTGTTTGTAATAATAAACCACTAACTCCAAGAGCAGCACCAACCAAAATAGTGATGATAATTCTTGGGAAACGAACGTCGATAATGGCATTAACATTAGCATATTCACCGGTAAAAATACCAACAGCTAATTGCCCGACACTAGCTTTTATACTACCACTGTTCGCTGCAAAAAATATTGTACTTAATAAGAGTAAAATAAGAACAGAAAAAGTGATTGCTTTTTTGTTTTTAAACATTAAGAACCTCCTTATATAGTTTATATGTTTAGTATATCATATGTTGTTTTTAATTTGAATTATATAAAAAGGGAGTGACTCAAAAATCGTGATTTCGTAGAAATCGATTTTGTCGAGTCACCCCCGCACAGTTTATTAGATATCTAAAAAGCTTTCATAAAGCGAATTTAGATATCAATAAACCACTGCGTCTATGAGTCCTCATATGAACCATGTTAAATTTTAGGACTTTTAAGTATTAGTTACTATAGAAAATACTGTATAGACTTTCTAATCCTTTTTGGTAATCGTATGTAGCTGTCATACCAAACATTGAGCTATCTAAATCGACAACTTTATTATTTTTTACCGCATCAAAGTGAGACCAACTCTTATTGTTTTCAAATTCTTTTTTAAACATTTCATTTACATTATCAGGCATAGCATGAGCAGTACGTAAAATAAAGTCTGGTTTATCATTTAAAGCAGTTTCTATGTTTAGATTTTTAAACTCTTCAGTACCTTTAATGATATTTTCACCACCGGCTAATTTTACAAGGTTACCAACATAAGATTTCTCTGTAGCAGCTAAGTAACTTCCCGGTAAGCCCATAAGAACAAGAACTTTTGGTTTCTTCTTATTAGCAATTTTTTCATTGAATTTAGCGAAGAACTCATCATGTTCTTTTTTTAATTCTTTGAATTTTTCTGTTTTACCAAATTCTTTTGCAAGATTTTCTGTTACTGTATATAATCCGTTAACACTACGAACATCTACAAATTTATAAGGTATTTTATTTTTTTCGAATCCTTCTTTTATCCAGTCTTGTAAACTATCTGGAGCATATACGATAGAAGGATTAATAGATTTGATAACTTCCATATTTGGATTCATAGGAAGCCCAATTTGAACAGTATTATCATATCTTTTAGGCATACGACCTAATTTTGTAGTAGGGACACCTGCTAATTTGATATCAAGAACATTAGCAATTTGAGCTAGAGCTACAGAGTCCATTACTACACGTTTTCCATTTTCTTCTTCAGATTTTTTGTCTTTATTTACACCAGTTAGGTCTATCGTTTCATTAAATGCTTTATCAGCTAAATTAGGATCAGTTCCAGTTGTGTTACCAGCTTTATTTTGTGATGAACAAGCAGTAAGTACTAAGATACTAGCCAGAAGTAGTGTAAATAGTAGGGATAGTTTTCTTTTCATGAATTATCTCCTAATTATTTTTTCTTTTTTTAAGAGCAAAGAAAGCTCCGGCAACTATTACAAGAACTCCGATACCTCCGCCAACATAGTAAGGTACGTAGTTTGTTTCTTTAATAGCTTCCATATCTAAACCATCATTTCCGTTTTTAATAGTATCAGTATTAACTTCTACGAAATAACGAACAGGACGATTCATAGGTTCTACATACATTTGTACCATAGCTAAGAAGTTTTCATTTGGTACTTCGAATCTATAGTCAACATAGCTATCTTTATATTGTTCAATGTTAACTTTTGTTTCAGTAGCAGCAACTTGTTTGAATTCTCCATCTTTTTGAAGAACTTTAATGAAAGGACCTTGTTCTTTACTACGTTGAACCCAATTCATTAGGTGAACACGCACAGTTGCGTATAATTTACCATCTTTTGTACGTTGAAGCATAGCTTTAGACCAACGTTTTTCACCATTAGATTTTTGATTTTTAAGAGCCTCATTAAGGTCTCCACCTGCGTTAATAGGTGAGATAACTCCTTGTACCATACCTTCACCGATAGCTGTATTTTTAGTACCACCATCAGCTGTAACTCCAGTAAGAGGGTTTAGATATGAACCTGTGATATCAAGGTTATAAAGACCAGGATTTTTTGTTTTTTGATCATCTTTGAAGTAATCTTCTAATTTTTTAGCAACAAATCCTTCTGGTGCTTTATTTTCATCTTTTTTATCTTTGTTTTCTTCTTCTTTTTTCTTATCTTCAGCTTTTTTCTCTTTGTCTTTAGAAGAATCTTCAGAACCAGATACTAGGTTAGCTGCTGACCAGTTAAATTTAATAATAGCATTTTGTGATGCATCTCCACCCATAATTTGGTTCATGGCATCAACGGCAACTCTAACACCGACTTTGTCAGGTTTAGCTTCACCAAAATTAAAGCTTAGAGTTCCTGGATATGTACTAGTACCACCATCTAAGTTAGTATCGTTATAAGTACTTGTTACTGAAGCTGCAGTTAGACTACCAGAAAAAATTGGAGATGAGTAGATGCTAAGTGATAATAAGTGACCGTGCATATTACTGAAATCCATCGGAGTGAATTGTATAGAAATAGTAGAGGTGTTATTATCATGAACATTTACAGTAGCATGTGTAGCTAGAGCATTATTTCCCATAGAAAGACGACCACTGTTTTCAGAGTGCCACAGCTCTACAGGAACGCTATATACTCTATCAGCCGCGTGTACAGTTTTAACGAAAGGTACATTACTAGATGTAATGATAAATGTTAATGTAGCAATAACTATCGTTAACAGTTTTAAAACTCGTTTCATTATAAAAACTCACTTTCTTTTATATTATTTAGTTTTTAATAAGAGGGAGTGACTCAAAAATCGTGATTTCGGAGAAATCGATTTTGTCGAGTCACCCCCGCACAGTTTATTAGATATCTAAAAAGCTTTTATAAAGTGAATTTAGATATCAATAAACCACTGCGTCTATGAGGTATCATATACACTTTTTTAAAATTTAGGACTTTTGGGTAAATTTTTACGGAATCGATAATAGTAAGCTAATTTAGCGGATATTATCTTATTACTTTTGTTTTCTTCTACCAACAAGAACTGCACTTATTAAAGTAAGAGCTCCTGCAAGGATTGATGAAGATGTTTCTAAACCAGTGTTAGAAAGTCTACCGTTGTTTAGACGTCCACCTTTTGGAGTTAGAGCAGGATTACCGTTAGCACTTGATCCTGGTTGACCACCATCAATAACTGCAGTACCTTGTCTTTCTGTGGCATTAGACCAGTTTAGGTTAAGAATAGCATCTTTCTTACCAGCACCCGGCATAATGCTTTCCATTGTTGGAACGAATACAGAAACAGGAATGTTAGTTAATTTTTCGTGTGATGTAAAGTGGACTTCCACTTGGTTCATAGCGCCACCTGTGCTATAAACAGGGTATTCAGTTCCATTAACCCAGAAACGAGTAATACCGTCTGTAAGAGTTCCTACTTTAATATTGTGGAAACGAACTTTGTAGTGATATGTATCACCATGTTTGAATACAGTGATTCCATCTAATGCTGCATTCCCCATAGATGCACGACCTGATTCATAAGCGTTTAATAGAGATGCAGTAACGTTATCGAAGTATGTAACTTGTGCTTCAGAACCTTGACCTTGAGGTGCAGCAGGAAGTGGTGTAGTTGGTGTAGAGATTGGTGAAGTAGGTTGATTTCCTGGTTTTCCACCTGGATTAGATGGCTTAGGAGTGTAGCCACTGTTACCTGGTTTTCCACCAGTTATTGGTTGTCCTTG
This sequence comes from Gemella taiwanensis, assembly GCF_054054385.1. Lineage (NCBI taxonomy): Bacteria > Bacillati > Bacillota > Bacilli > Caryophanales > Gemellaceae > Gemella > Gemella taiwanensis. Next base: position 41,362 of record NZ_JBSMTL010000001.1, read on the forward strand.
TTGTTCAGTTACACTAGACCAGTCAAATGATAAAGTAGCATTTTGTGTACCACCACCTTGCATGATTTCTTCCATAGCTTGAACAAATACAGAAACAGGAACTGATGATAGTTTTTCAGTTGATGTGAAGTGAACTTCTACTTGATTGTTTGATCCTCCAGTTGGATTAACAGGATATTCAGTACCGTTAACCCAGAACTTAGAAATTCCACCAGTGAAACCTTGAGTTGAAAGGTCGTGGAATCTTACGATGTAGTGATATGTATTTCCTTCTTTATATACAGTTACATTACTATGTTCTAAAGCTGCATCTCCCATAGATTTCTGACCAGGACGATAAGCATTTAGCAGTGAAGCTTTTACTCCTTTATAGTAAGTTGCAGTAGCTGCAGGAGTAGGTTTTGGAGTAGGTGTAGTTACTACAGGTTTAGCTGGTTTAACTGGCTCTGTAGGTTTAGCAGTTTCAGCTGGTTTTGTAGTTCCTGAATCAGCTGGTTTACTTGTTGTAGGTTCCACCGGTTTATTTGAAGGCTGAGTATTTTTAGGAGTTTCAGGTTTTGTAACAGGTTTAGTTTCAGCAGGTTTAGCTGGAGTTGGTTGAGTATCAGCTACCGCATTTAATGCATTGCTTAAATCAAATTTTAGAATCATTCTTTGAGTTCCAAATGTTTCACCAAAAGAAGCCATAACTGGAACGTAAACTTCAGTATAAGTTTCTAATTTGTTATTTGAATCGATTTTGTTTTTATCCACGCTATATGAAAGTGTTTTTGGATAAGCAGTACGTTCAGGGAATTTCTTTTTATATGTTTCTATAAAGTTATCAGTTTCATCAGTACTATAATATTCAACTATAGTAGCAGGACTAAATTCATTATTTTGAATACTGTTACGATTTGCATGAGTTTTAGGACCATTATAGTATTTTAAATCTCCTAAGTAACCGTTTAAACCACCAAATGTAATCGGTTGAAACGATACATTTACAAAATATTGACCATTTTGAACAATTAATTTAATTTTAGAGTTATCTAAACCAGCGGCAGCCATAGATGGTTCACCATCTGCTCCGTAGAATTTAAGAGCTTCAACAGTAATATCATATTCTCCGTCAGGAAGATTTTTTATATCTTTTGCTCCAACGGCATTATTTTCTATAGCAAATGTAGCGTTGCTTTGTGTAGAGTTCTCGACCACAGCAAGGGTTGAGATGATGGTTGCTGCAGATAGAACTTTTAATAATTTATTTGCTTTCATCTTATTTTGCTTTCTCCTTATATTTCTTTATACATGACTTTATACAAAGGGATAATTTATCCCTTTGTATAAGAGTTTTTTTATTTTATTTGTTATTTTTTCTGCGTAGAACTAGAGCAGATAATAATACTAGTGCACCTAAACCAACAGTTGTTGTTGAACTTACTCCAGTATTAGCTAATGCTTTAAGTCCTTTAGCTACAGTTTGTGAAGTTTTTTGAACAGCAGTTTTTTCAGCCTCAGCTTTTTTATCTTCTTTGTGTTCATTTTGTCCAAAGATATCTTGTGTTGATGGTTGTGCTTGTTCTTTTGCTTTTTGCTCTTTGTTTAAATCATTGATATTGAATTCTGGTAATTCAGGTTGAACAAGAGCATCACCTTTTTCTGCTTTTGGTTTTTCGCTTAATGCTGGAGCTTCAGGTTGAACTGGAGTTTCTCCACTATTTGGTTTAGTTTGAGTACTTAGTTTATCTGATGGTTTGTTTTCAGAAGGTACAGGTGTTACAGGAACAGGTGTATTCTGATCAGAAGCCACAGTTTTTGATTTTACAATTGTGTATAAACTGAAGTGGTTAGTGAAGAATGTAAGTTTTCCATCTTTATAAACACTTGGTACTTTTTCTAATTTATTACTATTTACATAGTAAACTTCTAATTTTTCATCTTCATTAGCTACAACAGCTATTGTAACTGCACGAGTTTCTCCTTGTTTATTGATTGTAGTTCCTTTAGAATCTGTGAAGTGTAAGTCTATTGTTTTAACAACACTTAGATTTTCACCTGCTTTTTTAACAAGTTCTTCAACTTTTGCAACAGTTTCTTTATCAGCTTTTTCAACTGAGAAGTTAGATGCTTTTACAGTAGAGTTATCAAATGAAACTTTGATTTCTTCTGATGAACCATTTTCTACAACTTTAGCAACTAATGTATCTTTAAGAGATGCAGAATTAACTATTTCTTTAAGTTTTGATGCTTCTTCTTTGTTTACATCTTTGTCAGTAGCGATATTAGCTAAGGCTACTTTTTTAAGCTCTTCTAATTTTGCTTTTTCTATTTCAGCTTTAGCAGCAGCTTCTTTTTCTAATCTTTCTTTTTCAAGACGATCAGCTTCAGCTTTTTGAGCTTTTTCTTTTTCAAGTCTTTCTTTTTCAGCTTGAGCTTTAGCAGCAGCTTCTTTTTCTAATCTTTCTTTTTCAAGACGATCAGCTTCAGCTTTTTGAGCTTTTTCTTTTTCAAGTCTTTCTTTTTCAGCTTGAGCTTTAGCAGCAGCTTCTTTCTCTAATCTTTCTTTTTCAAGGCGATCAGCTTCAGCTTTTTGAGCTTTTTCTTTTTCAAGTCTTTCTTTTTCAGCTTTTTGAGCTTTCTCTTTTTCAAGTCTTTCTTTTTCAGCTTGAGCTTTAGCAGCAGCTTCTTTCTCTAATCTTTCTTTTTCAAGACGGTCAGCTTCAGCTTTTTGAGCTTTTTCTTTTTCAAGTTTTTCTTTTTCAGCTTTAGCAGCAGCTTCTTTTTCTAATCTTTCTTTTTCAAGACGATCGGCTTCAGCTTTTTGAGCTTTTTCTTTTTCAAGTTTTTCTTTTTCAGCTTTAGCAGCAGCTTCTTTTTCTAATCTTTCTTTTTCAAGACGATCAGCTTCAGCTTTTTCTCTTTCAAGTCTTTCTTTTTCAGCTTGAGCTTTTGTAGTTTCATCTTTGTGTAATGATGTTACTTGATCAGCTGTTAGTGGAGTAGCACCATCCCAATTGAATTTAAGTGTTGCTGCAACATTTGAATGACCTTTTAATGGTTTTCCGTTTACTGATACTGAGAATGTAATAGTTTTTTCAGTTAATTTTTCATCACTTGTGAAGTGGAATACTTTTTCATGACCTTCACCACCAAGATCAGTTCTTTCAGCTGCAGTACCATCAATAGTTAAAGTATCTACAGTTCCTACTAGAGTATTGATATCTAAGTCTTTAAATGTTAAATAGTAGTTGTACTTATTATTTACTTTTTCAACACGAGTTTTTTCATGTACTAATGCACCATCTGCCATTGAAGTTCTATTAGATTCATGAGCATTATTAATTATAGCTGGAACTAAGTTATTTGCAGTTTCTTCTTTAACTTTTTCTGCAGCAGGGAAGTCTAAAGAAATAGTATTTTCAGCATTTCTTTCTTCATATCTAGGTTTAGCTCCACCTCTAGTTTGAACACTGATTACAGTATCTACTTGAATTTTATCTAGAAGAGTATCAGTTAAGATTTTTCCTTCTTTTAGTTTAGTTGCTGCGTCAACTTCAGTAAAGTTAATTTCAGTTCCTTTATAAGTAAGTTTAGAAACAGTAAATGGTTTGTTACGTAATAAGTAAGTAGAAGATTTACCTTCTTTTACTTGAATAGTGTATTGATATTTATCTCCAACTTTTTCAACTTTTACATCTTTAACAAATGCATCTTCGTAGATTGAACTTGAATCAGTTGTTCGTCCATTTAATTCGCCTTTAACAGTAGCTGGGAATGTAGTAGGAACTTTATCAGCAGCTACTTCATGATCAGGTACTGAAGGTTTAGCAGGTGTAACTTCTTTAGGTTTTTCTACTTTAGGGAAGTCTAGTGCTATTGTACTTTCAGCAGCTCTATCTTCGAATCTAGGTTTAGCTCCACCTTTTGTTTGTACATTTAATACAGCATCAACTTGGATCTTGTCCAGAAGAGAATCAGTTAAGATTTTCCCTTCTTTTAATTTAGTTGCTGCATCAACTTCAGTAAAGTTAATTTCAGTCCCTTTATAAGTAAGTTTAGAAACTGTGAATGGCTTATTACGTAATAAGAAGTTAGTAGATTTCCCTTCTTTAACTTGGATAGTATATTGATATTTATCCCCAACTTTTTCAACTTTTACATCTTTAACAAATGCATTTTCATAGATTGAAGCAGTACCAGTTGTTCTACCATTTAATTCAGCTTTTACTGTAGTAGGGAAAGTGTTAGGAACTTTATCAGCATCAACATTGTGGTCAGCAGCTGTTGGTGTAGCTGGTTTTGGTTCTTCTTTTGGTGTAGTTGGTGCAGGCTTAACTGGTTTAGGTTTAGCAGGTGCAACTACATCTTCTAATTTTACAGGTCTTTCCTTATAGTCAGTAGCTGTTTCATAGTATAGTTTTAATGTAACAAAGTGAGACATAAGAGCACCATTTGGATATGGAGCAGTACCGTCTAATTGAATTTTTTCTAATAGTTTATCAGTAATGATAGATCCTTCTTTTACTGAAGAATTTCCGTTTGTAGCTAAAGTAGTTAATGGAACATCTTTACCTTGGTATGCTACTTTATGTAATTCGAATGGATAGAATTCTCCACCTACATCAGCAAGACCTTTTTTGAATCTTAGAGTATATTTGTACTTATCTCCAACTTTTTCAACTTTAACATAGCTATCTAATGCAGAACCGTATAATGATTCTTCATCATTGTTGTTAGCATTTCTTAAATGTCCTTGAACGTGGATAGGGAAGTCTTTTTTAATAGTTCCTTTGTATTCAACGTCTTTATTAGGATTTTCGTAAGTTGCCGCTTCATAGTTGTTAGCAGTTACTTTTTTTCTAGCTAAAGATGATAAGTCAAATTTTAAAATCATTTTTTGAGTTCCAAAAGCTTGGTTAATTGAAGCCATAACAGGAACAAATACTTCAGTATATGTTTCTAGTTTATTGTTTGAATCGATTTTATTTTTATCTACATGGTAATTAACAGTTTTTGGATAAACAGTACGATTAGGGAATTTTTCTTTGTATGCATTTATGAAGTTATCAGTCTCATTAGTACTATAATTTTCAACTATTGTTGAGTCTTTATACTCAGGATCTTTAATTTCTTTACGATTTGCATGAGTCTTATCTCCATCATAGTATTTTAAATCTCCTAAGTACCCAGTAAGACCACCAAATGTGATAGGTTTAAATGAAACATTTACAGAGTATTCTCCATTTTTTACAATTAATTTTGTTTTTTCATTGTCGATTGCAGCTGCAGCCATAGAAGGGCTACCTTCTTCATGGAATTTTAGGGCTTCAGTGGTAATCTTATATTCTCCATCTTTTAAAGCTTTAACATCTTGAGCTACAGTAGCTGGTTCTTCAGCTTTAGGTGTTACAGGTGTTGCTGTAGCTGATGTTGTAGCAGGTGCTGTAGTAGAGCTTGCAGCTGGAGTAGCTGTTGTTGCAGTAGGTTTTGCAGTGTTCGATGAATTCGTAGTAGAAGTTGTTGTATTTGCTACAACTGGAGTTTCTTCTGCTGCGAATGCGAAACTATCTTGATCGTATGCTTCAATTGCTGCAACAGCAGAAAAAATTGCAGTTGCTGACAAAACTTTTAATAATGTTGTATTTTTCATAGTTGGTAAAGATCTCCTTTATATATAAGTTGTTGATTATTATTTAAATCTTTAACACTATTATATTACAAAAGATATGAAAAATAAAGATTAAAATGATAATTAATCTCATGTATAGTCTGAAATAGACAAAATTTCCTACAAAGTTTCATAGTAAATTCACGATTTCGACATATTTTATATATTTATCAACTTTATAAAATATAAAAATATTATTATTAAAAGTTTTTTGTGTTAATAGAATATAGTATTTTTTAAAGGGTTGTAAGCCCTTAAACCAATTTATTGACATTTGTAATTTTATGTGTTACGATTTAAAAAGTTAATGAAATATAATCACTGGGGGAGCCGTTTGGCTGAGATAACAAAGTTAGACCCTTTGACCTGATCTAGATAATACTAGCGGAGGAAATGTGAAATGATATAAAATAGAATTGTCCTATTAAATAGAATAATACACTATTACTCATATAAATTCCATGAATCTCCTGCGTTAGTAGGGGATTTTTTTCTTTTCCTAAAGTGGTAATATTTTATACTATATTTAATTATATTAAGGGGGATCACCTATGAAACAAATTACTGAAATTATGGAAGAGAAGGCATTGCCAATTGTTGATAAGATATATAATGATGGCTTTATTCAAGGTCTGATTCGTGCTGATTTATCTAAGGAAGCAGTGGAACATTATTTAAAAGCTGATGCTTTATACTTAGAAAATTTTAGTGATATTTATGCAATGCTTTTAGCTAAAAGTAATGATAAAGTTGAGAAAAACTTTTTCTTAGGTCAAATTAATTTTGTATTGAATGAAGAAATTGCAGCACATAAAAATTTAGCAGATTATGTGGGAAGAGACTATCAAGAAATAATAAAAGGTGGAGAGTGGTATCCATCTGCAGACCACTATATTAAACATATGTATTATAATGCTTTTGCATTTGGAATGGCAGAAACACTTAGTGCCATGGCACCGTGTCCATGGATTTATCAAATGGTTGCGAGAAAAATTTTAGCTAATCACAATTTAGCAGATGATCATCCATTAAAATTCTGGGTAGAGTTTTATGCGGATGGTTTAGTTGACGAAGTACTTTCTGAGTATCATAAAATAATTAATCGTGAAGCTGAATTCATGAGTGAAGAAGGGAAACAACGATTAATTAAAAACTTTTTAGAAAGTTGTGAACATGAACGACGTTTCTTTAATATGGCTTATACACAAGAACATTGGGGATTTGAGGTGTAGGATATGAGTAAACTTAATATTGCTTTAACTATTGCAGGAACAGATCCAACTGGTGGAGCTGGAATTATGGCCGATTTAAAAAGTTTCCAAGCTCGTGAAGTGTACGGAATGGCAGTAGTTACTAGTGTTGTTGCACAAAACACTCTAGGTGTTCAAATGATTAGAAACTTAGACTTAGATATACTAGAAGCGCAATTAAAAAGTGTCTTTGATGATATAACACCTAATAGTATAAAAACTGGAATGATAGCAAATGCTGATATGATGAAGCTGATTAAAAAATATTTACCAAAAGATATCCCATATGTTGTTGATCCAGTAATGGTTGCGACAAGTGGAGATAAATTGATAGATGATGTTGCTAGGAAACATCTAAAAGAAGAGATACTACCACTAGCTACTATTATTACACCGAATGTGCCTGAAGCAGAAGAAATAGTTGATTTTAAAATAGTAACTGAAGATGATGTGAATCGTGCAGGAAAATTCATTATTGATGAAGTTGGATGTAAGTCTGTAGTTATAAAAGGTGGACATCTAACAGGAGAAGCGAAAGATTATTTATTCTTAAATGATGGAACTAAGAAAGTGTGGACTAGTGAGAGATTTAAAACTAATCACACTCACGGAACAGGATGTACATTCTCAGCAGTTATTACCGCTGAATTAGCAAAAGGCAAAAGTATAGTTGAAGCTGTAGATATTGGAAAAAAATTTATTACTGCAGCGATTAAACATACACCAGAAATAGGTCATGGAAACGGACCTGTAAATCATATAGCATTTAAAGGAGATTTATAAATATGACAAGTTTAAAATTATTAAAAGAGAAAGCACCATTAGTGATTTGCATCACTAATGATGTAGTAAAAAATTTCACAGCAAATGGATTAGTAGCATTAGGAGCATCACCAGCGATGAGTGAGTATCCAGAAGATCTAGAAGATTTATTAAAATATGCTGGAGGATTATTAATAAATATAGGTACATTAACTGATGAAACTTGGAAATTATACCAAGAAGCATTGAAAATTGCTGAGAAGTATAATGTTCCTGCAGTATTAGACCCTGTAGCATGTGGAGCCGGAGCATATAGAAAAAAAGTATCAGATGATTTAATAAACAATTATAAACTAGCAGCTATAAGAGGAAATGCTGGAGAGATTGCTTCTTTAGTTGGAATAAATGTAGCTTCTAAGGGAGTAGACAGTGCAGGGGTAGATAATATTGATGAAATTGCCTTAGCAGCAAATGAGAAATTTAATATTCCTATAGTAGTAACTGGGGAAGTTGATGCTATTGCTGTTAACGGTGAGGTAGTAACTATCCATAACGGAAGTGCAATGATGCCGAAAGTTATTGGAACAGGGTGCTTATTAGGAGCAGTTCTAGCGAGTTTTATAGGACTAGAAAAAGGACAAGAATTAAAATCTTTAGAAACAGCAATGTTAGCGTATAATATTGCCGGGGAAATGGCAGAAAAGCGTCCTAATGGACATCTACCAGGAACGTTTAAAGTTGAATTTATTAATGCGTTATATGAAGTTACTGATAAAGATATAGAAACATTTAAAAAGGTGAAATAAGATGTTTAATAAAGAACTTTTAAAATTATATTTTATTTGTGGAACGACTACTTGCTTAGGTAAGGATTTATATACAGTTGTTGAAGATGCTTTAAAAGGTGGTATAACTTTATTTCAATTTCGAGAAAAAGGTAAAGGTGTTTTAGAAGGTGAAGAAAAACTGGAATTAGCAATAAAACTTAAAAATCTTTGTAAAAAATACAATGTGCCATTTATTGTAAATGATGATATAGAGTTGGCATTAGAAATAGATGCTGATGGGGTTCATGTAGGACAAGATGACCTTGGTGTTGATGAGATTAGAAAACTGATGTCAAATAAAATAATCGGTCTTTCTATAGGAAATGAAGAAGAACTTAAACAATCAAAAGTTGAATATGTAGATTATGTTGGTGTAGGACCTGTATACGTCACACAATCAAAAGATGATGCAGGTGGTGCGATAGGATATGAAGGACTAGAATTAATGAGAAAATTATTACCTCAGATGCCATTAGTGGCAATCGGTGGTATTCAGACACAACATATTAAAGATGTTATGAAAACAAATGTCGATGGTGTGTCTATTATTTCAGCAATTTCATATTCAGATAATATTGAAAAAACAGTTCTTGAAATGAACGAACAATTTTAAAATTAGCCCTCCAAAGGAAAATCATCCCTTGATATTTTTCAAGTGATGGTACTAAGAGTAGAAGAAAAAATTTTTACCGGTTTTTTATTCTGCTCTTTTTACATTATCAATTGATAAATAAAATGATAAGTTATATAATTAGTGTGAAAAAAAGAATACTAAATATTGATAGGAGGAATTTTTATGACGAATATAGTATTGATACATGGTACATGGTGTGATGGAACTGTGTGGGGAGAATTCTCAGATGATCTGCAAAAATTAGGTTTAAATGTATATACTCCAACATTAAGATATCATGATTTACCTTATGAAGAAGTCGAAAAAAAGGTAGCAGATGTTAGTTTAGATGAATTTGCTGATGATATTGTAGATTTAATAGAAACGCTAGATGAAGCTCCGATTGTATTAGGGCACTCGTTAGGAGGGCTTCTTGCACAGAAAGTTGCTATGAAGACAAAAACTAAGGGGCTTATTTTAATGGGGACTGCACCAGCGGCAGGAATTTTCGCTTTTTACCCAAGTATGGTAATTTGTTTCTATAAACATTTTCTACGTTGGGGGTTCTGGAAAAAATCTATGCCACCTTATAAACATGCCTTCTATGATTATTGTATGAATAATCAAGATGAAGCGGATAAGGAAAGAGAATTTTCTAAATTAGTTCCAGAATCTGGATTTACATACTTCCAAATGGCATTACCTTTTTTAGATAAGCAAAAAGGTGCATATATTGATTTTGAAATAGTAACTGAGCCTGTATTAGTAATAACTGGAAGTGAAGATAAAATGGTACACCCAAATATAGCAAAAGCAACAGCAAAAAAATATAAAGACTCTACATTAACAATATTACAAGGTTCGGATCATATGTACGAAGCTCCAAAATTTAGAGACAAAACTGTAGAAGCAATAGAGAAATGGTTGAAAACTAACAACCTTAATTAAAAATTTTTTATTATGTAAATGAAAAAGTAAATATTCATGAATTTTCAAAAAACTTTTTAAAAAAATTCAAAAAAAGTGTTGACATTTTTAATTCTGAATGATAACATAGAGTCAAGTTAAAAATTACCAATATTCAAATAAGTACTTTATAGGAACTTTTACAGAGAGTGTGGATGGGTGAAAGCACACAATGCAGATGATAGAGGAAAATGGTTTGAATGGTAAAAAAAGTGAGTTTTAAAACACAAGCTTTTTTCGTAGGCGTTACGTTACAAACGCACACTATCTCGGATATATTCTAGATGCATAGACGATGTAGTGGTAAAGTTCGTATTTTACGAAAAAGTAAGGTGGTACCGTGAAATTAGTTTTCGCCCTTATTCTCTTAGGAGAGTAGGGGTGATTTTTTTTACATAAAATTCACAAAACCTAAATATTAATAATAAAAAAATCAAAAGGAGAAAATTATATAATGAAGAAATTATTATTTTTAGTAACAAGTTTTATACTTGGAATCGTATTAATTGGATGCTCTAGCGCATCAAAAACTGAGAAAAAAGGTATCGATGTTGATAAACTAGATCCTAGTAAACCTGTAACAGTAAAAGTTGGAGCTACTAACGTACCTCACGCTGTATTATTAGAGCACGTTGCTCCTCAACTTGAAAAAGAAGGAATCAAATTAGACATCGTTACATACCAAGACTACTACGTACCAAACAAAACGTTAAACGATAAAGATATCGACATTAACTACTTCCAACACGTACCATTCTTAAAAAATGCTATTAAAGAAAATGGATACAAAATTGAAGATGCTGGTGCAATTCACTTAGAGCCAATCGGATTATACTCTAAAAAAGTTAAAAACGTTAAAGACCTTAAAGAAGGTGCCAAAGTATTAGTAAGTAACAACAAATCTGAATGGGGACGCGTAATTAAATTACTAGCTTCTGAAGGATTAGTAAAAGTTAAAGATGGTGTAGATCCAGTAACAGCTACTTTTGATGATATCGCTGAAAACCCTAAAAAATTACAATTTAGCTACGAAAATGATCCAGCATTAATGGTTAAATTCTACCAAAATGGTGAAGGTGACCTAGTTTCAATCAACGCTAACTTTGCTGTTGACGCAGGATTAAATGCAGCAACTGAACCAGTTTTAGTAGAAAAAGCTACAGATGATAACCCATATGCTAACATCGTCGTTGTTCGTGAAGGTGATAAAGACAAACTTGTTGTTAAAAAACTTGTTGCAGCTTTAAAATCTGAAGATACTCAAAAATTCATTAAAGAAAAATGGAATGGAGCAGTATTACCTGTTAAATAATTTCATTAAATAAATAAAAAAGCAGCTCATAAGAGCTGTTTTTTTGTTTATTTAAAGTAAAGAAAGTGTGAATTTAATTTATATACTGGAAAATAAAAAATTGGACTGACAAAAATCAGTCCAATTAGTTTATATGAATGTTGATATTATTAACCAGAAATTTAAGATTATTAATATTACTGTACAGATCCATGCAAGAATCTTCATCCATGGTTTAATAACAAATTCTCCCATAAGTTTTTTATTTGATGTATAAAGTGTTAGTGGGATAATTGATATTGGAAGAGCAATACTTAAGAATACTTGTGTATAAATTAGTAAGCTCTCTATTGCTTGTTCGCTATCTCCGAAAACTATTAAACAGATAACAACAGGTAATACTGCAATTACACGTGTTAACATTCTTCTAAGCCTCATAGGAAGCCTTAAATGAATGAAACCTTCCATAACTATTTGCCCTGATAATGTACCAGTAATAGTAGAATTTTGTCCAGATGCTAAAAGAGCAACTGCGAATAATATACTAAGAAGTGGCGAAGCAATAGATCCAACAATATTACTATCTTGTAAAGCATTGTATAAATCTGTAAAACGTCCAAGGCTGTCACCATGACCATGGAATAATGCTGCCCCAAGAACTAATAGTAGACAGTTTACTACGAATGCAATAGTAAGTTGAATATTAGAATCTATTGTAGAAAATCGAATTGCTTCTCTTTTAACTTTATTATCTTTTCTATCGTATCGTCTTGCTTGAACAATAGAAGAATGTAGGTATAAATTATGTGGCATAACTGTTGCACCTACGATACCAAGGGCGATAAATAATGCGCCTTTATTACTAATTACTTCTTTGTTTGGAATAAATCCTTTAATTAATTCTCCGGTATTAGGATTAGATAATAAAACTTCATAGAAGAATATTATAAGAATTGTAAAAATAAGTGCAGCCACAATTGCCTCAATTTTTCTAAATCCAAAATGCGCTAATAATAATAGTAAAAATACATCGAAGATAGTTATTATAACTCCTAATAGTAATGGAATACCGAATAACAATTTTAAAGCTACGGCACTTCCGATAATTTCTGCAATATCAGTAGCCATAATAGCTAGTTCGGTAATAATCCAAAGGACAACACCTAGTTTCTTACCAGTATGTTTTCTAGTTGCTTGAGCTAGGTCCATACCAGTTACAATACCTAATCTTACAGACATTGATTGAAGCAACATCGCGATAAGATTCGATATAAGTATAACGAATAGTAAGCTATACGCATATTGAGCACCACCAGCGATAGAGGTAATCCAGTTACCAGGATCCATATAACCGACTGCTACTAATGCTCCCGGTCCACTATAAGCCAGGACTTTCTTTAAAAAGCTTCCTTCTTTTGGAACATCAACTGTATTGTTAATTTCTTGAAGAGAAAGCTGATTCGCAGCTTCTAACTCTTCTTGACTTTTTCTCAAAAATTTTTTAAAAATCATTTAATCACCTTCTCTAAAAATAATAGTGTAGAATAAGAATATAAAACTACTTTCCTTAAGGCAGAAATCTTGCCTTCGGAAAACTATAAACAATATTATACTACAAAAATGAAAAAATGTAAATTCTTTTGAAAATAGATATCATCATGATATTAGTTTATTATTAGTATAAGATGAAAAAAGTTTAAAATATATTGAAAATAATTTGAATAGAAATAAAATCCTATTGTAATATAAGTTAATTCTTTGTATAGGAAAAATGAGAAAATATTATTAGGTGATTATATATACAACAATGATAAATGTAGTTCTGTATATATAATTGTGATAGAATATAATTGAAGGGTTATACAGTAGGGGGAGATACTTATGGAAAGTTATATTTTTATTATCATATTAAGTCTAATTTTTGCTAGTGCCATTAAGTGTTTAGTAGATAGTGAGAATAAGAGAGAGTTCCTATTTAGACGAAGTTGTTGTTCTAGTTGTCAGAAAGAATTAAGGGGTATGGACTTAATTCCCATTTTTAGCTATTTATATAAAAAAGGACGATGTAGTTACTGTAATCAAAAAATTCCATTAGATGTATTTTTATACGAAATTTTTACTTTTATTACTATAGTATTATTTATTATTTTCCAAAATCATTTTGTTTTTATTAGTTATCTTGAAGTTAGTATATTTATTATTCTCATTTTTTTAGGAATAGAAGATATAAAATCATTTGAAGTTAATGATGAGTTGTTTTATCTTCTAATTATATTAAATTTTTCTTCTATATATATACACTATTATTTATTCAATTTTTTAGATTTTATTTATCTTATTATTATCTTTCATATACTATATATTTTTACAAGAGGTGGTTTAGGTTATGGCGATATAAAAGTTTTTTGTGTATTAGCTTTAAATTTAAACTTATTTGAAGGAGTGTATTTGTTAATTTTCACATTTTTATATGCAGGATTCTTCGCCATTTGGTTAATTATTTTGAAAAAAGTTAAAAGAAAAACGAAACTACCACTAGTACCATTCATAGCGCTTAGTTATTTAACAATAATATTAATAAGGGAGGGATTATTATGGTAGCATATACTATTAAAGAGTTTAATGAGGAAGATCGTCCGAGGGAGAAATTCAAAAAATTAGGTGCTCTAGCTCTCAGCGATAAAGAGATTCTAGCAATATTACTAAGAACAGGGACAAAAAATCAAAATGTAATTGAGCTTTCCGACATGATTCTGAAAGATATGGGTGGCATTACAAAGTTAAGAGATACAACTTTAACAGAACTTATGAAACATAAGGGGATAGGTCAGGAAAAGGCGATACACATTCTGGCGAATATAGAGTTTGCAAGAAGAATATATGCAACGAATGTCCTAGATGTGAAGTGTGATAGCCCGCAGTCAATAGCCAATTATCTAAAATCATCTTTAGAGAATTTAACACAAGAAGTCTTCATAGTATTAGATATTGATACGAAAGGTAAAATAATCGAAAAAAGAGAAGTATTCAAAGGTAGTTTATCTATGTCGGTGGTGCATCCAAGGGAAGTATTTAAACTAGCGATAAAAAATAGTGCTTCAAGCATTGTCTGTGTGCATAATCACCCAAGTGGAGATGCAACACCTTCTATAGAAGATATTAAAACGACGATAAATCTAATGGAAGTTGGTGAAGTAGTTGGTATAGAAATGCTAGATCATATTGTAGTGGCTAAAAAAGGATATGTTAGTATTAGAAAAGTATTGAATTATCTAGCAGTTGAAAATATAGATTATAAATATGAAGATGTTACAGGTGAACAATTAAAATATATACTGAGAAAATATAAGGTTGTAGGAGAGTATTAAAGAAGTAAAAGGTCTAAAACGAAATATAAAAAATTGATTTTCTAGTAGAAATATAGTAGTATAAAGGAAGGTGATTCACTACCTATATTTCAAATGTGAACGTTAAGCTAGGAATTTTTCCTAGCTTTTTTGTATGGAATATTTTTAATGGGTGAAAAATTCTAGAATAAGAGTATTTGATATGCAAACAATTTGAAAAATTATAGAAAGATCAATATTTCAAAATTTTTGCTTTTCTACTTCATCTATGTTAAAATATAGTCATAAAAGAGAGAGCCGTTTTAAAGACGGTGGCTCTAGTTTAGGTATTTTATAACCATCTAGCCTGCCAAAGCATAAAGATGGTTATTTTTTATTGTCTTTTTTTAATGCTACAATACATGCACTAACTACTGAAACAATCAATAGATTTATTCCAATAATCGTCTGTACAATTTCGTAAGCTGACAACTTGCTACTCCTTTCGTCAAGATTTTAGTGTATGCGAGCATAGCACCATCCCCTTTCATATTGAAGTAGCCACCATCTTTATCGGAAGTGTTACACTCCCTAACTTCTCTCTCCAATTTTGATTATATCAAATTAAATGGTCATTATCAATAATTTATAAATATACGTAATATAATAAATTTAAAGGATAAATATAGTGTTACAGTGAATGTTAAAAAAATTCATTTACTATAGTTTTACTGAAGTTATTATATCAAAAAAGTGGTTTTGATGAGGAAATAATTTTGTAAATGTATATAGGTATAGAAAAGAGAAGACATGTATTTTTTAGTTCCAGTTAAAAGATTAGTTTCAAGTTAATTTTTAGTTTTATATTTGAATTGGAATTTAATTTAAGAATTAATAAATTCTAAAAACAACCTTGAATTTTCAGAAATAACATTGACTAGCAATTTTTTATTTGATATAATTTCTATAATTTAACAAACGTTAATTGGGTTTTATGTTGAGTGGAAAGTTAATCTATAGATTGAATTATTTTAGAATATCAAATATTAAGAAAGAAATTGATTAGCTTCTATGAGCAATTGATTTCTTTTTATTGTATTTAGATTTTAAAAGGCTATTTATAAAATAAAAACTGGACTTTTAAATAGAAGGACTCAAATTAGGAGTGGGAAATATGAGAAAATTTTTATTTGCGGTAGTTTTATTTCTTATTACAGTAGTCTCGGGGATTAATATTTATTTTTCATATCAAATTAAATATGTTGTCGATGCCCTTACTACTAAAAATGAGCAATTATTCTACAATCAAATTATATATTTATCTGTAATTATAATACTAATGCTTATATGTGAATATTTACGTCAGATTTTAGATACTATTTATCTGAATAAAGTTGGGTTTAATATTCATAGAACCCTTGTGGGTAGTTTACTTAAGAATAAACTAGATACAAAGAGTAAAAATTTATTATCTACTGTAAATAATGATATTGGAATGGTAAAAGATCAATATTATAATACGATTTTTTCTCTGTATCAGGGGATAGTTTATTTTATTTTTGCTACAATAGCGTTGTTCAAATTGGATGTAACAACAGCGTTTTGGGTTATAGGATTGTCATTATTTCCGATTGTAATTCCTAACCTATTCAAATCATATTTGAAAAATGTTCAAAACAGTATTTCTATACAAAAGGCTAGTTATAACGATAAACTTGAAGATTTTTTAGAAGGGTTATTAGTTATTAAAAATAGCGATTCTGCTAATATATTTTATGAAAAATTACTTAATGAATATAAAAAAATAAATAAACTTGTTAATAGGAAGAATGTTTTAGCATCACTTGTAAATGTCTTAACAGGATTAGTATTCTATGCTACTATTATTGCTATTTTATATATAGGAGGTCGTCAAGCTCTGTTAGGAAATACTAGTGTAGGGGATATAGTATCTATTTTTACTATTTCTGCAGAGTTAGTAATGCCTGTCAATTTGATAACAGCTTCTATAGCTAATATAACATCCGTAAAAGATATAAAAAGGGAATTAGATTCTAAAGAGAAGTTTGAATATATAGATAGTCATAAAATTATCGATTTTGAAAACATAGAAATTCGAAATGAAAGCTATAAATTTAATAATAGAGAAATTTTTAGTGATTTTTCGGCTATTTTTGAAAAAGGTAAAAAGTATTTAATTCAAGGAGATAGTGGTAGTGGAAAATCGACGTTAGCATTACTATTAACAAAAAACCTTGAAGGATGTAACATATTTTTAAATGGAAAAAATATTAACAGTTATGAATACAACACAATTCAAAAAATAATAACTTATGTACCTCAAGATAGCTTTATATTTGTAGGTACGATTATCGATAATCTTACTTTTTATAAAAACATAGAAGCGGATAAAATAATGACTTTAATAAAAGAAACTAGATTAGATGACAAAATTAAAGAAGTTTCCAATTTGGTTAATACTACGTACGATAAGAGAAAATCAAATTTATCTGGTGGACAAAAACAAAGGTTAGCATTAATTAGGGCAATATTACAGGAAAAACAAGTTATAGTTTTAGATGAAACATTATCAGGATTGGATAAAAATACATACATCTTAATTGAAAAATTACTATTAAGTATGAAAGATAAGACTTTAATTCATATTTCACACAGATCTTATCCAGAAACTTTGAGAATGTATGATGAGGTATATGTAATGGGGAAAATAGAAAATGCCAAGTAATGTTTATTGCTTGGCATTTTTGTGTTATTTAATTCATTTAATATTTGATATTACTGTACTTTTAATTCTACACATTCTGTTAGTTGTTTTTTGATTTCTTCTTGTATATGGTGAGAAATCATTATTAAGGTTAACTTATCGTCAGCTAAGATATTGTTTTCTATCTGTACTGCTGTTTTTTCATCTAATGCTGAGGTTGCTTCATCGAGAATTAAAATTGGATAATTTCTAATTAAAACTCTCGCAAGAACTAACCTTTGTTTTTCTCCTCCTGATAGGATTTCTCCCATATTAGATAGGTTGTGATCTAAGCTGTCAGGTAAAGCTCTAACTCTATCAGCTAAACAAACTTTTTCCAATATGCTCCATATTTCTTCATCTGAATAACTATCATCTAAAGTGATGTTATATCGAATTGAACCGCTGAAAATAGATGTTTGTTGACTCACATATCCAATCTCTTTGGAGAAGTTAATATCATCCTGTATTTCAAGAGGATTTCCATCGATTAAAACTTTATCGTGGTTGGATTGTAATTTTCCTAGTAGCAACTTGATTATAGTAGATTTTCCTGAACCACTTTTACCGATTACGGCATATTTTCCACCTTTATTTATATTAAAGTTGAAGTTTCTAATAACATGGTTATCTCCGAAACTATAATTAAAGTTTTTAAATTCAATATTTTCTTCAACGTGTGGATAAAGTGTTTCTTTAGCAGTCGCTTTAGTTATAACGCTATTTAATATTTCTTTTGTACCGATTACCTTAATATACAGATCAACCAATTGATTGATAGAAGTAAGGTATATACCTAGTATAGTAGATACCGAAGCTATTGTTCCGATAGTCAATTCATTTTTTAAAACCAAATAAATCGCAAAGATAAAAATTAATAATTCAAGTAATTTCTCGATACTTTGTAAAGTTAATTCACCAAATGCCATTAATTTAGAAATACTATACTGTTGATCTTCTTTTTGGATCTGACTAGTCTTAACATTTTTTGAGAATAAATTTATCTTACCGATATTTTTTAAATCTTCATAGCCTGTTAAATATTCCTTTAAAACTCCAGAGAATTTCCCTGATAAAATTGATAAATTTGTATATCCTACACTAATTTTTTTACCAAACTTACCGCTTATTAAAAACATAGCGACTGATGATAATAGGGCGAATACAACAAATTTCCAATTAATAAGCCATAAAAATACTACTGATGAGATAAATAATACAATAGCACTAAGTAAACCAGTTAATGGTGAGAATAAATATGCAGATAATAATTCAAGTTGATAAGTATATTTAGTCATATGTTCACCAGAGTCAACCTTATTAAATTCTGACTGAGACATAGTTTCTATGTTTTTACTAATTCTATCACCTAGATATATTTTCCATTGTTTAACTAATTGTGCAATTATAATTTTTAACCACGCTCTAAGCAATTCTACTATTATTAAAACACAAATAATAAAGCCAACTTTTGTCCATAGAGATCCTGTTTTGTATATTACAGAATCAACAATATCAACACGAGCGTATACAACATAAACAGTCCCTATTGATACTATTAGTGTCAAAATAAACATAATGCATAACTTTAATTTGTTCAATGTTATAACTTCTAAAATATTTTTAATCAAATTGCTCTCCTTTGAATAGATTACATAAATGTTGTTTGTATTTAAGTTACAAGCTTTATGTAACTTTAATTATACTGACTTTTTTTTTCGTGTCAAGATAATTAGAGTAAGTTTTCTGAAAATTATAAGTTTATATTGTTATCATCTATTTTTCATACTATAATAAAAGTATAAATATAAGTTGGTGTTTTATATAGTTCTCAAAATCTCCTTTAGTAGTTTGTTATTATTTAAGTGGAATTAAAAGTAGGAGGTATTTATGAAAAGATATATTTTAAAATTTAAATATAGGTTCTTATTAATTTGTTTTCTTATATTGTTAAGACAGTTATTTCTTATGAAGAGTAACTTTTTAAATGCAGATGCTATAACTGTGCTTACTAACAAAAATCTACATAGTTTCTTTGAAATTATCTTATTCTTATCAGTTACGTGGTTTGTTATTATAGTAATTGATAGAGTGGTAAAGGTAAGAGAGGAGATTTTTATTCAAGATATTGGAATAGATGTTAAAGATAATCTGTCTAGTAGCCTTATAGAATTAGATATTGAAAAGTATAAAGATAATTCATCTGGTGTTTATCAATCTTGGTTTAACAATGATATTCAAATGATTCAAGAAAAAGGTTTGAGAAATATATTTGCTATAATATACAGCCTTTCTGGTGTGGTATTTTCTCTTTATGCTCTATTGAAATATCACTGGATTATTTCTTTAATTACTATTATAGGAACAGGAATATTAATTTATCTTCCAAAAATTTTTAATAAAAAACTTCATAATATGGGAACAGAAGTTACTAAAGAAAATGAGAATTATGTTGCTTCGTTAGAGGAGACGATTCTAGGCTATGATACGTATTTCTCTCTTAATAAATTACAAATAATTTCTAAAAGAATAGCTAATATAAGTAGAATTTTGAAAAATGTATTTGTTAAACAAAGTAAATTGGAAAGTAATTATTATATGCTTAACTTCGGCTTAAATGTCTTTTTCCAAGTGTTATTAGTTTTTGTTACAGGGTATTTAGTTGTTAAAGATAATTTGGAAATCGGTGCAGTTGCAGCCGTAGGAATGTTTGCTAATCTTGTATTTGATGGTATGAGCCAAGTAGGTTATAGAATAGCATTTATTAAAGGCGCAAAACCTATTTTCTCTAAGCATGATGAATTCATGTTAAATAATAAGGATACCTACTCACCTATTGAATATTCTTTAAGAGAAACATTATTTAAAATTAAAAACTTATATTTCAGTTATGGTGATAAAGAAATTCTAAATAATGTGAATCTTGATATAAAAGAGGGGAATAAATATTTAATAAGTGGAGATAGTGGCGTTGGTAAATCAACATTATTTAAAATAATTACAGGGCAATTAAGAAATTATGAAGGTAGTGTAGAGTATTGTAGTGTTGATTTGAAAAAATTATCTACTAAGCAAATACTAGAAAAACTAACTATAATTCAACAAGAAAATTTTGTATTTTCAGGCACTGTCAAAGATAACATAACTATGGGAGAAGTAGCTGAGGATAGTGAAGTAGCTAAATATTTAGAAAAAGTGGGCTTAACACAGAAAGACTTCTTATATTCAGAAGTAGAGGTTCATGGAAAAAATCTTTCAGGAGGACAACGCCAAAGATTGGCTATAGCTAGAGCGTTATTTAATGGTAAAAAAATACTTTTAATTGATGAAGGAACATCAGCTTTAGACAAAGAATCGGCGAAAAGTTTAGTAGAAATGCTGTTAGGAAATAAAGAATTAACGATAATAATGATTAGCCATGATATAAGTGATGAACTAAGAGGAAAATTTGATAATATTATAAAATTGTGATACAAGTGAAAGTTAGTAAAAAATGATATAGATTGAATAGAAAAATGAAAATAGGAGAGTGGCTAAAAAATCAATTTCTCCAAGAATAAGATTTTGAGTCACTCCCATTTGATAAGGAGGAAAAGCATGAGTTATAAGTTTATGAGTGATGCTTTAGATAATAATTTAATGCCAATAGGTAAAAGTGATTTTTTAAATTTATTTAAAGATTTAGAAATAGGAGAAGGCGATATCCTGATTGCGCACGTATCTCTTAGTAATTTTGGTTATATAATCGGCGGTGCAAGATGTATTTATGAAGCACTTATGGAAAGATTAGGAGAAAGTGGAACGCTCGTTGTTCCAACACAATCTTTAGAAAATATGTCTCCAGAGTATTGGGAATATCCTAAAGTTCCTAAGGAGTGGATAGAAAAAATTAAACAAGAAAGTTTATCTTATGATGTTAATCTATCTAGTACACGAGGTATGGGGAAATTTAGTGAGTTTGTTATGAATTTAACACACTCAGTTAGAAGTTCTCATCCACTATATTCTTTTTCAGCAGTAGGAGAAAAAGCACAGGAAATAATAAAAGAGCATCCATTAGATGATGGCTTAGGATATAATTCACCATTAGGGAGATTGTATGATCAAAATGCAAAAATTTTATTATTAGGAACTGATTTTGAATCCAATACAGCATTGCATCTTGCAGAATATTCACTAAATAGAAAAACAATAAAAGAAAGTGCAAATGTAGATGGAGAGTGGTTAGAATTTTCTAATATCGAATTAGATATATATGATGATTTCTTAACAGTTCAGAAAGAATTCATGAAAAATTATAAGGGAAGTTATCAAATAAAAGATATACAGAAAACATCAGTTCTTTGTATAGATTTAAAAAGTTGCGTAGATTTTGCGAAAGAATATTATAGAAGAAAAGAAGAAATAAATTCATAAAGTTAATACTGAATAATGTACACTTAGTTGATTTTAGAAATAGCTAGGTGTATATTGTTTTATTTTATTTAAGAAGTAATACAATGGCAATTCACAAAAAGTCTAAAATTAAAAAAAGTGTATATTGTAACTCATAGACAGAGGGGATATTTACTATAAAAACAAGGAATAATTTTTGGAAACCGTTTTTTATTTTATTGCTTTTATACAATGTTTATATTACAATAAAACTGTAAAAGTATACAAAAACATAAGGGAGGGAGTTAAATGGTAAATTTATTAACAGTGAAAAATTTAGCATACAAATATAAAAATTCTAGTAATTATGCGATTAAAAATATTTCTTTTTCTGCGGAAAAAGGAGATATGATTGCACTTATAGGTAAAAGTGGTTCAGGGAAAACTACGATAATTAATTCTACATTAGGATTGTTTTCTAATATCGAAGGAGAGGTATCTTTTGGTGAGGGTGTGTCTGTTCGAGATATAGATTACTGTATGCAAAATCAATCAGTAGATTGGTACTTAAATGTATATGACAATATTTATATGGGGGTATTATACTCTAAAAATACTATTAGCAAGAAAAGTGTAGATGAGATTATTGAGGTTCTAGGTTTAAAAGGTAAGGAGAAATCAGACTTAACAGAATTATCTGGAGGACAACTGCAGAGGGTACAAATAGCAAGAAGTTTGATATCAGATTCAAAAATTTTATTCTTAGATGAACCTACTACAGGATTGGATGTAGTATTATCAAAAAATATATTAGAATACATAAAAAATAATAATAAAGAACATGCTGTTTTTATATCTTCTCATGATTTAGATCTTATAGAAAAGTATTGTAATAAAATAATTTATATAAACGACGGAGAATGTTTATACTTTGGAGAAATGAGCACCTTCTTAAAAGAATATAATAAAGAAATAGTATACAATATTTCTTACAGTGGTGAAATAAGTAAAGATGTGGTAGAAAAACATAAAGATACTATTACAATCGTTGATGATAAAAATTTAAAAATTTTCTTGGAAAAAGAAGAGGAAATTTCAAATGTCTTAAAACTACTATTGGCAGAAAATATTACAATAGGAAGCCTGCAGAAAGAAGAAATTACCTTGAAGAGAATATTGGAATTGGAGGAGTAATTATATGAAAAATGTTATGAAGAATTTTTGGGCGACATCGTATATAGAATACAAGGCGATTGAAAATAATAAGCAGATTATATATACTCAGCTAATGGTTCCAATATTGTACTTTGTATTTTTTGGATTTGGAATAGGGAACTCTTTTTCAAGTTTAGCTTTTAAAGGAGAAAATGTTAGCTATATTGAATATATTTTCATTGGAATTATAGGAGTAATACTAAATTCTCAGATGAATCAGTCAGTTTATAGGGTGAATTTAGATAAAAAATGGGGACTCTTAGCGTATAAAAGAATAAAAGGAACATCAGCAATTTCATATTTTCTAGGAAAATTAGTATTTCCGTTAGGAATCACAATAGTGCAAGTATTATTAATCTACTTTTTATCGTTTTTCTTAGGGATAAAAATACAGATAGGTCCTTTTCTAAAAGTATTAATTATTGTAATTATTAGTCTAGTATTTTGGTTTTCTCTTGGGGTTATTATCTCATTAGGAACTGTATCGTATAGAACTAGAGACCTTATCTTAGGAACATTATTACTACCGATAATTTTTGCCGCACCGACTTTTTATAGTTTAGATAATTCTAAGGTGCTATACTATATATCAAAACTTAATCCATTAACTTACCAATTAACGAGCATGAGAACTGTAATTTTTGATATGGATCTTGATATAAATACATATATTACAATATTTTTAAGTCTAATAATGTTTGTTTTAGCAATAAGCGTGATAATAAGATCAGAATTATTAGGTGATGAGAGATAAAAAATGTACACTTAGTTGTTTTAGAGATGACTAAGTGTACATTTGTATTTATATGAAATGTATTACTGAGATTTTCGTATTGATACCATTATATTTTCATATTACAATAAAGGTGTAAAGTTTAACAGCACTATAAACATATATAAAATATGAAACTTCTAATGTAAGAGGAGGTTATTGGTAATGGACAGTATAATAGGATCTATCGTTGCAACTATAACTATTGCTTTTCTATATTTTATGTTTAGAAGAAAATCTCTCCCCATTTTCAAAAAGAATAAGCAACAATTGCTAATAGGATTGATACCAATTGTTATATTTTGTATTTTCTTTCCAAAAGTGATTAAAATAGCTATAATTTTTTTAGTAGTTGAGATTATTTTATATATAATAGATTATCTCAATGAGAAGAAAAATTCTACGAAATAAGAGTATATATTCCTTCAAAAAATAGTATAGTGATTTTTGGAGAATTCTACAATGGAAGAATTAAAATTAGAGAGTTTTTATTTAAACGAAAATGAATTTAAAATGGTGTATAATAAAAGTATATTTAATATATGAGTGTTGTGAATTGATAACTTGTTAGATTGAAGAAAATAAAAAATGAATAAATAACTTGATTAAGAAAATTCTTAAAACTATTTTTTATCATAACATAGTTAATTGAAATTATTGAAAGGGATGTAATTGTTACATTCATAATAGTGTTTTTAAAGTTTATAAATTAAATAAATTGATGGATTTGTTATTTGGTTATTAACTTATAAATTTAGATGATTTTGTAATTGTACTTGTTAAAATAAAGAAAAAGTTTATTTTGAATTTTGTTAATATATAAGAGAAAGAGAGTGAATAAAAATGAATAAACAATATTATCTTTGTACTGAAATTTTAAGTGAAGGAAGTTCAGTTGCACTAGCTTTTGACGTTAATTGGGACTTAGACATTAGTGATCTAGTTAGAGTAAAACTTATACTAAATCCTAGTGAAGTTTTTGATAGTTTTATGTTAGATGTTTATGATAATTTAGATGGTTTAAATCAAGAAGATATAAATGATTTTTTTAATTCGGAAACATCGGAATCATTGCTTTTGGGATTAATTCAATTAATAAAAGAGAAATTATTTTTTAATCCTCTGGATATAAAGGGTGCGTTATTGACATCTTCTGAAGATATGATAATGATAGATTTATTAATTAAAGTTGATCCTTCAGATTATAGTATAAGTTCTACTGATTTTTATTTAGTGTTTGGCTTGGCTTTTTCTGAATTAACTTTTAGTTCGATAATAGGAAGTTTTCTATTAAAAAAAGGACATGAGCTACATCATCTTTATTACGAGGAGTAAACTTAGATTACTTCTCTATATTTATTGGAATACCTCAAAATATGGAAATCATATCAGATTGATATGATTTTCCCTTTTTCACTATGAGAGAGCAGTGTAATCTGATATAATGTATAGAACTGAAACATATAAATTGATAAGATTATAGATTAATTAAAATCTACTAAAGGAACTTTTGTATGATAAAATTAGTTGTTACAGAAATAACAACGTAAAGTAGAATACAAATAAACGTTATTGAAGTCTTTCTATTAAGAGATTGGAATGTAATTAGTTGTTGAAAAGTACAGGTCGGAATATTTTAGGAAATGGAGAAAGTGATGGATAATATAATAGATGTAAAAGGTCTAAAAAGAAGTTTTAAGACTCTGAAAAACGGTGAATTTGAAGCTATAAAAGGAATAGAATTTTCAGTGAAAGAAGGAGAAATTTTTGGTTTGTTAGGACCTAATGGTGCAGGTAAAACAACAACAATAAAAATTTTAACTACGATGCTTGCACCAAGTGAGGGGAGTGTAAAAGTTTTAGGTTTTGATACTTTTCATGAAGCCAAAAAGGTTAGAGAGCATATAAATTTTGTTTTTGGTGGAGAGCGTAGCCTATACTGGCGACTAAGCGCAAGAGATAACCTAGCATATTTTGCTGATCTTTATAAAATTCCACGTAAAGCGCAAAATGAACTTATTGAAAATTTAATAAAACGTGTTGGTCTTAGTGAATTTATTGATAAAAAAGTAGAAACCTTCTCGAAAGGTATGAAACAAAGATTACAGATTGCGCGTTCATTACTCAATAATCCGAAAATAATATTTTTAGATGAGCCTAGTATAGGTCTAGACCCAATAGGAGCAAAAGAACTTCGTGAACTTATTAAAGAATTAGCCAAAGATGGTGTAACTATATTATTAACAACTCATTATATGCCTGAAGCAGAAGAACTTTGCAATAGAATTGCAATAATAAAAAAAGGTGAACTGCTTGCCTTAGATGATGTGGTAGGATTACAAAATCTTGTTTCTTACGAACGAAAAGAAGAAATAAAAGCGAAAAAAATTCGTGAGCAAGAGGAGAAAAATAAACAAAACCTAGAAATAACTTTGGAAGATATTTATATAGAATTATTGGGGGAGAAATAATATGAGGGCTATTTTAATGAGTGCAAGGGTTCAGATGAAGCAATCGATAGCACGACCGATGTTTAGATTTTGTATTTTTATTGGTCCTATACTGAGTGGTATTTTGTTAGGTATGATATATCAAAATCGTAGTATCGAAGATTTTATGCTTTACGCCTTTATCGGAGCTGGGATATCTACATTTTGGGGAAGTATTTGTTTCTCATCAGCGAGTGACATGGATAGAGAAAAATGGATGGGAACAATGCCGATGATCTTCACTTCACCGATAGGTTTCGAAAATATTATTTTTGGGAAAATATTAGGTAATACATTTTGGGGAATGTTTAGTTTTTGTCTTAATATGTTAACTGTAAAAATTTTATTTAATATAAATATAGTATTTTCTAATTTTCTATATTTTATTTTAATTACACTGTTAATGATAATTTCTATGATAGCTGTCGGTTTTATGATGGCAGGTTTATTTACTCTATCAAGAAAAATAAGTGTACTTATGAATGTAATTGATTATCCAATAATAATGTTAACTGGAATGGTCTTTCCAATATCGATTTTTCCAAAATTTATTCAGTATTTTTCATATTTATTAAGTCCAACATGGGCTATGGAAGGATATAAATTAGCTGTTCAAGGTGGAAGTAATGAAGAATTGTTAAGAGTAGCATTGATTTTAGTTTCTATTACTACTATTTATTTTATAATTAGTATATTTTCATTTAAAAAAATAAAAAAACTTTGTGTAGTAAATGGAACATTGGAGGTGTTTTAATATGGAAAATATATCTAGATTTTTTAGAAGAATTAGATTTTCATATAAAATGGCTTCTGTACTTAGTGATTGGCGTACATTCTTTACTATTGATTTATTAATCCCATTAATGCAAATGATGTGTTATTCTTTGGTTGGATATTATGTTTATGGAGCAGAAAATATTGAAAAATGGGTTATAAGTAACGCGATAGTAACAAGTGCCTTTTCGGCAATTTATAGAGTAGGATTACAACTTGCAAGAGAGCGCGCTAGTGGAACGTTATCGTTAATGCTTGCAACAAAGACTAGTATTTCAGAAGTTTTATTATCGAGTGCGATTTCTACGATGCTTTTAAGTTTCATTTCAGTAGTTTTTGGGGTTAGTATTCTTAGTGTAACATTAGGATTAGTATGGACTGTTCAAAAAATTTTAGAATTTATTTTGGTTTTAATACTTGCGATTTTCACAGCAACTTGTTTTGGTTTTTTCTTCTCGTGTTTTATTCTGTTAACGACTGAAATTCATTTAGTTACTAACACAATAGATAAAGTACTTCTAATATTTACAGGAGCAAACTTTCCAGTTAGTAGCTTTCCACATCTAGTAGAGCAGTTTTGTTATATGTTGCCACTAACACGTTCTATATTATTAGCACAAAGATTACTAAGTGGTGAAAGTGTGATAAATAACTTATATCTAGTTAGAGGAGAGGTAATTTTAGCTTCTATATTTTTAATACTAGGAATAATAATGTTAAAAAATATGGAACGTGCAGCAATAAAAGGCGGAACGTTAGATATGCTGTAATTTCAATAAAGGAGATTTAGAGTTGGTATTCTAAATCTCTTTAACTATATAAATATTGTAAAATTCTTTTAGTATTATAATTTTGTATAAAGTATAATTTTCAAAATAAGGAATAAATATGAGTCTTGAAAATTATTTAAAGAATAAATTTTTAAAAAAGGTAAACAGCTGTATATTAAACAAAAAGAGAGAACTAAATATACAAATGAAAAACGGAGAAGTCATATCAATTTAGGACTTTTTTATATATTAAATTGGGAAAATTATTGTTGAATGAAATATGTAGATAATTGTTCATTTTATCAATGAAAAACATACTCATATTTTATTAATTAATAAATAGAATTTAAATGTTTTTATTTGTTAATAACATTTAAAACTGTTATAATAAAGGTGAAGAATTAGAAGGTGTTATTGTGAGTAGTTATATAACAGAATTCATTGTGAAGAATAAAAGAAGTCTATTCTTTATAATAATATTTTTTAATAAAAATTGTTTAGATTTAATAAATTAAGGTGAGAGAAATGACAAGAAAGAAATATATATATTTAGCAATAGTGATAGGGATTTCTATATTTATATCTTATTTTTTTATAAGTGATATACGTGAATGGGCTGTAATAACTAATGTATTTTTAGCTAGTTTTCTTATATATACATCGTATCTTTTATTTTATAAAAAGAGTTATAATTTATTAGCTGGTATGACGGAAGAAGAATTGAAAAAATCTGAAAGTGATATAGAAATAAGACTTAAGTATGAAAAAGGTGCGAAAATTATGGGGGTAATTTCTTTTATTGGAGGACTTTTTGTACTGTATATATTATACTCGTCTTTGAAATTATAATAATTTTTAAGTTGTTTATAGAATTACTAACGAAACAAGAACACATGGTCACAGCGTTTGATGAGAAACTGTTCAATATATTAGTTAAAAAAATGGTTATATATACGAAAGATAAAATAGAAGTCCACTTCAAAAATGGTCAGGTCATAGAAATATGATTTAGCTGTTTTTATGAATGGAATGAAACATTCATTTTATGATATAATATAAAAGATTGACAGAGATGAGAAATAATGAGGCTTGCCTAAATCGTTAAAAAGTGAGGCACGAAGTAGCGATAAACGAAAGATATCACTACGGAGTTAGTAAGGGAACTAGCTTGCTCACCAAATAGTGGTGAGTGTATGAGATTGAGATGATTTATCATCCAATCGAATTGTTCCGTTGCACCCCCTAAGAGGGTTTTACACCCTAGCAGTGACAACTAGCAATTAGCTTCATCACTAAGTGATTTGCTAATTCCAGTTGTTGTTGCATACATTGTACCTAAGTGTTTTACGACTGCTTCGCTTCATAAAACACAAACGTACAACGCATAGTGATAAAAAAAGGAGCTTTTGTATGATAAAATTAGTTGTTACAGATATTGATGATACGCTATTAAATAGTGATCGTGAGATTTCTAAAAAAAATAGAGAAGTAATTGAAGAGTGTAAGAAACAAGATATTAAAGTTATTTTAGCGTCAGGTAGACCTGATTTTGGAATGATGAGTATAGTAGAGGATTTACAACTTGATAGTTATGATAACTACTTACTTTCATTTAATGGAGCTAGAATCGCTAATCTTAAAACAAATGAAGTGATTTATGAGAAGTTCTTATCGCCTGAGAGAATTAAGTTCTTAATAGATGTTGCTTTGGAGAATGATTGTGATATTCTTACTTACCAAGGTGGGAAAGTTCTTACGAATCGTGACAATGAATACGCACGAATTGAGTCTGGTTTAGTAAGTGCAGAATTAGTAATTAGTGAGAACATGAAAGATGATATTAAAGAAGGTGCTGCTAAGGTAATAATTCTTAAACATCCTGATGAAGCTGTTGAGGTGAAAGATAAACTTGCACTTGAATTAGGTGATGACTATGAAGTAGCTATGTCTAAACCGTTCTTTATCGAGATTAATGATAAAGGTATTTCTAAAGGAGTATCTTTAGATTCATTATGTAAAAAACTTGGTTTAACAAATGAGAATGTAATGGCATTAGGTGATGGGCTTAATGATTTAAGCATGATTGAGTTCGCTGGTATGGGAGTTGCGGTTGATAATGCTAATACTACTTTAAAAGAAGCGGCGAATTTTATTTCTAAGTCGAATGATGAAGATGGTTTCGCTTATGCTATTGAAAAATTTGTTCTTGGTAAAGATGTGTAGATAGAAAGAGGTTCTGATGAAAGTAACTTTGATTTGTGTAGGTAAAGTTAAGGAGAAATTTTATAGGGATGCTATAAAAGAATATGAAAAACGTCTTGGAGCATATATTAAGTTAAATACTATTGAAATTTCTGATGAAAAAGTAAAGGTAGAGAATGATTCAGAAATAGCTCTAGCGATGGAAAAAGAGGGGAATAGCATATTATCAAAAATTAAAGATAATCAATATGTTATTACTCTGGAAATTTTAGGTAAGAATTTATCTAGTGAAGAATTTGCATCAAAAATTGATAATTTAATGCTTACAAGTAAGAGTGATGTGGTATTGGTAATTGGTGGAAGTTATGGACTTTCTGACAGTGTGAAAAAGCGTAGTGATTTTGCATTATCGTTTAGTAGAATGACGTTTCCACATCAAATGATGCGTGTTGTTTTACTTGAACAAGTGTATAGAGCTTATCGTATAATAACAGGAGCAAGTTATCATAAATAATATAATAGGTGCTGAACTGAAAATTTTATTTTTTACAAAGTTTATATAAAATATCATAGACACAGTGGCCTATTGATATCTAAATTCGCTTTATAAAAGCTTTTTAGATATCTAATAGCCTGTGCGGGGGTGACTCGACAAAATCGATTTCTACGAAATCACGATTTTTGAGTCACTCCCTTTTTTACTATTAATTCATAAAGATTTTTTGTATAATAAAGAGTAGAAAAGGAGGAAAGTTATGTTTGGATTTAATAATCATATGTTAGAAGCATTATTTGATATCTTCGGAAGAATAGCTATTCTATACGGTAGTATTGAATATATTGTTTCAGTTATCTTTTCAAAAATTATGTTTGATATACTTGGTGTTAAACCGATTTTATCGCTTATACCATTTTATAATACTTATAGGATTTATAAAGAGTATAAAGGTCGTGTTTGGAAGCGAAACTGGGGGGTCGCGTATATAATAACTTTTATTATTCCCTCTGGTATAATCACAGGTGTAGTATTAAATTTGACGAATTATAAGGTGAATAATGAAGTTGTGTTTAATTTTATGCTTCTTTTTCTTGTTAGTATAATAATAGTTTTTATATGTTTTCTAATAATAAAAGTATTTGGTGTAATTATGTTATTTATTATGTATTTACCTATTTTTGATACAAAAGTAAAAAAAGTAGTGTTGTATATTCAAGCCGTACTAACATTGTTAGTTGTACTTGGGAATAGTATTATTCTTAAAGTAGATCTTCATTTTAATACTGTAAGGTTAGTGATGATACAAATGATTTTTTCTGTTATATTTACTTTTTTTTATCTTTTAGCGGCAAGAGAAGTTAGAGTTAGAATTAGAAGTGGAGAATATATTCTTCAAGAGAAATTAGATTACGGTACTATGGATAGTTTTGAAGTTAATGAAACCCTAAAAGCACGTAAGAGAAGATTAGTAGTGCCTAGAATTTCTAATGAACTTAATTATAATGTAATAGAAAATAATGATATGAAATAAAGGAGGAATTTTTATGTTTGAAATAGATGAACATCTGATAAATCAAATAGGTACTATAGTTTTAATTGTATTCTTTATCGTATTATTTTTTGGATATATTATTACAGCTATATTTTCAAAAATTATGTTTGATATACTTGGGGTTAGGCCGGGACTCGCTTTTATACCATTTTATAATACCTACAGAATTTATAAAGAATATAAAGGACGTGTTTGGAAGAAAAATTGGGGAGTTGCCTATATAATAACTTTTGCGATACCTATGGCAGTCATAGGAGGATTCGTATTTGCATTAATTAACTTACCGATAATTACAGGTGATAGATTTCATGAAGAATTAGTAACGACGCTGATTTTAGGGTTTGCCGTATTGGTAATTGGTGGAATAGTAATCTCAGTATTCAATTTTATTCTGTTATTTATTACATATTTACCAATTTTCGATACAAAAGGCAGAAGAATAGTATTATATATCCAAGCTGGATTAACGATTTTATCTTTATTTAGTGGATATATTTTTCAAGGAGATCCTGTATTAAGAAATATTTTCTCAGTATCTCAATTTATATTCTCTATTGTCTTTATGGTTGTCTACTTTGTTGCTGCCACAGACATTAGAGCTAAAGTTAGAAGCGGTAAATATGTTCTTCAGGAAAAATTAGACTATAATACTTTAAATGGTTATGAAATAAGTTCTATCTTAAAAGCGCGTGATAGAAAATTGGTTGTTCCAGTTATGTATAATAATTCGATGAATGATTATCAAGTGAACAACAATGAAGAAGTAAATAGAATTGAATATGTTTAAAGAAAGAAACTAGAGGAATCGAACATGATGTTAGATTCCTCTAGTTTTTTATGTAAGATTTTAAGTGTTTTCTATAGTTATTTAGTAAATATTGAAACTAATATTAATTTAAAATAGTGTTATGTTAGATTTTCTAACGTATATTTACAGATGTAGTGTTTTTTACAGTATAATAGGTAGCGTAATAAAACAAATAAAACGAGGAGTTGACTCTTAATGGATAGATTTTTAGAATTATTGACTAACGTTAATGACTTTATGTGGACTTATTTCCTTATAGGGTTGGTAATGGTAACAGGTATTTATTTTACATTTAGTACTAAATTTATTCAATTTACTTACATTAAAGAAATGTTCAGACTTATTACAGAAAAACCTAAAGTAGGTGAGGACGGAGAACAAAAAGGTGTTTCTGCTTTCCAAGCATTCACAATATCAGCTGCATCACGAGTAGGTACTGGGACAATTGCAGGTGTTGCGATTGCGATTGCAATGGGTGGTCCTGGTTCAGTATTTTGGATGTGGGTAATGGCACTTTTTGGAGGAGCTTCATCTTTTGCCGAATCAACATTAGCCCAAGTATATAAAGTTCGTGATAGAAAAGGTGTTTATCGTGGGGGACCTGCTTACTATATGGAAAAAGGTCTTGGACAAAAATGGATGGGTGTGCTATTCGCGATTGTTATTTCAATAACTTATGGTGTAGCTTTTAACTCAGTTCAAACTAACACTATTGCTCAAGCATTACAAGTATATGACATTAATTCAAATATTGCAGGGATTGCTTTATTAATTCTTACTATTTTCGTAATTTTTGGTGGAGTAACAAAAGTTGTTAAAATTACTCAATGGTTAGTACCTGTTATGGCAGTAGCGTACTTATTTATCGTATTAGTTATTATGGTTATTAACATTGACAAATTACCTGGTGTTCTTGCTCAAATCGTGAAATCAGCATTCGGTCTTGAACAAGTAGGTGGTGGAGTAATCGGTATGGGAACATCGATTCTTCTAGGAATTAAACGTGGTATGTTCACTAACGAAGCTGGTTTAGGATCTACTCCTAACGCAGCAGCAACAGCTGATAGTACTCACCCAGCTAAACAAGGATTTATCCAAACTCTAGGAGTTTACTTCGATACATGTTTAGTATGTACAGCAACAGCATTCTTAATTTTACTATATCCTGGTGTTGAATATGGTGCTGATAAGTTACAAGGTATCCAACTTACTCAAGCTGCTTTAACTTCACAAGTAGGAAGTATTGGAACAATCTTCTTAATCGTAGCTATTTTCTTATTCGGATATAGTTCTGTAATTGGTAACTACTATTACGGAGAAACAAACATTCAATACTTACTTCCTAAAAAATGGGCTGTAAATGTTTATCGTGTTATCGTATGTATCTTTGTATATGTAGGAAGTGTATTAGATTTAAACTTAGTTTGGGGAATTGCCGATGTAACAATGGGTATTATGAGTTTACTTAACTTAATTGCAATTATCGGTCTTTCTGGTGTAGTTTATGTAGTATTAAAAGACTACGTGAAACAACATAAACAAGGAAAAGATCCAGAGTTCTACCTAGATAACTTACCAATCAAGTTGGATAATGCAACTGCATGGAAAAATAAAAAAGAAGATTAATATTTAAAAAAAGTACTTCAATGATAGAATTAGATTTCTAATCGTTGAAGTACTTTTTGCGTTTGTTCAGGAAATAATATTTTCTTTTACTTGCATTATAAAAAAAAGTATGTTATTATATTAAACATATTTTAATTATAAAATATATGCGATGAGCCGATAAGTAGAAGTTCTTGCGTACCGTAGGATACAGAAAAGAAATCAGTGGTTGAGAGATTTCTCCTAGGCAGGACTTTGAAGTAGCCGGTGAGCATTTAGAGTGAAAGTAAGTAGCTTTAAACGTGGTTAGAGCGTTAATCTTATTAAGTGCTAATGTTATAATTAGAATAAAGGTGGTACCACGGAAACTTTCGTCCTTATGTAAGGATGGAGGTTATTTTTTTTATCCAAAAAATATCACCGACACAATTAGTAAAAGTGAAATAATTAATAATAAAATAAAAATTTAGGAGGAACAGTCATGACTGAAATGTCTACAAAATATAATCCGACCGAAGTAGAAAATAATCGCTACAACTGGTGGTTGGAAAAAGAAGTTTTTAAAGCTGATAATAAAAGTAAAAAGAATCCATATACAATTGTAATTCCACCACCAAACGTAACTGGTAAATTACATATTGGACATGCTTGGGATACAACTTTACAAGATATGTTAACACGTTACAAACGTCTTAAAGGTTTTGATGTACTTTATCTTCCAGGAATGGACCACGCTGGTATTTCTACACAAGCTAAAGTAGAAGCTAAAATGCGTGAAGAAGGATTAAGTCGTTATGACTTAGGTCGTGAAAAATTCTTAGAGCGTGCATGGGAATGGAAAGAAGAATATGCTGGATATATTCGTGCACAATGGGCTAAACTTGGATTAGGTTTAGACTACTCAAGAGAAAGATTTACATTAGATGAAGGATTAAACAAAGCAGTTACAAAAATTTTCGTAGATCACTACAACAATGGTACAATCTACCGTGGTGAGAAAATTATCAACTGGGACCCAGTACAAAGAACTGCATTATCTAATATCGAAGTAATTCACAAAGACGTAGAAGGTGCATTCTATCACCTTAAATATTTCTTAGCTGATGGAAGTGGAGACTATCTAGAAGTAGCAACTACTCGTCCTGAAACTTTATTCGGAGATACTGCGGTTGCTGTTCACCTTGAAGATGAAAGATATCAAAAATATATTGGTAAAACAGTTCTTTTACCAGTAACAAATAAAGAAATTCCTGTTATTGCAGATGAATATGTAGAAAAAGATTTCGGAAGTGGTGTAGTTAAAATAACTCCTGCCCACGATCCAAATGACTTTGAAGTAGGAGAACGTCATAACCTAGAACGTATCATCGTTATGGATGAAGGTGCTGTTATGAATGAACATGCAGATAAATATAATGGTATGGATCGTTTCGAATGTCGTAAAGCTCTTATCGCTGATTTACAAGAAAGCGGAGTATGCTTCAAGATTGAAAAACACCTTCACTCAGTAGGGCACTCTGAGCGTAGTGGTGCGGTTGTTGAACCATATCTTTCTAAACAATGGTTCGTTGACATGAAACCTCTTGCTGATAAAGTATTAGAAAATCAAAAAGATGCAGATAGAAAAGTTAACTTCTATCCACCACGTTTTGAAAATACGTTAAATACTTGGATGGAAAATATTCAAGACTGGTGTATTTCACGTCAATTATGGTGGGGACACCGTATTCCAGCATGGTATCACAAAGAAACTGGTGAAGTTTATGTTGATGTAAACCCACCAAAAGATATTGAAAACTATGTTCAAGATGAAGATGTTCTTGATACTTGGTACTCTTCAGCATTATTCCCATTCTCTACACTAGGGTGGCCAGATTTAGAAAGTGAAGATTTCAAACGTTATTATCCAAACAGCTGTCTAGTAACTGGATATGACATTATCTTCTTCTGGGTTGCTCGTATGGTATTCCAAGGATTAGAATTTACAGGAACACGTCCATTTGAAGATTGCTTAATCCACGGTTTAGTTCGTGATGAACAAGGTCGTAAGATGAGTAAATCACTTGGTAATGGTGTAGATCCAATGGAAGTAATCGAACAATATGGAGCTGATAGCTTACGTTACTTCTTAGCTACTAACTCAACACCAGGTCAAGACTTACGTTATTCAACTGAGAAAATCGAAGCTAGTTGGAACTATATCAATAAAATTTGGAACGCTTCTCGTTTCGTAATTATGAACCTTGAAGGTTTCGAATACAGTGATATTGATTTAACTGGGGAAAAAACATTAGCTGATAAATATATCTTAACAAAACTTGCTAAAACTATTGAAGATTTCGAAAGATTATTTGAAAAATATGAATTTGGTGAAGCAAGCCGTATTCTATACAACTTCGTATGGGAAGAATTCTGTTCATGGTATATTGAAATTGCTAAAATTTCATTAAATGGTGAAGATGAAGCTGCTAAGAAAACAACTAAATCTATTTTAGTATATGTACTTGATGCTTCTCTAAAAATGTTACATCCGTTTATGCCATTCGTAACTGAAGAAATCTGGCAACACATTCCTCACACAGGAGATAGTATTGTAACTAGTGAATTTGCTAAAGTTGATGAAAGTCTAGTATTCGAAAAAGAAACTGAAGATATGCAATTCATCCAAGATGTAATCACAGCAGTGCGTAACATCCGTAGTGAAGTGAATGCTCCTATGTCTCGTGAGATTCCTATTAAAATTAAATACTCACAAGATAGCGTAAAAGAAGTGCTATTAAGTGGTAGTGCGTACTTAGAGAAATTTGCTCGTCCTAGCGAACTTATTATCGAACGCGAAGTAGAAGCAAGTGAAACTGACATTAGTCGTATCTTACCAGGTGCTGAAATCTACGTTTCACTAAGTGATTTAATCGATGTAGACAAAGAAAAAGAACGTCTAGGAAAAGAATTAGAAAAATTACAACAAGAATTAGATAGAGTAAACAAAAAACTATCTAATGAAAAATTTGTTGGTTCTGCTCCAGAAGCGGTTGTAGCTAAAGAAAAAGAAAAACAAGCAACATATCAAGAACAATATGATAGCGTAAAAGAAAGAATAGCTGCATTAGATAATTTAAAATAGTATAGAATGAAAGAGAGTGATTCGAAAATCGTTTAGATTTTATCGAATCACTCTCTTATTCATTATGTAGTAAATAGATGTAGATTAATTGTAATAAAAAAACTCTAGCTAGTTTTACCTAGCTTAGAGTTTTTTAATCATCTTTATTATTCTTTTTTCTCCAGATTAGGAAGAAAATTATTGCAATTATTATGATGATACCAATGTATGCACCATAATTTTTCACTGCTTCCCCTGTATTAGGAAGAGTACTTAGTGATAGTAGATTCATCTTAAAACCTCGTTATATTATTTTTTTTCTTTTTGTTCAGGAGTGTTGTTTAGAACTTCAGTTTCAACACGTTCTTTAACAGAGTCTAGAGTTTCAGTTGATTTGTTAGTGAAATCTTCAACTTTTTCTTGAACTTTTGCTTCATTAACGTCTTTTTTAATATTTGATACTTGATCTTTAATTTTTTCGAATGAAGAAAGTGCTTTTTCTTTATAAGCTTCTACTGAAGGTTTGAATTCTTCAACGATTTTTTTTGCATCTCCTAAGTTTTCTTTAACTTCTGAAGTATATTCTTTTACACTAGATACGTGTTCTTTAATATCTGTTACATTACTAGATAGTTCTTTTCCGTAATCAACAGCATTGTTGTATTTGTTTTCTAAAGCATTTTTAGCTTTTTTAAGATTCTTCACTAAGTCGTTGTATAGGTAGATTGCCGCTTCTTCAACACCATTTTTCTTAGTATAGCGAATCATACAACGTGTATAACCATAGTAATCTTTAGATTTTTTCTTAACGTATTCAGTGTGTTCTTCAACTTTGTTTGGATTTTTTGAGTAATAGTTAGCAACGGCTATACCTGTACCGATTGCAAATAATTTTGATAATTTTGACATACAATTTTCACCTCGATATATTATTAAGTTAATTATATCATATAAACATTTAAATTTAAATAAAATAGACAATGAGTAACTCTATTTTAATATATTGGTAATAAAGTAGGATAGTAATGTAGCAGTAATATCATTTAAAATGAAATAATCATACATAATAGATTTTATTATTACACATTAATATAATATAACTATTGAATTAGTGTGTAATATATTGTATAATAAAAAATATAATACAAGAAGGAGGAACAATGAAACTTACTGAGAGACATAAAGCTATAATTGAAATAGTAAAGAATTATGAGCCGATTACAAGTGATGAGATAGCAGAGAAGCTATCTTTGGGGAAATCTACTTTAAGAAATGATTTGGCAGTGTTAGGAATGCTAGAAATCTTAGAAGCAAAACCTAATGTAGGATACTATTACAATTATAACTTTTCACCAGGAGAACAACGTGAAGAAATAAAAAATAAATTAGTTAAAGATGTTATGGGGATAGCAATAACTGCTAAAAGTACAGCGAATTTCTCAGATGTATTATCAAAATTATTTATATATGATGTAGGAACAATCTTTATTGTCGATGAAAATAATCACCTCGCAGGTGTAACATCTAGAAAAGATATGTTGAAATTATCAAGAAATGCTGACGGTCAAAATCTTCCAATTGTACTAGCGATGACACGTGTACCGAATGTAATATACATATATGAAGATGAATTAGTTAGTGATGCCTTAAGGAAGTTAATTTTACATGAAATTGACTGCTTACCTGTCGTAAGAGATGAGGATGGCGGCAAGGTGATCGTCGGAAAAATTTCAAAAACTACATTAATTAAATTATTATTGGAAATACTGGAGGGATAATATGTTAACTGTACATATAATTTCAGATTCGATAGGGAATACTGCAAAAGATGTTGTAGATGCAGCGTTAGTGCAGTTCTCTTATGGGAAAGCTGATTATAAGGTATTGAAGAATTCCAATGTTTGTACGATAGAAAAAATAGATTGTATTATGTCGAATGTAAATGATGGGGATGTAATAGTTCAAACATTGGTAGATAGTACCTTAGCCGAATACGTAAAGAAAAAAGGGTTAGAAAAAAATATAAAAGTTATAGATTTGCTAAGTGAAATGCTAAACACTTTTGAAGATAAACTTGGAATAAAATCTGAAGGGAATCCAGGTTTAAACAGAAAAATGGGAACTGAGTACTTCAAAAGGGTTGATGCATTGGAATTTGCTGTGAAGTATGATGATGGAAAGGATATTAATGGTCTTAAAGAGGCAGATATTGTTATTTTGGGGGTATCAAGAACGTCTAAAACACCATTAAGTTTATATCTAGCAAATAGAAACATTAAAGTTATGAATGTTCCTATTGTTCAAGATTTAATACTACCAGAGCAATTATATGAAGTAAAAAGAAAGATTATTGGTTTAACAAATTCAGTAGAACAACTTAATAAGTTGAGGGAAGAAAGACTAAAAACTTTAGGAGTGGATGGAAATACTGATTACACAGATGAAATCCAAATATTTGAAGAATTAGAGTATGCGTTAGAAATTATGGGGAAAATTGGTTGTCCGATAATAGATGTTCAAAATAAAGCTATAGAGGAAACTGCAGAATTAATAATTGGGATAATGAGAGAACGCGGCTTAGAAGTTTAACATTTAAGAAATAATTATATACTGTAACAAAATGTGATGGGGGAATTTTAAAATGACAAAAAAATATGTTTATAATTTCAGTGAAGGGAATAAAGATATGCGATCTTTACTTGGGGGTAAAGGTGCGAATCTTGCAGAAATGAAGGGATTAGGGATTAATGTACCACCTGGTTTTACTATTACTACAGAAAGCTGTAATAGTTACTATGAAAATGGGGAACGAATTAAACCTGAGATTTTAAAACAAATTAATGAACAATTAGAAACATTAGAAAAAACTATAGGTAAAGAGTTGGGAAGTATAGAAAATCCGTTATTAGTATCTGTACGAAGTGGTGCTGTATTTTCAATGCCTGGTATGATGGATACAATTTTAAATCTAGGATTGAATGATGAAACAACTATTGCCTTAGCTAAGAAAAATAATAATTATCGTTTCGCTTATGATAGTTATAGAAGATTTATTCAAATGTTCTCTGATGTAGTAATGGATGTAGAGAAATATAAATTTGAAGAAGTTTTAACACGAGTGAAAAATGAAAATGGCTATGAACAAGATAGCGATATGAATGAAAAAGATTTATTTAAAGTTGTTGAGGAATTCAAAGAAATCTACAAAAAAGAAGTAGGTCGTGAATTCCCGATGAGTGTGAAAGAACAACTTATGCTAGCTATTGAAGCGGTATTTAAATCTTGGAATAATAATCGTGCTAAAGTATATAGAAGACTTCATAATATTAGTGATAAATTAGGAACTGCTGTAAATATTCAAGCCATGGTTTTCGGTAATATGGGAGATAATTGTGGTACTGGAGTATCGTTCAGTAGAAACCCTGTAACTGGTGAAGATGAATTATTCGGAGAGTATCTAATTAATGCACAGGGAGAAGATGTAGTTGCAGGAATTAGAACACCGAAAAATATTAGTGTGCTTGCTGAAGATATGCCACATTTATATAAAGAGTTTGTGGAGATTTCTAAGAAGTTAGAAGGACACTACAAAGATATGCAAGATATTGAGTTTACTATTGAAGATGGTAAGCTATATATTCTTCAAACAAGAAATGCTAAGAGAACTCCAAATGCTGTTGTTGAAGTTGCAGTTTCATTAGTTGAAGAAGGTGTTATTAGTAAGGAAGAGGCTATTTTAAGAGTAGGTACAGAAGAAATTAACAAACTTCTTCATTCTACATTTGAAGAAAAATCATTGAAACAAGCACAACAATTAACTCAAGGATTAGCGGCTTCACCAGGAGCGGCAGTGGGAGCAATCTATTTTACTGCACATGAAGCGGTTGAAGCGGCTAAAACAAAACCGGTTGTATTAGTAAGAGAAGAAACATCACCTGAAGATATTGAAGGAATGGTTAGCTCAGAAGCCATTGTAACTCTACGTGGAGGTATGACATCACATGCTGCGGTAGTAGCACGTGGAATGGGTAAATGCTGTGTATGTGGTTGTCAAAACATGATTATTAATTATGACGAAAAAACTTTAAAAATTGCTGGAATTACATTAAAAGAAGGAGATGTAATCTCTGTTGATGGAAGTAGTGGTAAGGTTTATCTAGGTGAAGTTGATAAAATAGATGCTAGATTCAGCGATAGATTCAATAAGCTTTTAGGATGGGCAGATGAAATTAGAAGTCTAAAAGTATTAGCAAATGCTGATAATGAAGTCGATGCAAAAGTTGCTTTTGAGTTTGGAGCTGAAGGAATTGGATTATGTAGAACAGAACATATGTTCTTTGAAGAAGATAGAATTAGTTTAGTTAGAAAAATGATATTAGCTTCAGATACGAATGAAAGAATTAGATTCTTAGATAGATTACAACCAATTCAAAGTGATGATTTCTATAAAATTTTTAAAGAAGCAAAAGGTAAATCTGTTAACATAAGATTATTAGATCCACCACTTCACGAATTCTTACCGAAAGATGAAAAAACTGTAAAAGTTATTGCCGAGGAAATAGGTGTAAGTGTTAATCAATTAGAAGCTAAAATTGCTAGTATTGCCGAGTTCAACCCTATGATGGGACACCGTGGTTGTCGTCTAGGAATAACATATCCAGAAATTTATTTAATGCAAGCAAAAGCTATCAGTTCAGCAGCGATTAGAGCACGTAAAGAAGGAATTGAAGTTAATGTAGAAATTATGATTCCGTTAGTAGGTTTAGAAAAAGAACTTGCAGTTCTACGTGAGCAAATAGTTGAATTAGTTGAAAAAGAAATACAGTTATACAATGCGGACTTTAATTATAAAGTAGGAACTATGATTGAAATACCAAGAGCTTGTGTAGTAGCTGATAAGATTGCTGAACATGCTGATTTCTTCAGTTTTGGAACAAATGACTTAACACAATTAACATTTGGTTATTCAAGAGATGACGCTGAGAAATTTATCGATATCTATAAGAAAAAAAATATCTTAGAGTCAGATCCATTTGTTCATTTAGATGAGAGTGGAGTTCTAGAGTTAATGAAGATTGCTGTTAATAAAGCAAAAGCTGTAAAACCTAATATTAAACTAGGAATTTGTGGTGAACATGGGGGAGATGAAAAATCAATTCTACTTTGTTCGAAAATTGGTTTAGGTTATGTTTCTTGCTCACCATATCGAGTTATTATCGCAAGAATTGCAGCCGCTAAAGCAGCTATTAGCGATATAGAAGTAGCGTTAACTAAGTAAAAACATTATAAAGAAATAAAGTTATCAAGTAATTTAATTAATAAGATATTGATAATAATAAAGTTGATATAAAATAAGGGTGATTCTCAGTGAATTACCCTTTTTTGAATTATGTTTAGTAATATTAATTTGTAAAAAATTTAAATTAAGTATTAATTAACTGAACTATAATTATAAAATCTTTGTAAATATTACAATATTGTTAAATAATAATTAATATTATACAAAGTAAATTGATTTTTTTTTCATTATACATTAAAATTAATGTAGTATATTGTACCATTTTATATCGAAAAAAGGGTTCAAATCAAAATGAAAGTTAAATGAAAGTTTAAATATTGAAAAAGAGAGGATATACTATGGCAGAAAATAATAATAGTCGGCTATCGAGAAGAGATAGACACTCTCAGGAAAGAAAGAGTGTTATGCCAGGTGGATATATATCTAGAGGAAATAATAATCCAACAAATAATGGGCAACAAAGAAGACCATTAACAAATGAAGAAATAATGAGAAGAAATGCACAGAACGCAGGATCTTCCAATCAACAACAAAGAGCAGGTAATGCTAATCAAGGACAAGGAGTACCACCTGTTAGACCGAGAAATGCTCAACAATCAGCAAGAACTGGTAGACCAGGAGGGCCTAGACGTCCATTAGGTCCAAATAGAATTAGTAATCCAAATTCTAAAAAATCTAATAAAACTTTATGGATGAAAATATTGAGGTATGGGTTATATGCAGCAAGTGTTGCTATTATATCACTATTCTTATTATGTGTATTCTGGATTTATCAAGCACCTGCATTTGACTCTAAGATACTAGATAATAACTCAAGAACAGTCGTTTATGATGTTAATAATAATGAGGTGGCGAAATTAGGGAACCAAATTGGTGAAAATTTAAATACATCAGATATCCCAACAAAAATGCAAGATGCAATCTTAGCGACAGAGGATAATAGATTCTTCGAACATGGAGCAGTCGATTTTAGACGTTTAGTAGGAGCGGTATTTTCAAACCTTACAAGTGGATTTGGATCTCAAGGTGCGTCAACAATTTCTCAACAGTTAATTAAGAGAACATTTTTAGACGATAATAAGAGTATGAAGCGTAAAGTTCAAGAAGCATATCTTGCATATAAACTTGAACAAAACTACGATAAAGAGTCTATATTTACTATGTATGTAAATAGAATCTATTATTCAGATGGAGTATATGGATTAAAAACAGCTTCTAAGTACTATTTTGGAAAAGAGTTAAATCAATTAACTCTTCCACAGA
This sequence comes from Gemella taiwanensis, assembly GCF_054054385.1. Taxonomy (NCBI): domain Bacteria; kingdom Bacillati; phylum Bacillota; class Bacilli; order Caryophanales; family Gemellaceae; genus Gemella; species Gemella taiwanensis. The sequence goes on from NZ_JBSMTL010000001.1 coordinate 85,035, forward strand.
TGGCGCTTTTAGCAGGGTTACCTCAACATCCTAATACATATAATCCATATGATAATCCTGAAGCAGCTAAAGCTCGTCGTGACACTGTATTGTATTTAATGCAGTATCATGGGAAAATCTCAGAAGCAGAATCAACAGCAGCTCAAAAAACTAATGTATTAGATGGATTAATAGAACGTGACGAAAGTGAACGTGTATTATTATCAAGTGAATTTGATTCAAAATATACTTCATATATGAATCAAATTGTAAATGAATTAAAAAATAGTAAAGAATTTAAAGATTATGAAGGTGACGTATTAAACTTAGGTCTTAAAATTTATACTAATTTTGATTCAAAAATTCAAGATACTTTAACAGAAAGTGTAAATGCTAACTATGCAGGAATAAAACAAGCAAGTAATGTGGCTATGGTTGTACTGAATAACGAAAATAGTGGTATAGCCGCTCTTTATGGAGGTAAAAAACAAATATTCCATGGATTTAATATTGCAACGCAGGCTAAGTTACAACCTGGTTCATCAATTAAACCAATACTAGCTTACGGACCAGCGATTGAGTATTTAAATTGGGGTTCTGATCATATAGTTAATGACTCTAAACTTCAAGGTTCACAAATTCAAAACTGGGATAGAAGATTTCATGGTAATACTACTATAAATAATGCATTAGTATGGTCATACAATATTCCAGCGATTAAAACATACCAAGAGGTTGGGTTTAATAGAGTAAAACAATATGCAGCTAATGTAGGTATGGAAATCACAGATGATTCTATTACTACGCCAATAGGAGGAAGTGGAGATGGATTTTCGCCATTACAAATGGCAGGAGCATATGTTCCATTTAGTAATGGAGGATACTATGCAACGCCGAAAGCTATTAAAAAGGTCTACGATAGTGAAGGTTCTGAAGTGAAGAGCTTTAGCAAAGATGATAGAAAACGTGTTATTAAAGAATCTACAGCATATATTATGACATCAATGTTAAGAAATGGAGTAAATGGTTTAGCTTCGTTTGCTCGTATTAGTGGAGCTGATATGGCTGTTAAGACAGGTACAACTACATTCGGTGAAGGAGAAGCTCAAAAGTATAATTTTGATATAGATAATTATTCTAAAGATTCTTGGACAATTGGATATACTAGTAATTATACGATGGCTGTATGGCAGGGATTTGATGCAATAGATGGTCCAACGAAGTATATGACTCAAGAAGATACACAAAAAACACAAGCATTGTATAGAATTAATATGCAAAATATAGTACGTATCCATCCACCTAAAGGATTTAAAGTCCCAGAGAACGTTGGATCTATAAACGGTGGAGTTAAAGTTATTTCTGATAGTGAACGTCGAGAAATTGAAGAACAAAATAAACGTAATCAAGAAGAAAAAGATAAAGATAGAAATAACAATAACAATAATAACAACGGTAATAACAGCAACGATGATAATAATCGTAATGGAAATAATTCTGAAGATAACAATAGTAATTTATCAAATCAAAATGGTCAACAGAATGGTAACAATGGTAATTCCCAATCACGAGGAGGTAACTCTAATGGAGTACAACCAGGAGTAAGGAATTCAGGAGCTAATAACAATAACAATGCTAGTAGAGGCAATAGATAATTAGAAATAAATCTACTGTACGGGAAATCTGTATAGTAGGTTTATTTTTTATAATTTTAAAATACTACACAAATATTTAGAAATGGTGTACAATATAGAGATGGAGCAGTTTATTTATTCTTTGTTAAACTGAAAAAATCATTCCATAAAACTTATATTATTATAAAGACGGATGTGAAGCTATGAAGAAAAAATTAGTTATAATTACAGGAATAAGTGGAGCAGGAAAAAATACAGCGTTAGAGGTCTTTGAAAATCAGGGGTATTTTTGTACAGATAATTTACCGGGACTTGTTGTAGAAGATTTTCTAAGAATTATTGAAGAAAAAGAAATAGATAAAACAGCTATAAGCATAGATATTAGAAGCAAGCTTTTGTTTGTTGATTTAAAAGAAGTATTGAAAAAAATACAACAAAATGAATATTTTGATGTTCGTATAATATTTTTAGATAGTGAAGATCAAGTATTAGTAAATAGATATAAAGAAACTAGAAAAAATCATCCTTTGTCTAGTGAATTTAGTCTTCTAGAAGGAATTACTCAAGAAAGAAGAGATATGGATGCTATTAAAGGTATAGCGAATTATATTTATGATACTACAAATACAACGGTTAAAGACCTTAAAAAGAAAATTTTAGAAGATTTTGGTATTGAGAAAAAAGATAGTTATCATATTACAATTTCTAGTTTTGGATATAAATATGGTATACCTATAGATGCCGATAACATTGTGGATGTAAGGTTTTTAAGGAATCCATTTTATATAAATGAACTTAGGGAAAAAACTGGACAAGATAGTGAAGTATTTGATTATGTTTTTGATGATGAGGTCACTAAAGAATTTTATGATAAATATCTAGAATTAATGACTTACATGGTAGATAAGTATCAATATGAAGGAAGGGACAAGGTCGCAATTGCTGTTGGATGCACTGGTGGTAAACATCGCTCGGTGAGTATAGCGAGGAAATTACATGAAGATATCTCGAAACTTGGCTATAGAGTTTATCTAGAACATCGCGACATTAACAAGGGTAGGTAGTAAAATGAGAACTAAAGTAAAAGTAGTTACTATAGGTGGAGGAACAGGGTTATCTGTTCTTTTAAGAGGTTTGAAAAAATATCCTCTTGATATAACTGCGGTAGTAACGGTAGCTGACGATGGTGGTAGTTCAGGGAAGATAAGAAGTGATATGAATATTCCATCACCAGGAGATATTAGAAATGTTATTGCTGCATTATCTGATGTAGAGCCGTATCTAGAAAAAATGTTCCAATATCGATTTGATAGTGGTGAAGTTAAGGGTCATCCGGTAGGTAATTTAATGATTGCTGCAATGACAGATATTCATGGAGATTTTTCAACTGCAGTAAAAGTTATGAGTAGAATTTTAAATGTTCGTGGAACGGTACTACCGACAACCAATGATATAGCGACTTTAAATGCTGTACTTTCTACAGGTGAAATTATAAGAGGCGAATCTTCAATTACTGAAGCTGGTGGAGAGATAGATCATGTGTATATTACACCTTCTAGGGTAAAACCTAATGAAGATGTATTAAGAGCTATTGAAGAGGCGGATTATATTATAATGGGGCCGGGTAGTTTGTATACTTCGATTATTCCCAATTTAGTAATTTCTCAGGTTTCTGATAAAATTAGAGAAAGTAAAGCTAAGAAAATATATGTTTGTAATGTCATGACCCAGCATGGAGAGACTGATAATTATACAGTTTCTGAACATATTACAGCTATCAATAAACATGTTGGAGAGAATATTTTTGATTTGGTTATTGCTAATTCCCGTGAATTCGATGATAGGATTTTATCGAAATATCACAAAGAAAAACAAGAACCGGTCAAAATCGATCAAGAAAAAATAGAAGAACTTGGAATTAAATTGATAAAAAATAATGATGTCGGAATCGTTGATAATAACACGATTAGACATAATGCAGAAAAAGTTTCTGAATTAATTTACGATTATATTATAGACGACAAGCCAACAATGATTTATAATAAAAGGTGAAAATAAAAAAAGGAGAACAAAAATGCACTTAAATTTTGATTATTCGAAAGCACTAAACTTCTTTAACGAACAAGAAGTAAAAAATATGGAAGGTTATGTGAAAGTGGCACATGATCAATTACACAATAAAACTGGAATAGGAAATGATTTCCTAGGATGGTTAGAATTACCAACTAACTATGATAAAGAAGAGTTTGCTAGAATTAAAGAAGCTAGTAAAAAAATTCAAAGCAATTCAGATGTACTAGTTGTTATCGGTATTGGAGGTTCATACCTTGGAGCTCGTGCAGCGATTGAAATGCTAAATGATAGCTTCTATAACTTCTATGAAGAAGGAAGAAAAACTCCGAAAATCTTTTTCGTTGGTCACACAATTTCATCAACTTATACTCAAGAATTAGTTAATTACTTAAAAACTACAGGAAAAGATTTCTCTGTAAATGTAATTTCTAAATCTGGAACAACTACAGAGCCTGCTATTGCATTCCGTATTTTCAAAGAATTACTTGAAGAAAAATATGGTAAAGAAGGAGCAAAAGAAAGAATCTTTGCTACTACTGACAGAGCTCGTGGAGCATTAAAATCATTAGCTGATGATGAAGGATATGAAACATTTGTAGTACCTGATGATGTAGGTGGACGTTTCACAGTTCTTACTGCTGTAGGATTACTTCCAATTGCTGTAAGTGGAGTTGATATTGATAAAATGTTGGCTGGTGCTAAATTAGCTCAAGATGAACTATCAACACCAGATCTAAGCAAAAATATTGCTTACCAATATGCTGTAATGCGTAATATCTTACAACAAAAAGGTAAATTAATTGAGATTCTTGTATCTTATGAACCATCAATGGTTTACTTCAATGAGTGGTGGAAACAACTTTATGGTGAATCTGAAGGTAAAGATGGAAAAGCTTTATACCCTTCAAGTGTTTGCTTTTCAACAGATCTTCACTCTATGGGACAATATGTTCAAGAAGGACGTCGTGTTCTACTTGAAACTATCTTAAAAGTTAAATCTCCAAACAAAGATATCGAGCTTAAAGAAGCTGATAACAATCTTGATGGATTAAACTACTTAGCAGGAAAAACTATGGATTTCGTAAACACTAAAGCATTTGAAGGAACACTTCTTGCTCACACTGATGGAGGAGTACCTAACTTTGTAGTAGAACTTCCTGATATGAGTGAGTTCACATTCGGATATTTAGTATACTTCTTTGAAAAAGCTGTAGGTATTTCTGGATACATGCAAGGATTAAACCCATTCGACCAACCAGGAGTAGAAGCATATAAGAAAAATATGTTTGCGCTTCTTGGAAAACCAGGATTTGAAGAATTAAAAGCAGAATTAGAAGAAAGATTAAAATAATCTTAAATAAATTAAAAACTGATAGAGGAATAACTTTCCTTTATCAGTTTTTTATATTCAAATGGAAACTGCAAGTAAATTCTTATATTTTATTTTTTCTGTTTTAAGTGTAGCTTGCGACACCTCCATATCTTTTGTTATCTCAAAAGGATATTCCGGTTAGAAAATAAGCCTATAGTCTTATTTTCTCGCAGTAAAACACAAGCGTGTTTTACTTCAGCTACTACAAAACAGTAAGAAAAATATAGAATATAATTATTAAATATAATGATTAAATCTTAATTATTATTATTATTAATTTTACTCAAATATTTTGTAATGGTGAAAATGGAACTTAACAAAGTTCCATCGGTGAAATTAGGACTACAGGCCTAATTTCAAGGTGTAATATCCACTTTAATTGTCTAAACGACAATTAAAGTTAGATGAAACCGTCCGCCACCATACTAAAAATATTTGAAAAGTAAAATTAACAGCAAATAAAAAAACGACTCTATAAATTTGATTGTTATAAAATCGTAATTTATGAGTCGTGTTTATCTTTTTGCCATTGTTACAAATGTGAATTTGTCGGGTCTGTAGCTAAGTATTCCATATTGTAGTATGTTTCCATTTGATAAATAAGTAATACTTTCGACGACTGCGACCATATCATATTCACCAAGATCCATATGTTGTCTTTCTTCGTCTGTAGCGTGTCTAAAAGAAATTTCTCTACGAGAGTGGGTGATATTTAAACCTAATTCTTCTTCTAAGTATTTATAAATAGATGATTCCGCAATTTCTTTGTTAATAAATGGAACAAGATTTCTATCGAAGTAAGATACTTCATACTCTAATTTTTCTCCGTTTATCGTTCTACTACGACTAACTCTATAAAAATCATTATTCTCATCTGCACCAAAAATATCCATTATTTTCTTTTCACCTTGAACAATATATAGAGATTCAAGTGTAGTTTTAATTTCGTATTTACCGTCGATGTTTAATTCAGAAGAAGTTTTAATATTTCCTAAATAGTTATTTTTTATTCTTCCGTGTCCAAGAATTAAAGAGTTTTTACCTTTAATCTTTTGGATATAACCATTAATTTCTAATAAAGACAAAGCTTTTCTAATAGTATCTTTTGAATAACCGTATTCTTTTACTAACTCATTTTCACTTGGTAATTCTGTATTACGCTTATAAAAACGAGTATCTATTTTTTCTTTAAGATCATTATAGACCTGTTTGTATTTACTCATATATGATTTACCTTTACTAATCTCCTTTTAAAAATTACCTACTTAATTATAAATGTAGTTGATAAGAATTGCAAGGATTAAGTACACCTTATATGCATATCATAACATTTACGTATATGTCATAGAAAAAAATAAAAAGAAGTACATAAATGTTATTGACAAAATGAAAGTGTTTTATTATAATAATTATTGTTAAGTTATAAAAACTTATTTTGTAGATACAAGTTAAAAGTATGACGGAGGGAATTAGGATGACAAAACGTTCAAGTGGTGTATTGATGCATATCACATCATTACCAGGTGAGTTTGGTATAGGAACATTCGGTAAAAGTGCTTATGATTTTGTTGACTTCTTAGAAGAAACAAAACAAACATATTGGCAAATTTTACCACTTACAACAACTAGTTATGGAGATTCACCATATCAAAGCTTTTCAGCAGTAGCAGGAAACTTAAATCTAATTGATTTTTCTTTATTAAAAGAAGAAGGATTATTAGAAGAAAGTGATTACTCAAATGTTAACTTTGGAAAAAATCCTGAAAAAATAGATTATGCTTTATTATTTGAAGTTAGAAGACCAATTTTAGAAAAAGCCGTTGCTAACACTGCAAAATATAGCAATGTATTAGCTGAAATAGAAAAATTCGAAAAAAATAACTCAAGTTGGTTAGCTGATTATGCTGAATATATGGCAATTAAAGAAAGTTTTGGATATCAAAGTTTTATTCACTGGGATGAAGATATTAAAAAAGGTGAAAAAGCCGCACGCGAAAAATATCGTACGGAGCTTCAAGATAGTATAAGATACTACACAGTTACACAATATTTCTTCTTTAAACAATGGTTAGCATTAAAAGAATATGCTAATGGTAAAGGCGTTAAAATCATTGGTGATATGCCAATCTATGTAAGTGCTGATAGTGTTGAAATGTGGACAATGCCAGAATTATTTAAAGTTGATGAGAACAATGAACCACTTTATGTAGCTGGATGTCCTGCAGATGACTTCAGTCCAACTGGACAACTTTGGGGTAATCCAATTTATGATTGGGCAAAACACAAAGAACAAGGTTTCTCATGGTGGATTTATCGAGTGCAAGAAAGTTTTAAAATCTATGATGTACTTCGTATAGATCACTTCAAAGGATTCTCTGATTTCTGGCAAATTGACAAAGATGCTGAAAATGCAGTAAATGGTACTTGGGAAGCTGGTCCTGGAATTGAATTATTCCAAAAAATCAAGGAGCAATTAGGAGACTTACCAATCATCGCAGAAAATCTAGGATTTATCGATGCGAAAGCAGAAAAATTATTAGATGATTCTGGATATCCTGGTATGAAGATTCTTCAATTTGCTTTTCCAGGTGATGATAATCTAGATCGTCCACATCACTATACTCAAAATAGTGTTGCTTACACAGGAACACATGATAATGATGTAGTTAATGGATGGTATGAGAAATTGAGTGAGTCAGAACAAGAACTAGTTTCTGAATACTTAAATCGTCGTGATGATGAAACAATTACTGAAGCGATGATTAGAGGAATATACTCTTCAGTAAGTGATTATGCAATCGTAACAATGCAAGATTTATTAGATAAAGATGCAACAAGCAGAATGAATGTTCCATCAACAGTTGGAGGAAACTGGGAGTGGAGAATGCTTGCAGAAGATTTAACAGAAGAGAGAAAAGAATTTTTAAAAAATATTACAGTAAGATATTCGAGAGAGAGGGCATAAAATGACATTCACTAAATATGTATTGGATAAAACAAATAAAGAACTTAGTACATTAGATAACAAAGAAATTTATAAACAATTATTAAACTATGTTAAAGATGAAGCTGACAAAAAAGCTTTAAATAGTGATAAGAAAAAAGTTTACTACATTTCAGCAGAGTTTTTAATTGGTAAACTATTATCGAACAATCTAATTAACTTAGGTATTTATGAAGAAATCGAAAAAGAATTAAAAGCAGCTAATAAACGTCTTAGTGATGTAGAAGAAGCTGAACTAGAACCTTCATTAGGTAACGGTGGTCTTGGACGTTTAGCATCTTGTTTCATCGATTCAATATCATCACTAGGAATTAATGGTGATGGAGTTGGACTAAATTACCACTGTGGTTTATTCAGACAAGTATTTGTTAAAAATGAACAACATGCTGAGCCAAACTTCTGGATTGAAGATTCTTCATGGCTAAGAGATACTGATGTTAAATATACAGTACCTTTCAAAAACTTTAGCCTAACTTCAACATTAAAAAGGATTGATGTATTAGGATACAAAAAAGATACTAAAAACTACCTAAACCTATTCGATATTGATTCAATTGATAGCAGTATCATTGAAAAAGGAATTTCATTTGATAAAACTGAAATCGAGAAAAACTTAACATTATTCTTATATCCTGATGATAGTGATAAAAATGGTGAATTATTACGTATTTACCAACAATACTTCATGGTATCAAATGCTGCTCAATTAATTTTAGATGAAGCAATTGCTAAAGGAAGTAATGTTCACGACTTATACGAATATGCATATGTTCAAATTAACGATACTCACCCAAGTATGGTAATTCCTGAATTAATTCGTTTACTAACTGAAAAACACGGAATTGAATTTGAAGAAGCATACACAATCGTTCAAAAAATGACTGGTTACACTAACCACACTATCTTAGCCGAGGCATTAGAAAAATGGCCATTAGCATACTTAGAAGAAGTAGTGCCACACTTAGTAACGATCATCAAACAATTAGATGCTGTTATTAGAGAAAAATATGAAGGTGAAGATATTCAAATTATCGATAAAGACGATAGAGTACATATGGCTAACATGGATATTCACTTTTCTAACAGTGTAAACGGGGTTGCATACCTGCACACTGAAATTCTTAAAAACTCTGAGTTAAAACACTTCTATGAATTATACCCAGAGAAATTTAATAACAAAACTAATGGTATTACATTCAGACGTTGGTTAGAATTTTCTAACAGACCATTAGCAGCTTACTTAAAAGAACTAATTGGTGATGAGTACTTAACTGATGCAACTAAATTAGAAAAATTACTAGCATTTGTTGATAGTAAAGAAGTAGCAGCTAAATTAGAAGAAATCAAACATGAGAACAAACTTGTTCTTAAAGAATACCTAAAAGAAACTCAAGGTATCGAATTAGATGAAAACAGTATTATCGATACTCAAATCAAGAGATTCCACGAATATAAACGTCAACAAATGAACGCTTTATATGTAATCAAAAAATACTTAGATATCAAAAATGGTAAGTTACCTGAAAGAAAAATTACAGTATTCTTCGGTGGTAAAGCAGCACCGGCATACATTATCGCTCAAGATATCATTCACTTAATTCTATGTCTATCAGAATTAATTAACAATGATCCAGAAGTAAACAAATACTTAAACGTATTCTTAGTTGAAAACTATAATGTAAGTGTTGCAGAAAAATTAATTCCAGCAACTGATATCTCTGAACAAATCTCATTAGCTTCTAAAGAAGCAAGTGGAACTGGTAACATGAAATTCATGTTAAACGGTGCTTTAACTCTAGGAACTCTAGATGGAGCTAACGTGGAAATCGATGAGTTAGTTGGACGTGAAAATATCTACATCTTCGGTAAAGAAAGTGATGAAATCATTAAACTTTACGAAACTGCAGGATATGTGTCTAAAGAATACTATGAAAAAGATGGTGTTAAAGAAGTTGTAGACTTCATCGTTTCTAAAGACTTAGTTAAACTAGGAAATAAAGAAAGATTAGAAAGACTATACAATGAACTACTTAACAAAGACTGGTTCATGACACTTATTGACTTTGAAGAATATTACGCTAAGAAAGAAGAAATGTTAGCAGATTACGAAAACCGTGAATTATGGCTGAAAAAAGTTATTGCGAATATTGCAAAAGCTGGATTCTTCTCATCTGACCGTACAATAGCTCAATATAACGAAGATATTTGGAACAAAAAATAATAAACAAAAAAGTGGGGAACATAGCATGAAACTATTAACAATTAATGTACATAGTTGGTTAGAAGAAAATCAACTTGAAAAATTAAATATTTTGGCAAAAACTATTGTGGAAAAAAAATACGATGTTGTTGCTATGCAAGAAGTAAATCAATTGATTAATAGTGCGGATGTTTACCAAGGAATTAAAGAAGATAACTTCGGAAAATTATTACTAGATAAAATTAGAGAATATGGAGAAGAAGGATACAGTTATTACTGGACTTATTCTCACATAGGATTTGATAAATTCGAAGAAGGTTTAGCAATACTTGCTAAAGGTGAAGTTGTTGCCGTAGAGGACTTTTACTGTACGGCACAACAAACCGTAACTTCTATCGAATCGAGAAAAATTTTAAAAGTCGATCTTAAAGTAAATGATGAGATCGTAGAATTTTACAGTTGTCATATGAATTTGCCAACTTGTAAAGGGGAAGACATAGATCAAAATCTTAGCAACCTAATTAATTATACAGATAACAAGAACCTTAAAGTTTTCATGGGAGATTTCAATACAGATTATTTCCATCAAGTAGATGATTACAAGAGAATACTTGATAAAGGATTATATGATACATATGAATTAGCCGAGAAAAAAGACGGGGGAGTTACGGTATATAAAAATATAAGTGGTTGGGAAGATTCTATGTGTCAGAAAAAATTGGATTATGTATTTATTAATAGAAAATTAGACGTAAAAGAAAGTTTTGTTATATTTAATGATGAAAATTATCCAATTATTTCTGATCATAATGGCTTAGAAGTAACATTAGCAGAAAAATAAAAAAAGGAGGAAAAATGTTATGTTACAAAAAATTCAGCGCTTTGGAGGCGCGATGTTAATGCCATCTATTTTATTCGCATTCTTCGGATTAGTAGTTGGATTAACTTCAATCTTAAAAAACCCTAACCTAGTAGGGAGCATCGCGGCAGAAGGTACTCTTTGGTACAACTTCTGGTTCGTAGTAGAGCAAGGAGGATGGACTATCTTTAACCAAATGCCAGTAGTATTCGCACTTGGTATTCCAATTGGTCTTGCTAAAAAAGCAAATGGTCGTGCAGCATTAGAAGCGTTCTTAATCTACATGGTTTATAACTACTTCATCAACGGATTCTTAACTCAATTCAAATTCTTTGGTGTAGATGTAACGCCTGCTCTTAAATTACCTACAGGTATTACAAGAATCGCTGGAGCAATTACTTTAGATACTTCAATCATCGGATCTATCGTTATTGCATCTATCTCAGTATGGATTCACAACAAATACTTCGACAAAAAACTTCCTGAATTATTAGGAATTTTCCAAGGGTCAACATTCGTAATCTTAGTAGGATTCTTAATCATGATTCCAGCTGCTTTCTTAACAGCTCTATTATGGCCAAAAGTTCAATTAGGAATTGCTGCTTTACAAGGATTCTTAAAAGTTTCTGGAGTTGCGGGAGTATTCACTTACACATTCCTAGAAAGAATTTTAATCCCAACAGGATTACACCACTTCATCTATGGACCATTCATGTTTGGACCAGCAGTAGTAGAAAATGGAATCACAGCTTACTGGGTACAACACATTCAAGAGTTCTCTCAAAGCTCAACTCCATTAAAAGAGTTATTCCCTCAAGGTGGATTCTCATTACACGGTAACTCAAAAGTATTTGGATTACCAGCAGCAGCTTTAGCTATGTATGTAACAGCTAAAGACAGCAAGAAAAAAGTTGTAGCAGGGTTATTAATCCCAGCAGCACTTACTGGTTTCTTAACAGGAATCACTGAACCAATCGAGTTCACATTCTTATTCGCAGCACCAATGTTATTCGCTACTCACGCAGTATTAGGTGCATTAATGTCAGCAACTATGTATCAATTTGGAGTTGTAGGTAACTTCGGAAGTGGATTAATCGACTTCTTAGCTCTTAACTGGTTACCAATGTTCAAAAACCACTCTTCACAAATGTTCGTTCAAATCGGAATTGGATTAGTATTCTCTGTAATCTACTTCTTAGTATTTAGATTCTTAATCCTTAAATTCCAATTAAGTACACCTGGACGTGAAGCTGAAGATGCTGAAACTAAACTTTACTCTAAACAAGAGTACCGTGAAAAAGGTAAAGAAGCAGCTAAACCAGAAGTTAAAGATGATGCAGCTACTCATGATGACCAAGCTCTTATCATTCTTGAAGGTTTAGGTGGTAAAGATAACATCGTAGACGTTACTAACTGTGTAACAAGATTACGTGTTAATGTTAAAGATGAAAGCCTAGTTAAAGATGATGCATTCTTAAAACGTTCTGGAGCTCTTGGAGTTTCTCGTAACGGTAAAGCTATTCAAGTAATCATCGGGTTCTCAGTAGGACAAGTTAGAGAAGCTTTCGAAAAAGAATTACACAAATAAGATAATTAATCAAAAGAAACTGATGTGAAGGTCAGTTTCTTTTTTTGTTATAAAAGGATAGAATCATAGATGGTAGTGTGTTATTAAATCTTACTTGGGTTCAAGAGAAGGATTATAGGTATTTGAGAGTATAATAAATGATAGATAGAACAGTATTGAAAAGGGAAATTATGTTAACTTATAGATATATAGTGAAATCAAAAAACACTTGGTAAACATTGTCTACCAAGTGTTTTTACTTTATATTAGAACGCTGGAGTAGCGTGTCCTTTTGGTTTAAGTTCTTTGTTGATATAATCTTTAATTTTTTCACTAGCTAATGCTTTTTTTACTGCTTGAACTTTAGCATCGTCTTTGTTATCTTCGCGAGCTACAAGTGAGATAGCGAATGTTAAGTCATCTGCTTTTTCAAGAGCAAGACCGTTTTTGTCAGGAGTTAATCCTAATTTAGAGATGTAAGTTGGGTAGTTAAATACTAAATCTTTTTCATTGTATGCTTCGTTAAGGTTTAGTAAGCTTACTTTAGTGAATTTAAGGTGTTTTGGATTATCTTTGATATCTGCTTCAGTTACTGTAAAGCTGTTTGGATCTTTAAGAGTAATAACTTTAGCGTGATCTAATAAACGTAAAGCGCGAGCTAGGTTAGTTGGATCTGAAGGAATAGCTACATCAGCACCGTGTTTAAGATCTTTAAGATCTTTAATAGTTTTTGAGTAGAATGCTACAGTAGCGTTGTAAATTGGTTGAACAGCTACAAGGTGAGCATTATTTTTTTGGTTAAATTGTTCCATAAATGGTTTGTGTTGGAAGAAGTTAGCATCAACTTCTTTATTGTTTAATGCAACGTTTGCTTGAACGTTATCAGAAACTTTAACGATTTCTAAGTTGTAACCGTCTTTTTTAAGATCTTCTTTGATCATTTCTAACATGTCTGTCATTGGAGAAGTGTGAGATGCTACTTTTACTGTAACAGGTTCTTTCTTCTCTTCTTTTTTAGTTTCAGTTTTGCTTGAACAAGCTGTTAAAACTAATAATAATGCTGTTAGACTAGCGATAAATGAAATTATTTTCTTCATTATATATCTCCTATTAAGTATATTTTTTTATTTAGAGGTAAGGTTGTTGATTGTATAATATAGATTTTGGATTAGTAATAATATATATTTATTAGAAAGCTGCAGTAGCTTTACCTTCATAATTTTTTTGTAAGAAGTCTTTAACTTTTTGACTAGTTAAAGCTTTTTTAACTGCTTGAATTTTAGCGTCGTCTTTGTTATCTTCACGGGCAGCAAGTACACCGGCGTATGTAAAGTCAGCTTTGTCTTCCATTAGAAGTCCATCTTTCATTGGTGTAAGGTTTAATTTAGCAATGTAAGTTGGATAGTTGAAAACTAAATCTTTTTCCGCATATGCATCACTTAAGTTTAAAAGACCAACTTCTGTAAATTTAAGATGTTTTGGATTATCTTTAATGTCTTTTACAGTAACGTTATAGCTGTTAGGATCATTTAATGTAATTAATCCACCGTGAGCTAATAATCTTAATGCACGAGCCATGTTAGATGCATCAGATGGAATAGCTACATCAGCACCATCTTTAAGATCTTTAATATTTTTGACAGTTTTTGAGTAGAATGCTGGGATAGAATTATAAACTTTCGCCACAGCAACTAAGTTAGTTTTATTTTTTTCGTTGTACTGTTTCATGAATGGTTCGTGTTGGAAGAAGTTAGCATCGATTTCTTTGTTTGCTAACGCAACGTTAGCTTGAACGTTATCAGATACTTTTACAATTTCAAGAGTGTATCCTTCTTTTTGTAAATCTTCTTTAACTAATTCTAACATGTCAGTAAATGGTGGGACATGAGCAGCAACTTTAATTGTTTTGTTTTCTTTTTTATCTTCTTTTTTATCGCTAGTTTTACTTGAACATGCTGTTAACACAAGCACAAGAGCTAAAAGACTAGCAACAATAGATAATACTTTCTTCATTAATCTATTTCTCCTTCTTGTTTGTAAAACGTTTAGCTAATCCATAACCTATAGATTGAATAATAAATACATATATAATAAATATTATTACTATTAAATACATTAGATCATAATTGTATTCTTGGTACCCATATCTAAAGGCAAATTCTCCAAGACCACCGGCTCCAATTACACCCATTACTGTTGTATAAGCTAATAAACTAATAGTAGTATAGGTGAATGATAAAATTAAGTTATCCATTGTAGCAGGTAGTAAGAAATATCTAATAATTTGAATTTTTGTAGCTCCCATACTTATAGCTCTATCTACAATCTTTTTAGGAACGTTTATTAATGCTTGTTCAACAAATCGAGCATAAATACTTACACCGACAAGTGTAAGAGGCAAGATTGCTGCAATATTTCCAAATGATGTTTTAAATAGAAATCTATTTACAGGGATTAATATGAATACAAATATTAGAAATGGAACACTACGTAGGGCATTAAGAGAAATACTAAGTCCTTCATAAACTGCTCTATTTTTTAGTAAATAATCACGACTGAAAGCAAAAAGCATAATACCTAATGGCAGTGAAATGAAAAATACTGTTAACATTGAGTAAATCATCATATAGTTAGTTTCCCAAAATGCTTTCATAATACCATCATAATTGGCTTTAAATAAATCAATCATTTAATAAAAACTCCTTTACGTAGTTATAGTAATTACTATCGTAATCGTCTTTTGCATTTTTATTAGGTACGACAATATCTTTTATTGTAGAATCATCAATAACTACTACTCGATCACAAAAGTTTTTAAGTAATGATAAGCTGTGAGAAATCATAACTATTGAAATGTCAGTTGTTGTACGCAATTTATTTAATAGTGCAAATATTTCTTTTTCACTATTAGTGTCTAATGCTGAACTGATTTCATCGCAAAGTAGAACTTCTGGTTCTTGTAGCAGTGCCATAGCGATAGCAACTTTTTGTTGTTCTCCACCACTTAGGCTACCACAAAGACTATTTTTAAGTCTTGTAATATTCATGAATTCGAGAATATCATCTATTTTCTTTTTATCAACAGAAACCTTATTTAATTTGTACACTAAACTCAAATGATAATATACGCTTTTGTTATCAATAAGATTAGAGTGTTGGAATATGTAGGCTAGATTTTTTCTTGTATTTCTAAGGGTACTTGGATCCATATTTTTAATAGAAGAGTTTTTATAAAGAATATCTCCGCTATCATATGAAACAATACCGTTTATCATTTTAAGAATTGTACTTTTACCTGTACCATTTCTACCGATAATTCCAATAACTTCTTTTTTATTAATATCAAATGATATATTTTCTAGTTTGAAGTTAGCGTCTTTATATTGTTTTGATACGTTTTTTAATTGAACTATCATAATATACCTCCAAGGTAAACTATACCACTTTCGGAAAAGGATTTCAAGAGCTATGTTTAATTTTTTTGAAAAAAATGTTTATATTGTTCAGTGCTTGTTTGATAGTGTTTGTCAATCTGTTAACAGAAATCTTCAACTCTGTAATGATACAGTTTAATGTTGTAGATGTGATGGTAGAAACTAGGGGATTATTTTTATAATAGATAACCACTATCATAGCAATGTTTATAAGAAATACAGAGTTTTATTCTAGTGAAATTGTATTAGAATAATTTAATTATTGTATTTTTGAGTTCATTTTTTTATGTAGTAGTATTCAATAAAATAATAAAAATTAATAGAAGATATTTTCTAAAATTGTTCTTATATAATTCTTTATTTATTTACTCTAATCGTATATAATTAAAGTTGTGACTTAAGGAGGTAATCTATGAAGAAACTGACAATAGTAGATATAGCAAAAATGGCTGGAGTAGGTACTACTACTGTCTCTAGATATTTTAATGGTGGAAATTTAAAAAAAGAAACTCATGAGAGAATTAAAGAAATAGTTGATAAATACAATTATACGCCGAATACTTTTGCCAAGGCGTTAAAAAGTACGGATAGTAAAATTATTGGTGTGATAGTACCATGTTTACATTCTTTTGTAAGTGGAAATACTTTAAAATATCTAGATAAAGAATTAAAAGAAAATAATTATGAAACACTAATAATGAATGCTAATTTTGATGAAAACAAACAATTGGAATATATTAAGAAATTAGCGAGGATGAACGTTGATGGGATAATTTTATTACCAACAACGATGAGCAAAACGTATGAAGATACAATAAAATCTGTAGATGTTCCTGTTGTAATGTTAGGGCAAGAAGGGGAATATACTTATAGTGTTGAATATAATGATTTCAATGCTGCTAGAGATTTAACAAATTATGTTCTAGCTAGTGGGCATAAGAAAATTGCTTACTTAGGGGTAAGTGAAGATGATATTGCTGTAGGTTACTATAGAAAATTAGGGGTAGTAAGAACTTTAGAAAAGTATGGTTTAAGTCCTAAAAATATACTTATCAGTAATTTTGGTATGGAAGAAGCATACGATGTTGTAAAAGAAAATATAGAACAGTTGAAGGCTGACAGTTGTTTGATTTGTGCTACTGACAATCTAGCTTATGGTGCTATGAAGGCTCTTGAAGAAGAAGGTTTAAGTGTTGGTGAAAATTATTCAGTTGCTGCGTTTGGGGATTACACTTCATCTGCTTTATTAAAATCCCCATTAACAACTATAAAATTTGATTTAAAAGATGCAGCGAAGCAAACAGTTAGCATGTTACTTAATGTTATAAAAAAAGAAGAGACAGCTATGAAACTATTAATTGGTTATGATTTGAAAACAAGAAATAGTGTAGTTGATTTAAATAAATATGGAGAATAAGAATGACGAATATAAAAGCGATTTTTTTTGATATTGATGGAACGATAAGAAGTTTTAAAACTAAAACTATTCCGGAAAACACTGCAAATACTTTAAGAAAGTTAAAAGAAAAAGGAATTAAAATTTTTATAGCAACAGGAAGAGCACCATTTCATACGACATTTTTAAATGATTTGTTAGATTTTAAATTTGATGGATATATTACAATAAATGGACAGTATTGTTATTTAGAATCTGGAGAAGTTTTAAATGATAAGATTTTATCAAAAGAGGATATAAAAAATGTCCTTCCTTATTTTAAGGAGAATAATATAGCTTGTGATTTTGCTTTATTAGATGGAGCTTTCATGAATCTGAAAAACTCAAGAGTTAAATGGTTGGAAGATGAATTGGGAGATCCAGAAAGATTTAAAGAAGATCCACTAGCTTACGATAAGGCTGTTAGTGAAAAAATATATCAACTTAATGTATTTGTCTCTGAAGAGGAAGAAGCGGGATTCTTAGCTTATATGCCTAATTCAAAAGCAGCACGTTGGACAACTCATTTTACAGATATAATTCCAAAAGATGGTGGGAAAAATACTGGAATTGATGCGATTATTTCTTATTTTGGTATTAAATTAGAAGAAACTATGGCTTTTGGTGATGGTGGAAATGATATAGATATGTTAAAACATGCAGGAATTGGTATCGCAATGGAAAATGCAGGTGATAATGTTAAAGAAATAGCTGATTACATTACAACTAGTGTAGATGATGATGGAATTACTCATGCTCTAAAGCATTTTAATGTATTATAAAATAAAATCTGGGAGTGATTCGACAAAATCGTAATTTCGAAGAAATTGATTTTGTCGAGTCACTCCCATAAAGTTTATTGGATATCGATAAATTACTGTGTATTTGAATTTTCATATACACTTTTTTTAATTTAGAGCTTTTGAGTAAGCTCATTTTTTTTAATCACTAAATTGCTTTAAAAATAAATCTACACACTCTTTTGGCATAATGACGGTAAGTTTGTCGTTTGCTTCTAAAATTGTACTTCCTTTTGGCACGATTTCACGACCAGAGCGCTCAATATGTGAGACAAGAGCACCTTTTGTCCAATCGATTTCACGAATTTCTTTTCCTATTAATGAACTATCGTTTGATATAGTAGTTAGAATTTCTACTTCCATTTCTAGTTCATCGTCTCCTAGTTTATTACTAGTTAAAATGCGGTCAAGTAAATATTCGTAAACAGGTTTTGTTCCAAGGATATTTGCTGTGATATATGCGAATAGACAACAAAGAGCGATGGGTAGGAAGTAATTTAGTTTTTGAGTCATTTCGAATAATAAAATTATTGAAGTAATTGGGCTTCGTACAATTGCAGTTAAGTAACCTGACATAGATAGTATTACAAATAATGCAGTGTATTTAGCGTCAAAAAAGTTACTGAATAATGTTCCAAGTACTGCACCTTGTATTAATATTGGTAAGAATATACCACCTGCGACTCCTGATGTAAATGAAACAAGTGAAAATAGAGTTTTTATGAAATATAAGGTTATTAAAAACATAAAGCTAAATTTATTTTCTATCAGAAATTCTACTAAACTATGACCACTACCAAGTACTATTGGATAAAAAATAAATAGTCCAAATGAGATTATAAATGCTACTTGAGGTCTAAATACTATATTAAGTTTGAAATATTCATAAATTTTGAAAAGTATTTTTATAGTAACATTATAAAATGTTCCAAATAAACCTAATAAGATTCCTAATAAAACAACCCAAGGATAAATGCTTACTTCAACATAGGGTATTTCAGGGAATTTAAAAATAGCGGTAAGTCCAAAAATATATTGCCCAACTATATTTGCAACTACAGCAGCACTGAAACAACAAATAACAATTTTTTTAGTTATTTGTTTGTGTACTTCTTCTATAGAAAATAAAACACCAGCAAGTGGAGCGCCAAAAGCAATGGATAGACCAGCACTAGCACCACAAGTAATAAGATACTTTTCTTTTACACTATCTTTTTTTAATATTCTAGATACTAGTTTACCACTCATTGCTCCTAGTTGAATAGAGGGACCTTCACGTCCAAGTGATAAACCACCGAGACTTGCCGTTAATCCACCAGTTATTTTATAAATTAGAACTCGTAATGGATTTGAATTTAATCTACCTGTAATTTCTGCAGAAACTTGAGGGATTCCACTTCCACTAGCCATCGGTTCACGTTTTAATAAAAAGCCAGAAAACAAGGCAAGTAAGATTAAAATTAGTAAAAGACCTATTTTATATATAAATCCAGTTTTAATAAAATCGGCTGTATAATGAACAAGTTTCTCACTATAACCGATAAGAAGTCTATAACTAGCACCGACAATACCTGCAGCTAAACCTACTAAAATTCCATCGATTAATAAGGATGATTCGATTCTTAAATTTTTATTCTCAATTTTACTAATTTTTGAAATTTTCATCCAAATCTCCTTTCGAAAATTTTGTCTATATCAACATTTTACTCCTAATTACAAAAAAAATCAAAAAAATATTTTATTAATACAATTTAATATTAAAAATACAAAATGTATGATAAAATATAATTATATGATGAAAGGAGTAAACATAATGAAAATATTCTTAATTATAGTAATTGTATTATTAATTATTATATTTGGATTATATGCATTTTGGCTTAAATTGCTAAAAGGAAAACCAGGAAGAATTGCTGGAGCTGATGTTGAGAAGAAAACATTTGAAGAAGCTTTAGTAGTTGATGTTCGTTGGCGAAAAGAATATGCAAGAGGTCACGCTATAAATGCCGTGAATCTTCCAATTAAGCTTTTTAAAAATGGTAGCGATGTGCTTGATGACTACAAGGATAAAGATATAATTTTATATTGTGTAGTCGATGTAACATCACGTGCTACTGAGAAGTTGCTTAGAGAACGTGGATTCACAAAACTTCATATTGGTGATGGTATAAAACAATATGACTATGGAAAAGCTATCTATAGCAATGCTTTATTATCAGAATTCAAATATCGTATTTCAGCAAGCAAAAATAAACAATTCTTAAATCTTGGATCTGAAGTTCTAAGTGATGAAGAAATTAAAGTTTCACCTGAAGAAGTCGACAGTGTAATCGAAAAATTAGATATGTCTTCAGAAATTTTTGTTTATAGCGACAAACCTGAGCTAAGTAAAGCGGTATGTAAGAAACTTGGTTTAGATGGATATACAATTATCAATTTAATTGAACCATTTAATACTGCTAGTTATAGAAATGCATTTTATAACAAAAGCGACTATATCGAAAGTCAAGATGAAAAAGAAGCTGCGACTTGTAGCGCTTGAGGATAGAATTTAAAAAACGATAGGTTATCGTTTATAATAATTTTCAATCAAATTTGAGAGTAACTAGGTAAAATAGATTTTTAAATAATCTTATTTTATGAGTTACTCTTTATTTTTGCGTTCTATTATATTAATTTAATGCGTTTACTATAAAAAATATATAAATTAGGTTATAATAGAGATGATGGAAAATATAAAACAGAGGATAAAAAAATGAGGATTTTACATGTGTTAGCTCAACTTCCGATAAAAACAGGAAGTGGGGTATATTTTACTAATGTTATAGATGGATTAAAGGGATTTAACATAGAGCAGGCTGCTATTTATGCTACGACACCAGAGTATAATTTTAACTTTGTAGACGAAAAATTTGAAGTTGAATTTCAAGGGAAAGATGTCAGTTTTCCGATTGTTGGAATGAGTGATATTATGCCGTATGATAATACACTATATAAAAATATGACAGATGAAATGATTGAATCTTGGCAAAAGGCTTTTCGTGAAAAATTGATTCAAGCTAGAGAAACATTTAAACCAGATGTAGTAATTACACATCATTTATGGATCTTGAGTTCTATGGTTTGTGATATTTTTGAAAATGTAAAAGTTCTAGGTGTATGTCATAATACGGATATAAGACAAGCTGAAAAAAATCCTACAATGAAAGATAAATACGTAAAAAGTCTTGGAAAATTAGATAAAATATTGGCATTAAGTAGTGGTGTTATAGATGGAATAGCTAATATTTATAGTTATCCTGTAGAAAAAATTGTGAATATTGGTGCGGGATATAATGACAAGATTTTTTATCCTGTGGAAAAATATGAAAAACATGATAATGTGAAAATTTTATATGCAGGAAAATTTGACGAGTCAAAAGGTTTTTATGAATTAATTAAAGCTTTTAGATTATTAGAGAAAAAAGAGACTAAAGTAGAATTAGAATTAATAGGGAATTTGAAAGAGGAAGATAGGCCTAGAGTTGAATCTTTAGTAGGTGATTCTAAGCGAATAAGAATTTATAATGCTGTTGATCAAGTGCATCTAGGTGAGATTATGCGCCATAAAGATATATTTATACTACCTTCTTATTTCGAGGGACTGGGATTAATCGCAGTAGAGGCATTAGGAAGCGGTCTTAGAGTAGTTGCTACTGAGATAGAGGGACTTATAGAATTTCTTGGAGAAAAAATAAATAATTCTGAGATAATTGAGTATGTAAAAATGCCGACTATTTATGATACTGATAAAGCAGTAGAAGAAGAAAAGCCAGCTTTTGTAGAAAGACTAGTAGAAACTTTAGAAGTTATGATAGAAAGAACAAGAAAAGAGCGAGCGATTCCAACTTATTTATTAGAAGAAATCGAACAACATTCTTGGAAGAAAAAGATAGAAACAATATATAAATTATTATAAAAATAGTAATAAGAAAATCTATTATCAAAATTTTTTCTATGAAAAATATAATATTTTTAGCGACTCAAAAATCGCTGTTTTGAATAGTGATTTTCGAGTCGTACTATTTTATAGTTTTAGAATGAGAATTAGGAGAATTAAATGGATAAGATAATATTAATAGATGGGAATAGCTTAAGTTATCGTGCTTTTTATGCTATGCCAGCTTTAAAAAATAAAAAAGGTCTATATACTAATAGTGTTTATGGATTTACACTAATGTTAGAAAAAATATTAGCGGATACTAATCCAAAGTATGCATTAGTTGCCTTTGATAAAGGAAAACAAACTTTTAGACACCAAAGTTATGAAGCGTACAAAGGTACTAGGGATAAAACTCCTAGTGAGTTAGTGGAGCAATTCGGTTATGTTAGAGAACTTCTGGATTCATATGGAATAAAGTATGAAGAACACTTTGATTATGAAGCGGATGATATTATCGGTAGTTACGCTAAAATTGCCGAAAAAGAAGGCTTGGAAGTTATAATAGTAACTGGAGATAAGGACTTAACTCAACTTGCTAGTGAGAATATAACTATTTATTATACTAAACGTGGTGTTACTGATATAGATTATTATACACCAGAATTTATTGCTGAAAAATACGGATTAACCCCAGAACAGATCGTTGACATGAAAGGCCTTATGGGAGATAAGAGCGATAATATCCCAGGGATTGCTGGAGTAGGTGAAAAAACTGCCATAAAATTATTAACCGAATATAAAACTGTAGAGAATGTATTAGAAAATATTGATAATATTAGTGGGAAAAAACTTAAAGAACGTCTAACAGAAGGTCGAGAAGATGCCCTGTTAAGTAAAAAATTAGCAACTATTTATACAGAAGTTCCAGTCGATAATAAGTTAGAAGATTTAACTTATAGTGAAAATATTGAACTTAAAAGAGAGTTGTTTGAAAAATTAGAGTTTGTTTCATTTTTAAGAAAATTATCACAAGAAACTTCTACTGAAGATGTAGATGTAGCTAATGAAGAAACAGTTACTCCAAAAAAAGAAATTAATATTATTTTAGCGGATAAAAATACGAAAATAGATTTTACTGATAGTGCTCTACATGTAGAGTGTTATACAGAGGACTATCATAATTCAGATGTGGTAGGAATAGTAGTTTACAAAGAAGGAACAGCTTATATTTTTAGTGAAGAACAATTTTTCACTAATGAATTTGTAGTAGAATATCTTCAAAGTGAATTGGCTAAAACAGTTTATGATTTTAAAAAGATTTTATTTATAGCTAAGAGAAATGGTGTGGATATTAACGGAGAAGTTTTCGATGTGAAAATTGTATCTTATCTGATTGATGTGAATGCAAAAACTGAAATTGATAAAATCGTCTTTAACTATCTTGGGAAAATAATAAGTAGTGACGAAGAAGTGTATGGTAAGGGAGCGAAACGAACTTTACCAGTTCAAGAAGTTATTAATCCGTATATAGCAGAAATTGCAGAGAGTATTTCACTTATGAAACTATTGCTGGAAGAAAAACTTGATGAAGAGAATATGACGGATTTATATAAAGACATAGAGATTAAAGTTGCTAAAGTATTAGCTAATATGGAATTTGAAGGAATACATGTTAGTAAGAAAGCTCTTGAGGAAATGAGTGCTGAGTTTGACGAGAGAATTAAAACATTGGAATCTAGTATATATACTTTAGCTGGTTCTGAATTTAATATTGCTTCACCTAAACAGCTAGGTGTTGTGTTATTTGAAGATTTAGGTTTACCACCAATTAAGAAAACAAAGACTGGATATTCTACAGCTGTAGAAGTGTTAGAACAACTTCAACATAGTCATGAGATTATTCCATTAATTATGGAATATAGAACCATTACAAAATTGAACTCAACTTATGCAAAAGGGTTAGTTAAAGATATCACTCGTGAAGGGAAAATCCATACACGTTACGAGCAAACATTAGCTCAAACAGGACGCTTATCTTCAGTAAATCCTAATCTTCAAAATATTCCTACAAGAATCGAAGAAGGTAAAAAAATTAGAAAAGCATTTGTTCCAGCTTCTGACGATAGAGTAATTTTATCTATTGACTATTCTCAAATAGAGCTTCGAGTTTTGGCTCATATTGCTCAAGATGCAGGAATGATAGATGCATTTAAGCATGATGTGGATATTCATACTAAAACAGCTAGTGATGTTAATGGAGTGAGCCTTGATGAAGTAACATCTTCAATGCGTCGAGAAGCTAAAGCTGTTAACTTTGGTATTGTTTATGGAATTTCTGATTTTGGTTTATCTAATAATTTAGGTATTACTAGAAAACGTGCGAAAGAATTTATCGATAAATATTTAGAAACATTTAAAGGTGTTGATAAATATATGACTGATATTGTAGATTTTGCAAAAGAACACGGTTATGTAGAAACATTATTCAATAGAAGAAGAGCATTACCGGATATTAATGCTAAAAACAAGATTGTAGCTAATCTGAATGCACGTATTGCGATGAATTCACCGATTCAAGGTACTGCTGCGGATATTATAAAAATAGCTATGGTTAATGTATTTGAGTATTTAGAAAAAACAAATGTAGATGCAAAATTATTATTGCAAGTACATGATGAGTTGATCTTCGATGTAAATAAAGATATAGAAGAAGAGTTTACAAAAGAAATGATTAAAATTATGGAAGAAGCGGCTAATTTAGATGTTCAGCTTAAAGCAGAAGCGAGTAGCGGATCTTCATGGTATGATGCGAAATAGAGTGATAGACTATATTAATATACAGTAATCTTCTCCATATAGTTTTTTTGAAAAAAAATTGTTATAAAAAGCTAGTGATAACGATAGACATATTGTTATCATTAGCTTTTTTTATGAGAAATTTACATTGGAAATTAAAAATATAAATAAGAAAAACGAAGAACAAAAACGTTTACAAAAGTATGTTGTATTTGATATAATTAACTAAGAAGATATTACATTAAAAGTGTAAAATAACAATTTAAGGAGATGTAGTAATTATGAATAACAATCCATTGGTTAACGCAAGAGAACAAATAAAAGGTGCTTGTGAAGTTTTAGGGTACAAAGAAGAAGTATATGAATCACTAAAAGATCCACAAAGATTTTTTGAAATATCTATTCCAGTTAGAATGGACAATGGTGAAGTAAAATACTTCAAAGGATTCCGTTCACAACATAATGATGCAATCGGACCTACAAAAGGTGGTTTAAGATTTCACCCACTTGTAACAGGTGATGAAGTTAAAGCATTGTCTATTTGGATGACGTTCAAATGTGCCGTTGCAAATCTGCCATATGGTGGAGGTAAAGGTGGTATTATCGTAGATCCAAAAGAATTGTCTAAAGGAGAACTGGAAAGACTTTCTAGAGGATATATTCGAGGAATTTACAAATATCTAGGTGAAAAACAAGATGTTCCAGCACCAGATGTAAATACAAATGGTCAAATAATGTCATGGATGATTGATGAATTTAATGTTTTAACTGGTGAGCAAGGAATTGGTACTTTAACAGGTAAACCATTAGAACTAGGTGGTTCATTAGGAAGAACGCAAGCAACTGGATATGGGGTGGCTCTTGCTGCGAAATTGGCATTAGAAAAATTAGGGAAATCTGCACAAGGAGCTAAGTTTGCTGTTCAAGGATTTGGTAATGTAGGTAGCTATACAGTAAAAACTGCTATAAACTTTGGAGCTAAAGTAGTTGCTGTAACTGAACGTGATGATGATGGAATTCAATATGCTGTATATCGTGAAGATGGTTTATCATATGCTGAACTTCAAGAATGTAAAGATAATAAAGTTAGATTCCATAAATTACCAAATACAAAACGTTTAACTTTAGATGAATTTTGGGCTTTAGATGTAGATGTTCTTTGTCCATGTGCTTTAGAAAATGCAATTGATGCTAAGGAAGCTGATTTAATTAAAGCGCCTATTATATCAGAAGGAGCTAATGGTCCTGCTACACTAGAAGGTGATAAAGTATTACGAGAAAAAGGTGTGGTTGTAATTCCTGATATTCTTGCAAATAGTGGTGGTGTTACTGTATCTTACTTTGAATGGGTACAAAACTTACAAGGTTACTACTGGACAGAAGAAGAAGTAGTAGAAAAACAAGCAAGAGTAATGACAAAAGCATTTAATGATATTTGGGAAATGAAAGAAAGATTTGATATCCCAATGAGAAAAGCTGCTTATGTAAATTCTATTGAAAAAATTGTTAAAAACATGAAGTTAAAAGGTAGATTAAGCTAATCGTATTAAAAATAATGAATCGACGGAATTCTGTTTTCTGTCGATTCTTTTTTATTTATTTGAGAGTATTTCAAGTATATAATCATCAAATTGATGTTGGAATATTTTTTTATAATCTAAAAATTTATAATGCTGGATTTCAATATTTTTTAGTGATTCAATTAATTTTAATTGTGCAGAATGTGGAGTTTTAGGACTTAGATATGAAAGTCCATAGTGTACTTTTTGTGAGATGGAGCTACTAATATCAATTATATCAATTGAGTCTAGTGTTTTATATAGATAGTCTATTTTATCTGGAAAATCAATTTCAAAATTATATATTTTTCTAAAGATTGGATTTTTCTTGTTTTGAATGTAAGTATTTTTTAGATCACAGAGAGAACAATCAGAAATAAATAGTTCCTTGATTGAATTGTAATAACTAGCACATACTAGGGAAATAGCGGCACCTTGTCCAACTCCAGTTGCATATATATCTTTATTCGGAAATAATAATTCAATTATTTGTAAAGTATCAAGAGCATCTTGAAACACCAGCTTATAATATGGAAACTCATAACTATTATCTAAAAATGGAAAATGAGAACAAGGAGTATTGTTTTCACTATTTCCAGCTTGGCCTCTAATATGTAAAGATACTAGAGCGTAGTCTAACATACTGTATTTAGTTAATGATAAGTAATCTTTATTTTTCACTTTAAATTCAGGAAAGTCGATAATCACTCCCTTGATATCGGTATTTGGAGTAACTATATCTAATTCAATATTAGAATTATCTATTCCTTTAAAATTATTTTTTTTATATTGAACAAATGGATGCTTAACATGCAATAATTGTTCTGTATAATTTAGTTTTCTATATTTCTCTAATTTCATTATATACTCCCATTATGTATTTAGTAAGAAGTTAACTACTTCATCATTGAAGCTTGGAATATTTTCGTGATAGTACTTTTTATAAACTATAACTTTTTTATTACTTTTTATATTATTAAAAATATTTTGTTGGGTTTCTTTAGGGCAATCAACATCGAGATTAGAAATTCCGAATAATACATTACATTTCAAAAGTTTTGCAAAATTTATAGTATCGATGTAATAAAGCTTGTTTAAAAAGTCTTTAGTATTGCTTCCTTTTGTGTTAAACCAGCGTGCATGATGAGTAAATTCTGTATAAGCATTATTTCTATTGTCGAGTTCATAAATAGCTTTGAAGTTTGAAAGGAAAGGATATAGACTTATACATTTTTTTACATTTTTATTTAAAGCAGCAAATATTATTGAAAATGCTCCACCTTGAGAAGCACCGTAGGTAACAATATTATTAGAATCAACTCCTTCGAAAGATGTAATAATTCTAGAAAGTAACAAAGTATCTAAAATGTTTTTGTAAAATATCATATTTTGAATACTCTCATCGATTCCTACTGTAAGGTGACCAAACACTGAAGGGGAGGAATTTCCATTATCTTTACTTAAACCGCCTTGATTTCTAAAATCTATAGCAACCACATCATACCCCAAAGAGGAGAAAGCAGATTTTTCTAACCAGTTTCTACTCGAAGCGGGATATCCGTGGAAATAAAATAGAATAGGGATGGGTCTATTTGGATATTTGGTTCTAAATTTAATGTTTTTTATGTATTTAGCGTAGATTTTTGAATTATCGTAGCTATTAAAAGTTAAGTTATAAAATTCTATATTTTTAAATTTCGAAAACTTGGTCTGCTCTATATTATAGTCGATGTGAATATTATTAATGTAGTTTATTTTTTTAGACCAAAAATTTTTAAAATTTATTTCGTTGCTCATAGTAATCTCCTATTTTAGCGTTTTCAATTACTTAATATAGTATCACTCGAAAGAGGAAATATCCAACAATAAGAATTATTAAAAAATTAGAAATAGAGATAGAACTTATAGGTAGTATAATAATTGAAAAAAAAGTTTATATGTAGTAAAATTATTTATTAATGATAAAAAATAAGGAAAGAGGATAAATTGAAACTATATGGATCTCAGTATCTTAATTAAAATATTAATAATTGTATTATTACTTGTTGCTTCGGCAATATTTGTAATGTTTGAATTTGCACTTGTTAAGCTTAGACCCACAAGGGTAAATGAATTAGTTGAATCTGGAAATAAAACAGCAAAAATTTTGGCGGTAATGGTTGAGCAATTGGATCATTATTTATCTGCTACGCAGCTAGGTATAACGATTGTTTCGTTAGGACTTGGTTGGATAGGGGAAGCAACATTCCACTCATTATTTAATCCTATATTCGAGTTATTACATCTAAATGAGGCGGTAACACATACGATATCGTTAGTAGTGTCATTTGGATTTATGACGTTATTACATGTGGTTTTAGGTGAATTGGTTCCTAAAACTATAGCAATTCAATCTGCAGAAACAACTTGTCTGAGAGTTGCTTGGCCGATGTATATGTTCGATAAAGTGATGCGTCCGTTAGTATGGCTACTCAATTCATTAGCGAATGTTATAGCAAAAATGTTTGGATATGAACCAGCATCTGAACACGATGATATTCACAGTGAACAAGAATTGAGGACAATAATGAAATCTTCAAGAGCACATGGTCAAATTAATGACGTAGAGTATCGTTATGTAGAGAGAGTATTCGAATTTGATAATAAAATTGCTAAGGAAATTATGACACCTAGAACAGAGGTTGAAGCAATAGATATGAGTGACTCTCTAGGAATTATCATGAGACAATTAAAACAAGAAGAATATACTAGATACCCGGTAATCGAAGATGGGGATAAAGATAAAATTCTTGGTATTTTAAATGTTAAAAAGCTATTATTTGCTGATAAACCGCTAGAGAACACTAAAGATTTAGAAGAGTATATTACACCAGCAATAAAAATATTCGAACATACACCGATTTCTCAAGTATTAGCAACAATTAAGCAAAACAGAGAGCATATGATTGTTATTACTGATGAATATGGTGGGACTAGTGGAGTAGTTACATTAGAGGATATAGTTGAAGAAATTACTGGTGAAATCCGAGATGAATTCGATGAAGATGAGCAAAGTTTAGTTAAAAAATTAAAAAATGGACATTATTTAATTGATGGTTGGGTACCAATCCAAGATGTCAATGCATTATTCCATGCTCACCTTCCGCATGAAGAAGTTGATACAATAGGGGCATATATTTATTTAGAAAAATATGAAGCGAAAGTTGGAGCTGTGTATTCTATTGATAAATTAACTTTTGTTGTGAGAAAAGTAGAAGAAAATCAAATACGAACTTTAGAAGTTTGGAAAGAAAAATAAAAAGAAAAAGAGAAGATAGTTTAATAAAGCTATCTTCTCTTTATTATAGATGATGTGATAAAAAGTTTAGTTAATTAAAATCAACTTAAAAATTATTGTATACCCTTTACTATTCCGAACAATAGTGGTATTATATACATATAATATACGAATAAAATATATTGATTGTATAATCTGTGGTAAAGTTACCGTTTATACAATGTAAGGAGTATAAGATGAAGTTAAAGAGAAGTGAAAGAATAGTAGTGATGACGGAGTATTTATTAAATAATCCGAATAAATTAATTCCATTAACGTATTTCGTTTCAAAATTTAATCAAGCTAAATCTTCAATAAGTGAGGATATACATATAATAAAAAATGGTTTCAAAGAAGAAAACATTGGAGAAGTTAAAACTTTAGCAGGAGTAAGTGGAGGTGTTATCTTTACACCGACTTTAGTAGAAGAAGATGCTAAAGAAATTCTTAGTAGTTTTCTTGATAAAATTAATGATGGAAATCGTTTGTTAGCAGGTGGTTATATTTTTATGTCAGACATAATAGGTGATCCTAGTCTGATGAATAAGTTAGGCCGAGTAGTTGCTACTGTCTATAAAAATAAAGAAGTGGATGCAGTGGTAACTGTTGCGACAAAAGGTATTCCAGTAGCTTATGCCATAGCTTCAATATTAAATAAACCTGTAATTATTATAAGAAGAGATAATAAGGTTACAGAAGGAACTACTGTTGCGATAAATTATGTTTCAGGATCTACCAAGAAAATAGAAACAATGATTTTATCTAAACGAAGTCTAAATACTGGTTCAAAAGTGCTATTAGTTGATGACTTCATGCGAGGAGGAGGAGTCCTTACGGGTATGGAGAGTCTTATGAATGAGTTTGATGTTAATGTTGTTGGTAAAGTAATAATCACACAGTGTTTTGATTCGCCAAGAGAACATGAAGATGATTACTTATACCTTTCAAAAATTGAAAATATTGACGAATTTAACGGAACTTTCGATGTAAAATTAGGGAATGTTATTGAAAAATTAAGACAAGTAGAAAAAGAGGATGTTGAAAATGAGTAATAATAGATATGCAGTAATTCTTGCAGCTGGAAAAGGAACTAGAATGCAATCAAAACTATATAAAGTATTGCATAAAGTTTGTGATAGAACGATGGTAGAACTTGTATTAGATAGCCTTAATGATTTAGAAATGCAAGAGGTAATAACTGTAGTTGGTCATGGTGCAGAACGAGTTAAAGAGGTGCTAGGAGATAGAACAAAATTTGTTTTACAAGCAGAACAATTAGGAACAGCTCATGCTGTAAAAGTAGCCAAAGATGAATTAAAAGATAAAGAGGGTACGACTATTGTAATGTATGGAGATACTCCTTTAATTCGTCCAGAGACTATTAATAGTATGCTAGATCACCATGAGAATACAAATGCAAAAGCAACTGTATTAACAGCAATAGCTGATGATCCATTTGCTTATGGTCGTATTATTCGTGATGTGAATGGAAAGTTAGTGAAAATTGTTGAAGAAAAAGATGCAACAGAACAAGAGAAAAAAATAAAAGAAATTAACTCAGGAATTTATTGCTTTGATAATAAATTATTATTTGAAATGTTAGAAAAAGTTAAGAATGATAATAATCAAGGTGAGTATTATCTTCCAGATGTACTAGCATTAATCCGTGAACAAAAAGAAATTATTGAAACATATTTATGTGATGATTTTGATGAAACATTTGGTGTAAACGATAGAGTAGCGTTAGCTTATGCTGAAAATGTTATGAGAAATAGAATTAATACTAAACATATGCTAGCAGGAGTTACTCTAGTAGATCCTACAAACACTTATATTGCACCTAATGCTGTAATTGGTCGTGATACAACAATTTATCCAAACGTTACAATTAAATCTAATACTGTAATTGGAGAAGATTGTCAAATTAAACCTAATTCATACTTAGAAAACGCACAGATTGGAAATGGAGTAAAAGTTTTATCTTCAACTATTAGCGATTCGAAAATTGGTGATTATACTAGCGTTGGTCCATATTCTCACATTAGAAATAATTGTGAATTAGGTCAACATGTAAGAGTTGGTAACTTTGTAGAATTAAAAAATACTACTTATGGTGATGGATCTAAAACAGCTCATTTAAGTTACTTAGGTGATACTGAAGTAGGAAGTAATACAAACATTGGTTGTGGAACAATTACTGTAAACTACGATGGTAAAAATAAATATAGAACAAAAATAGGAAGCGATGCATTTATAGGGTGTAACTCAAACTTAATAGCTCCTTTAGAAATAGGTGATGGTGCTGTGGTTGCTGCAGGAACTACTGTTACAGAGAATGCACCTTCGGATGCTTTAGTAATTGCTCGAGTGAAACAAGAGAACAAAGAAGGTTATGCTAAAAAAATGCCTGCGGGTAGAAAATCGTAAAATATTAATATGATACAATTATAATCGTGTTATAGTAAAAATATTGAAAATAGACTGTATCACTAAATTTTTCAAAAATATTCAATTTATTTTTCAAAGTTGAAAATATACATAAATAATATAAAAGAGGATGAGAAATAAGTAAAATTAGTTATTTTTCGTCCTCTTTCATCTTGAAATAGTTCTATAAAAAGTATATAATTACATATGTATAGAATGTGTTACAAATAAATTATTTGTATTATAATAAAAATATAAGGAGGAATCATTATGAAATCAAAACACCAAAAAATATTAGAATATATAAAGAGCTTACCGATTGGTAGCAAGATTTCTGTACGTCAAGTAGCTAAAGAACTGAAAGTTAGTGAAGGAACAGCATATCGTGCAATAAAAGAATCTGAAAATCGTGGTTTTGTATCATCGATAGAACGTGTTGGTACAGTTAGAATTCAGAAAAAAGAACGTGATAATGTAGAAAAATTATCTTATTCAGAGATTGTTAATATAGTAAGTGGACAATTAATCGCAGGACGCGGAGGAGTTCATGAAATAGTGCAAGATTTTGCGATTGGGGCAATGGATTCTGAACAAGTAGGACAACACATACGAAAAGGAACATTGTTAATAATAGGGAATCGTCCAAAAATTATTGAAATGTCATTGGAGAAAGGTTGTGCTATTTTAGTAACAGGTGGATATGTACCGAATGACTCTATAAAAGCACTTGCGGATAGTAAAAATTTACCTTTAATTATTACGCCACATGATACTTTTTCAGTAACTCACTTAATAAATCGTGTAACTAATGACCAAATTATTAAGAGGGATATAATTACTGTAGAAAGTATTTATATGAAAGTAGATAGATTATATACAATAAATCTAAATGATACTGTAAAAGATTGGTATGATTTACAATTAGAAGTAGGTCACACTAGATATCCAGTAATTAATGAATATGGTAAATTAGTTGGTATTGTTACAGCTCGTGACGTTTTCTTACAAGAAAAAGATGCACTTATAAAAGAAGTGATGGAAAGAAAAGTAGCAACTACGACTTTAGAAACACCTATATCTTCAGTAGCTAATACTATGCTATCTGAAGGATATGAATTAATGCCTGTAATAGACTCGAAAAATACATTACTTGGTGTAGTTACTAGAAAAATAGTTATTAACTCATTATTAACGAATAATAGATTCCAAGAAGGTCATAATAATGATACATTTGATGAAATTATGCGAAAAGGTATTGTCCCAAGAGCTGATGGGTTACAGGTTAAAGTTATTCCTCAAATGTTAGATCAATTTGGTACATTCTCTAGCTCAGCTCTATTAAGTATTATTGATGAATCTATTCATATTACAAGTTATAACTACAATAGAAGTGAAGTGCTTATGCAAAATACTACTCTTTATTTCTTAAAATCTGTACCATTAGATAGAACAATAACAACAAAAGTAAATATTTTAGATATAGGACGTAAAACTGCTAAATTTGATGTTGAAGTTTATGATAAGACAGAATTAGTTGCAAAAGCAATGGTAACTTGTCAAGTATTCCAGAGAAATTAGAGAAAGAAGAAATTAGATGAATACAAACTACGAAAATTTATATGAGGAAATTTTTCAAAAAATTAAAGAAAATGATAAAATTATAATTCATAGACATGAAAGACCAGATCCAGATGCATATGGTTCTCAAGGGGCAATGTATCAAATTATTAAGGAAAACTTTCCAGAAAAAACTCTAATAACTGTAGGTAAGGATTCTCCTTCATTGGACTTCTTGTTCAAAAATTTAGAAGTAACAGAAGAAGACTATAAAGATGCTTTAGTTATTGTAACAGATACGGCTAATTTTCCTAGAATTGATGGGAAACTATTTACTAAAAATAACTTTTTAATTAAAATTGATCATCACCCACCATTAGATAATTATGGAAGTATTAATTTAGTTGATACAGAGGTTTCATCTTGTAGTGAATTAATATATAATTTTTATACATATTTAAACGAAAAATACAATGTGAAATTGAATGATGAAGCGGCAAAACTACTTTATCTTGGTATTGTGGGAGATACTGGTAGATTTCTATTCCCAAATACTTCAAATAATACTCTAAAAGTTGCATCAGAACTTATAAAGTATGATTTCAATATGAGTGCATTATTAGATAAAATGGAAATTATCAGTGAGAATATTATGAGATTTAGAGCGTTCATTTTTGAAAATTATGATGTTTATCAAGATGGAGTTGCGTATTTAAAAATTACAAAAGAAGATATGGATAAATACGGTGTTGATCCAGGAGAAGTTTCAACAGGAGTAAACTTACTTAGAAGCTTAAAAGGTCTATATGCGTGGTGCTTTGCAATAGATGAAGGAAATAAAGTACGTGTTCGACTTCGTTCTAAAGGTCCAGTTATAAATACACTAGCAGAAAAATATGCCGGTGGTGGTCATCCATTAGCAAGTGGTGCAACAGTCAAAAACTGGGAAGAATTAGATGATCTATTAGATGATATGGCAAGAGTAGTTAGAGATTACCTTGTTGAGAATAATATTAAATTGGAAAATTAGTGGAATATTTTCAGAATTTTCAAAGGATAATTTCAAAAATTATACTTGACACTATAAAAGTATAATGGTATACTTAATAGAAATTAATAAAAACCAATACTCGTATAAGTAATATATGTAATATTTAAAGAGAGTACCGTAAGCTGAAAAGGTATAATATGAAATATATGAAAATGGTTCGAGTGGTTAATAAGGTAAACGTAATTGTAAACTTTGTTCGGCGATCCACGTTATAGGATAGACTATGTTAGTAGTTATTACAAGTGAAATATAAGGTGGTACCGCGTATAACGCCCTTATTCCTAGATGGAGTAAGGGTGTTTTTTATTTTTTAAAAAGAGAAAGGAGCTAGACATGATTGAATTAAAAAAAGTAAATAAGATTTATAACAATAAAGTTCATGCGCTAAAAGATATTAATTTAAAAGTTGAAAAAGGTGATATTTACGGTATAATTGGTTATTCTGGTGCTGGAAAAAGTACGTTAGTAAGGCTGTTAAACGGACTTGAAGTGGCAACAGATGGAGAGGTAATTATTGATGGTGATGACTTCAATAAAATAACTGAAGAACAGCGTAGATTGAAACGTCAAAGAATTGGAATGATTTTCCAACACTTTAATCTATTATGGAGTAGAACTGTTGCTGAAAATATAGCATTCCCATTAGAAATTTTAGGGAAATCAAAAACTGAAATTAAAGAAAGAGTAGAGGAATTGGCTAAGTTAGTTGGGTTGGAAGATAGATTAAATGCTTATCCTTCTCAATTATCAGGTGGTCAAAAACAAAGGGTAGGTATTGCACGTGCATTAGCAGGTAATCCTTCGATTTTACTTTGTGACGAAGCGACAAGTGCGCTTGACCCTGAGACAACTGCTGAAGTATTAAATCTTATTAAAGAAATTCACAACAAAACTAATATAACTGTTGTCCTAATTACTCATGAAATGAATGTAATTAAAACTATTTGTACAAAAGTTGCTGTTATAGATGGTGGTACAATTGCTGAAAATGGTCTTGTTTCTGAAGTGTTCTATCACCCAACACAAGAAGTTACGAAGAAATTCTTAGCTCAAACTTCATTTGCTTCGGAATTTGAAGAGAGAGAAAATATTGAAGAATGGAAGAAAGTATTTACGGATGGTATTATTATTAAATTTACTTTTGACAATAATACTTCGAAAAAACCTATTCTTAGTACGTTAATAAAAGAAATTGATTTTGATTTTAATATTATTAATGGTCACATTGATAAGACAGCAAATGCGAATATAGGTACGCTGTTTGTTCAATTAATTGGTTCGAAAGAAAATACAGATAAAGTAATAGCTAGATTAAATGAACTAGGTATTTTAACGGAGGTGTTATAATGTTTGATTTTTCAAGAGTTAATTGGGATAAAGTACAAGACAAAACAATTGAAACACTTATTATGACTTTTGAGTCACTAATCGCAGTGTTCATCATCGGTTTATTTTTAGGATTACTGTTATACTTAACATCTAATAGTAAGAGTACATTTGGACGTGGATTTTACACAGTTGTTACAGCAATTGTTAATATCTTTAGAGCGATTCCGTTTATTATTTTAATTGTATTATTAATTCCATTCACTAAGGCTTTAATCGGTACAATTATCGGTGTTCAAGCAGCAATTCCAGCACTTATTATTTCAGCTGCACCATTCTACGCTCGTTTAGTAGAAATCGGATTACGTGAAGTGGATAAAGGTGTAATTGAAGCAGCTCGTGCAATGGGAGCTAAAAAAACTACTATTATTTTGAAAGTTTTAATTCCTGAGAGTTTACCAGCAATAATTTCAGGATTAACTGTTACGGCGATAGCATTAGTTGGATCAACGGCGATGGCAGGAGTTATCGGTGCCGGAGGACTAGGTAACTTAGCTTACTTAGATGGTTTCCAACGAAATAACAGTACTTTAACATTTGTTGCGACAGTGTTAATATTAATAATAGTATTTGCACTTCAAATTCTTGGTGATACTATTGTTAAGAAAGTAGATAAAAGATAAATAAAAAGAACAAGGTAGCGTAGCTGTCTTGTTTTTTTATTTATATGAGGTTGTGTGTGGAAATGAACGATTTTTTAATTGATAGATATGGAAATTATAAAATATTAATGTTTTACGAATAATTGACACTAAAATAGGTTAAAAAAACTTGAAAATGTGGTAAAATAGTAAAGACTGTATAAAACAATAGAAATTTAAAAAAATAAAAAGATAAGGAGTTAAATTTATGGTTATTCAATGGTTCCCGGGTCATATGGCCAAGGCAACAAGAGAAGTGAAAGAGAAACTGAAACTAGTAGATATAGTTTTTGAGTTAGTAGATGCACGCTGTCCGCTTTCTTCACATAATATGTACCTAGATGAAGTTGTTAAAGATAAAAAGAAGATAATTATATTTAATAAAATTGACTTATGTGACAGAGCTGAAACAGCAAAATGGAAAAATTATTTTGAGAATAAAGGGTATACTGTGGTATATACTGATGCAAAAAATAGTAATAACTTAAACAAAGTAATCGATAAAGCAAAAGAAGAATTAGCAGAAAAAATAGCTCGCCAAGTTGCAAAAGGAATTAAACCAAGAGCAATTAGATCAATGGTAATAGGTGTACCTAACGTTGGTAAATCGACGTTTATAAATAAACTGATTAAGAAAAATGTAGCTAACACTGCAAATAAACCTGGTGTTACTAAAAAACAACAATGGTTAAAATTAAATAAAGATATAGAACTATTAGATACTCCAGGAATACTTATGCCAAAGTTTGACAATCAAGAAATTGGTAAAAAATTAAGTTTAATTGGTTCTATAAAGGATGATATTACTCCACTTGATGATGTTAGTTTATATTTAATTGAGCTTTTAAAGGAAAATTATTTAGAGAATCTAAATAATTTGTATAAGATAAATGTTAATAGTGATGATGAAAATGTATTTATTATGGAAAAAGTAGCCGAAAAAAGATTTAAAAAAATTGGTGGAGATTATGATTACGATTCAACAATTAAACTATTAATTCAAGATTTTAGAACACAAAAATTTGGACTTATTACGTTAGATAATTATAATGTTTTATTAGAAAATGAGGAACAAAATGAAAATTAGTGAGGTAAAGGAACTCTTAAACCAAGAAGTCATTTCCGAGGAAATATTAAATGAACTAAAAAAAGATGAAAGATCAGGAGTTCAAAAACTACTACTAAGTTATGCTAAGAAGCAAGAGAAAAAACTTTTTTATAAAAAAGAGTATGAAAAAAAATCATTTTACGAAAATAAATGTTATAATAATGGATGTAAGTATATTTGTGGAATAGATGAAGTAGGTAGAGGACCGCTTGCTGGACCAGTAGTTGCTGCTGCGGTAATTCTAAAAAAAGACAGCTATTTCGAAGGATTAAATGATTCAAAGAAATTATCTGCAAAGAAACGTGAAGAACTATATGAACAGATAAAAAACGAAGCTGTTGCTTATGCTATTTGTGAAGTTGATAATATTGAAATTGAAAAATATAATATTTACAACGCTGCGCGTATAGCGATGCAAAGAGCTGTTGAAAAGTTAGAAGTTAAACCGGATTTTCTACTTATAGATGCTATGCCGTTTGAAAATTATCCTATACCTAATTTTAGTATGGTAAAAGGTGATGAGAAGAGTGTATCTATTGCAGCAGCATCAGTAATGGCGAAAGTTTATCGTGATAATTTAATGAAAGAATATGCAAAAAAGTATCCAAACTACGATTTTGAAAATAATGCAGGATACGGAACTAAGAAACATTTAGAAGGACTAAAAGAGTATGGTGTTACACCAATTCATAGAAGAGACTTCGAACCAATAAAATCAATGTTACAAGGAGGAAAAAATGAGTAATAACGGAATAATTATTGCTAAAAATTTACAAAAGAACAATAGCCCGAAAAATAATCAAGCGTCTAAGAAAAATAATACTAGACCTAAAAATTCAAAAAAAGTTGTGGCTAAAGAGCAACAAAATAACTCAAAACAAGTAGTACAGAAAATTAATAATGTAAATAAAGCTAAATCTCAACAAAATAAATCTAAAAAGTTAGCTAAAATTCGTATCACTCCATTAGGAGGGGTAGAAGAAGTAGCTAAAAATATGTATATGGTAGAAATCGGTGATGAAATTTATGTTCTTGATGCAGGTTTAATGTTCCCTGAAACAGAAATGATCGGTATTGATGCTGTTATACCTGATATTAGTTACTTAGTTAGAAATAAACAAAAAATTAAAGGGATATTTTTATCAAATGGACATGTAAGTTCAATGGGGGCTGTTCCTTATATTATTGATAAACTAAAATGTCCTGTTTATGGTTCTAAGTTAACAATTGATTTATTAAAAAATCACCTTAAACAATTAGGAATAAAAAGAAGAATTAAGTTTTACTATGTAAAAGATAATAATAAATATGATTTTAATAATGCTAGTGTTACATTCTTCAAGACAACATATTCAATGCCGGATTCTTTAGGTATTTGTATTGAAACTAGTCAAGGAAATATCGTTTATACTGGTGAGTTTAAATTTGACCAATCAGTAAGTAAAGAATATAAATCTGATATTGTGAAAATTAGTACACTAGGTCAAAAGGGTGTTCTTGCACTACTAAGTGATTCAAGTAATGCTAACGTTAAAGGATATAATGTTCCTGAAAATGAAGCTGCTGAGCAAATTGATAATGCATTTTATCAAGCTAATAAACGTATTATTGTAACATGCTATGCTTCTAACTTTTTAACAATCTCTCATATTGTTAGAGCAGCACTGGCTCAAAATAGAAAAATTTTACTTTTAGGTCAAGCAATTGAAGCATCTATCAATACTGCAAGAAATATGAATTACTTACAAATTGAAGATAGTAACTTAATTTCAATTGAAGAATTAAAAGAATATCCACAAAATGAAGTATGTATTCTTTCATCTGGAGATCAAGGGGAGCCGATCGAAGCGATGAAAAATATTGCTGAGAAAAAAGTTAATGGAATTCAGATCGAATCTGGAGATACGATTATGGTTGCTGCGACACCGTCTCCAAATATGGAAGTAATGTTATTCCAAACACTAAACTTATTAGTTAAACTTGGAGCAAATGTTGTTACAGCTTCTAAACGTCTTCACGCTGCAAGTCATGCAACAAAAGAAGAACTAAAAATGATGTTAAACATGCTTATGCCTAAACACTTTATTCCAGTTCAAGGGGAATTTAGAAACCTTCGCAAACATGCAGAAATTGCTGCAGAAACTGGTGTAGCTGGAGAGAATATTCACATCTTATCTAAAGGGACAACTTTGGAAATCAGTGGAAGTAAGTCTAAAACTTTACAAAATAATATTCCAGTAGGGAACATATTAGTCGATGGTCGCGGAATTGGTGATGTAGAAGATAGTGTTCTAAAAGATAGAAAATTACTTTCTAACGATGGAATTTTCGTAGCTTCATATGCAATTAGTAAAAAAGAGAAAACTTTAGTAGGAAAACCAGTTATTCAAACAAAAGGTTTTGTCTATGTTAAGAAAAGTATGGAACTGATTAAAGAAGCGGAAGAAAAAGTAATCGAGTACTTAGAAAATAATCCAATTAAGAGTATCAGAGAATGTGCAGCTGTTAAGGCTGAGATAAGAAGTATGTTATCTAGTTTACTATATGACAATACTAAGAGAAAACCAATAATAATAATTAACTTTTCATTAGTTTAATAATGAAAACATAACGGGAAATTAAAATAGGGTGGGATCAATTAATATTTTGAAATTAAATTGACAGAAACCCTATTGTTCCCGTTTTTAGTCTATTAAAAGGGGTGAAAAAATGTCTAAAGTTATTGCTCATATTGATATGAATTGCTTTTATGCAAGTGTAGAAGAAAAATATAATCCTGAATTGAAAGGGAAACCTTTAGCAATAGCAGGAGAAGTGAAAACTAGACATGGAATAATTGTAACCTCTAATTATGAAGCGAGGAAATTAGGGATAAAGACAACTATGCGTGTAGGAGACGCCAGAAAGATTTACCCTAACATAAAAATACTTCGACCTGATATGCCGAAGTATCAGCAAGAATCAAAGAGGATTTTTGATTTAGTACGAGAATATACAGATAAGATTGAGATAGTCTCGGTTGATGAAGCATATATAGATTTAAGTGATTTTCATGAACCGATAAAGGTAATAGCCATAATACAAAGAAGAATATATAAACAATTAGGTATGCCTTCATCGGTAGGAGTATCTTTTAATAAATTTTTTGCGAAGATGGGTTCAAATTTGAAAAAACCTTTAGGATTTTCTATTATAAATAAAAAAAATTATAAGGATATCCTTTGGAATTTGGATATTGGTGAAATGCACGGTTGTGGGAAAGCATCTACAAAAAAACTTAAAAATATTGGAATTAATACTATTGGTGATGTTGCTGAAGCAAATGAAGTAATTCTACATAGTCTATTAGGTGTTCAAGGTTTAAGACTAAAGAATAGGGCTAATGGGGAAGGTAGTGATGAACTAAAATATACAGCTGATAGAAAATCAATTGGGAATTCGAAAACATTTACAAATGATTTAATAGATGAAGATGATATTTTAAGAGAAGTTAAGAAATTAAGTGAGAAAGTAAGTTCAAGAGTTCAATCACGTAATTATGTAGGAAACAATATTTCAATCATGGTAAGATTTAGTGATTTTAAAACCATTACTAGATCTAAAAAGATTCCAGAATTTATATCTGGTACAAATGAAATTTTTAATTATGCATGGGAGCTTTTACTGGAACACTATGATTTTTCACGTGGCGTTAGATTACTAGGGGTTTCACTAAATGATATTAAAAAGTCAAAAGAACTTAAGGTGCAACTAGATATTTTTGATAAAAAAGATTACAAAGAAGAAGAAAGACTAAGAAAGATTTCTAAAAAGTTAAAAGCTGAATTTGGCGACAATATAATAACTGACTTTGAAAATATAGGAAAAAAAGAGAAAACTGTTATTACTACGAGTTTTAGTAAAGATTTTCTCGATTAATAAAAAGGAGAAATGATGTTAGCAATTAATAGAAGATTAAAATTAGTAGCTGAATATGTTGAGAATAGAAGATTAGCAGATATTGGTAGTGATCATGCATATCTACCTATTTATTTAGCAAAAAATAATAAAATTGATTTTGCAGTAGCCGGAGAAATAGTTGAAGGACCGCACAAAGTATCAATAAAAAATGTTCAAGAAGAAAACCTTGT
This sequence comes from Gemella taiwanensis, assembly GCF_054054385.1. Classification (NCBI taxonomy): domain Bacteria; kingdom Bacillati; phylum Bacillota; class Bacilli; order Caryophanales; family Gemellaceae; genus Gemella; species Gemella taiwanensis. The sequence continues at coordinate 127,285 of NZ_JBSMTL010000001.1, forward strand.
AGGGGTTATTGATTGTCGTAAAGCTGCAGGTCTAGATGCTATTGAATTAAGTGATAATATAGAAGTAATTACAATATGTGGTATGGGTGGTAAGCTAATTGCTGATATTTTAGAAAAAGGAAAGGACAAATTAGCAAATAAACCAAATCTAGTATTACAACCTAATGTTGGTGAAAATTTCGTTAGAGAAAAATTACAAGAATTAGGATATGAAATAACTGCAGAAAATATTATCGAAGAAGATGGTCATATTTATGAAATTATAGTAGCAAAACCAGGAGTTATGAATTTATCAGAAGATGAAATAAACTTTGGAAAATATTTGTTAGTAGAAAAGAATGAGCTATTTGTAAAAAAACAAAAATTAGAGCTGTCTAAAATTGAGTATATTTTAAATCAACTTGAAAAAGCAACAGAAGTTCAAGAAAATAAAGTTGAAGAATTTAAAAATAAATATAAAAAAATATTAGAAATTATTTCATAATAATTTATTTAAGAGGAGGGAAGGTATGTTACAGTCTTTACATGATGAAAAAGAAGCTAAAATGTTATTGAATTTTAGTATGAAAATAGCTAAAAGCATGTTGGCGTATGGAGCTGAAGTATATAGGGTTGAAGATACTGTAAATAGAATTTATAGATCGTTTGACAATATAAAAGCTGCAAATATTCTAGTGACATATAACTTTGTAATTGTCTCTTTTGTTTATGATGATAATACTTATACTGCGATGAGAAGAGTTGTATTAGGGGATCGTGATTTAGAAAAAATTGCTCTATTAAATGATATCTCAAGAAGAATGGTAATGGGGGGGTGTACTCTAGATTATGCCTTCAAAAAAATGAAAGAAATAAAGGCTAAAAAAAGATATTCAAATACTTCTGTGATTATTGCTTTAACCTTATCAGGTCCCTTTTTTGCGATAATGTTTGGAGGAACGTTTAAGGATAGCTTATACGCATTCATTGTTATGGCGATTGAAGCTATGTTCTTGACTTTAACTGCGAAATATAAACTTACATCTTTTGTGAGTAATTTTTTAGGAGCATTTATAGCTACCATTATGGTAATGGTGTTAAACAAGTTTTTCTTAATATATAATCCTTTTAGTATTATTATTGCGGGGTTAATGCCGCTTGTTCCTGGAGTGCAGGTTACGAATGCTGTACGTGATTTTATGGCTGGTGATTATTTATCAGGGATGATTGGAATACAGGCAGCAATCTTTGTATCAACAGCTATTGCACTTGGCGTAGTTATGGGATTGAAATTGGTGTAAGGAGAAATTTATGGAGAATAATGTATTTATACAATTTATTGCAGGATTTGTAGTTAGTGTAGCATTTGCAATTTTCTTTAATGCGCCGAGAAAATCATTGTTTACTTGTGGACTGATTGGAGCTATCGGTTGGTTAATTCAAGTGGTAGTTAACTTGTTATTAGCAGACGTTGTTGTGAGTAGTTTTTTAGGTGCTGTTTGTGTTGGTATATTATCAACAAATGCATCTAAGCTTTTAAAGCTACCGGCTACTATATTTATTTATACAGGGATGGTGCCATTGGTGCCAGGATATGGTATGTATAATACAATGCAAAATATAGTAACAAAGAATTATGGTGTAGCTTCAAAAGTAGGGATGGAAACACTCCTTCAGGCTGGGGCAATAGCAATGGGGATACTACTAGCATCTGTATTTTCTTCTTCAATTCAGAGGGTGAAAATACAAAGAAAACGTTAAAAGTGATATAATAAAAGAAAGATTTTATAAAAGGAGATTATTATGGAATATATTTTATACTTTGCAGAAACTTGTCCAGATACTGCACCATTTAAAGAAAGACTAGCAGAATTAGGAATTACTTATAAAGAAGTAGAAGTTATGTCTTCATTAAAAAACTTTAAAGAATTCTTATTCGTAAGAGACACTTACACACAGTTTGATGGAATAAGAGGAAATATGAAGATTGGTATTCCTTGTTTAGTTATTAGTGAAAGTGAATGTATCTTAGAATTAAGTGAATTAACTAAGTTAAAATAATAAATGTTAGAAAAACTCCAAAATAGTATTTTTGAAGTAGATGGGAGTGACTCAAAAGTCCTAAAATTTAACAAAGTTTATATGAGAACTCCTGGACGCAGTGGTTTATTGATATCTAAATTCGTTTTATAAAAGCTTTTTAGATATCTGATAAACTGTGCGGGGGTGACTCGACAAAATCGATTTCTTCGAAATCGCGATTTTTGAGTCACTCCCGCTACTAGATGAATTACTAATTTGGAGTTTATTTTAGAATTTTTATTAATCCCTTGCTTTTTACATTTAAATTTGATATAATTAAAAAATGCTAGGTGGGGAGTTAGCGGTGCCCTGTACTTGCAATCCGCTTTAGCAAGACCGAATACCGAGATGCGGGTAGAATAGGGAATGTCGAGTTTAACACGTAATGTTGAGACTAAGGCACCTTACGACGCAATACTTATGAACCATGTCAGGTCCGGAAGGAAGCAGCATTAAGTAAGTCTATTGTGGGTGTGAGTTTTTGTCGAGGTTGAGTTGGCGATTAGACTAACGGTTTTTTAATCTATTCAAGTCTCGGTTGCATATAGTATAAATCGATGATATCTAAAAGTAAATTAGCTTTTGGATTTTTTTTGTGTGTGAAAAGAAAAAAATATATAAAGGAGAGGACATATGTATCAAGGAAAAAACTTTTCTGAAAGAGCAAAAATTTTTGTTAATTTATTACTACCAGTTTTAGTTTATCAAGTAATTTCATATTCGTCAGGAATGATTGGGACTTTTATGGCAGGACACTATAGTCCTACAGACTTAGCCGGTGTGAGTATGGGTGTTAATATTTGGAATCCAATTATGTATACTTTAAATGCGATCGTTTTAGCGTTAATTCCGATAGTTTCACAATTGATTGGAAAAAATAAAGAAGAAGAGATACCTACAGTAGTTAGACAATTTCTGTACATAGCTATAATTATTAGTATTGTCTTAATTGTTGGGTTAAATACTTTAGCAACACCAATAGTAGACCGATTAGGTATGGATAGTAATATTGCAAAAATAACTAAGAACTATCTGTTTTATGAAAGTTTTGGAGTGCTATCAATCTTCTTGTATGTAGTTTTACGTTCGTTTATAGATAGTTTAGGATTGACAAGATTATCGATGATAATGATGATAGTGTCTGTACCTATAAATGTATTTTTCGCGTATAGTTTTATTTTTGGGAAGTTTGGTATGCCAGAGCTTGGTGGAGCTGGAAATGCAGTTGCTGTTTCAGTAACATATACAGTATTGTTTTTCATTGCATTATTTATAGTACTAACAAACCCTAAAATTAATAAGTATAAAATATTCGAAAAAGAAAAAGTTAGATTTGAAAAATGGGGAGAAATTTTTAAACTAGGAGTTCCAATAGCACTAGCTACAGCACTTGAGACGGTTGTTTTTTCAACGTTATCTTTAATGGTATCACGTTTTGATACGACAGTTATTGCTTCCCACCAAGCTGCGTTAAATTTCTCTGGATTTTTATATACTTTACCAGTTAGTGTTGCAAATGCTGCAACAATTATAATAGCATTTCATGTAGGAGCAAAAGACTATAAAATGGCAACAGAGTATACAAAACTAATGGTAATAATAGGAATGATATTCTCTAGTATAGCAGGCTTAATCGTACTATTATTTGATACGAAGATTCCATATTTATATACTAGTGATAGCGGAGTAATAACTTTAACAGCTGAGCTATTATTATTCGCAATTGGTTTTGCTATTTGTGATTCATTTGCATCAGCACTAGCAGGAGTGCTTCGTGGATACAAAAAAGTTGTACCGATTTGTGTGGTAATGTTTATCGGTTATTATCTAGTAGGTATTCCTACGGCATATTATTTTGTTTTTAAACAAGGTATTGGTATAGAAGGTTTATGGATAGGTTGGATAATAGGACTTGCAGTATATGCTTTAGGTGTCTTATTCTACTATCTATATATGAGAAAAGGAATTAAGAAAAAAATGAAATTAGCTAAATAATAAAAAGATTTTGTAGTAAATGCAAATACTACAAAATCTTTTTTATTTTACCTGTATAACCACTTGACTCTAATTTTAAAAAACTATATAATGTGATTATCAGAACTAGATAAGAAGGAGGAAAGAATTTGAACAAAGTATATCCAAAATGGTCTGAGTTACCAAATATTGATTTGTACTTAGATCAAGTACTATTATACGTTAATCGATTAGATAGCTCCTCAATTGTCGATGATGATAAAGGTTTAACTTCAGCGATGATAAATAATTATGTAAAAAATGGTCACTTAGATAAACCAGTTAAGAAAAAATATAATCGAAAACAATTAGCAAGGTTAATAGTAATTACATGTTTAAAAAATGTATTCTCAATACAAGAGATTAGTAAGACGATAAATAGCCTGACTTCTGAAGGGACTTCTGAAGAGATGTATGATAATTTTGTTATGTGTATGAATGGCGAGAAGAGAGAGGGGCTAGCAGAAGTAATAGTGGCAGCCTGTGATACTGTGAGATTATATAAAAAAACGCATGATCTAGTAGAAAAGTTAAAATAAAATACTTGGAGGTAAATTATGGAGTGGAAAATTGTAGTTGATACTGCTTGCGATTTTAGAGAAATTCCTAATAAAGCTGAGAATGTTGCTTATGAGAGAGTGCCATTTTCATTACAAATAGAAGATAAAGTTTATGTAGATACGTTAGATTTAAATATTGACGAAATGATGAGGGAAATGTATGCTAGTTCAGAGACGGCAAGATCAGCTTGTCCTAGTCCAGAGGCATATCTAGCTGCGTATAAAGGTGCTGATAATGTTATAGTTCTAACTCTTACTGGTGGAATGTCAGGAAGTTACAATAGTGCAGTAATCGGTGAAAAGATGTTGAGAGAAGAAAATGAGAATGCTAACATTCATATAATCAATACACTTTCTGCAGGTGGTCAAATTGATTTATTTCTTCTTAAGATAAATGAATTAATTAAAGAAGGATTATCTTTTGATGAAGTTGTTTCAGAAATGACAAAATACCAAGAAAATACTAAATTAATTTTTTCTTTAGAAAAAGTGGATAATCTTGTTAAAAATGGACGTTTATCAAAATTGGCAGCTGCTGTAGTAGGGTTATTAAATATGCGTATGGTAGGAGAAGCGAGTAAAGAAGGAACTCTACATTTACTTCATAAAGTACGTGGTGAGAAAAAGGCGATATCTACTGTAGTTGAAGAGATGATTAAAGCTGGATATAAAGGTGGAAGAGCCGTAATTACACATAGAAATAATGAAAATATTTGCAAAAAAATAGAAGAAAAATTAAAAGAGAAATTTTCGAATGTAGAATTTATTATAGTTCCTACATCTGGAATTTGTAGCTTTTATGGTGAAGAAGGCGGAATTCTTTTAGGATATGAAATATAATCCGTATTTTAGAATAGTATAAATAATAAAAGAGAAGAAGTGTATTATAAAAAACACGTCTTCTCTTTTTGATAAATTTAACTAACTCTGTTTAGCTCTTTTTTTACGTTTTCGAAACTTCCCAATTAAAAAACCAGTCCCTTGACCACAAAGGCTGAAGAATATATACCCTAAACCATAGATAAGAATATCAAAGTTTAAAATGATTAAACATGATATTATATAAAAAATTCCTATAATAAATGAGAAAATATAGCTAAAGTCTTCTTTATTATATGCATATAGAAACGAAATTAGAAAACTAATAACAGGGTATAGGATAATCAATAATAAAATTATCATCCCAGATCTATTCGATATAAAATAAGAACACAGAGGGAGTATTATAAATAAAAAGAAAGAAAAAATTAAATATGGTACTTTTTCTAAAAATTTCTTCATCATCTGCCTCCTAATTATAGTGTTATTCTATCATATATTGGATTGAAAAACAATAAAGAAATAGTTATAATTGAAGCTATAAAATTGAAAACACTTTCTGGATGTGATATTATGAGGTTACTATAAAAATGAGAGGGGATAATATAATGAAATTTTTTATAGATACAGCAAATGTCGAAGATATTAGAAATGCTAATGAATTAGGAGTAGTTAGTGGAGTTACTACAAATCCGTCATTAATCGCAAAAGAAGGACGCGATTTTAAAGAAGTTATTAAGGAAATTACTTCAATAGTAGACGGTCCTATTAGTGGAGAAGTAAAAGCTACTACTACTAATTGGAAGGATATGCTAGAAGAGGCAAGAGAAATTGCAAAAATTCATCCTAATATGGTTGTTAAGATTCCTATGACTGAAGATGGATTAAAAGCTGTAAATGTATTAAAAAAAGAGGGAATTAAAACAAATGTTACTCTAATCTTTAGTCCAACTCAAGCGTTATTAGCAGCTAGAGCTGGTGCAACATATGTTTCTCCATTTTTAGGTAGATTAGATGATATTTCTCATAATGGATTATTATTAATAGAAGAGATAGTGGAAATTTTTGCTAATAATGATATTGATACACAAATTATCGCAGCAAGTGTAAGAAATCCAATTCATGTTACTGAATGTGCTAAATTAGGATGCGATATTGCTACTGTTCCTTATTCTGTAATTAAACAAATGGTTAAACATCCATTAACTGATATTGGAATAGAAAAATTCAAACAAGATTACTATAAAGTATTCGGTGAGTAATCGATAGAAGTAGTTTACGTAATATAAAGTTATATTTCTTTAAAAAAATTTAAAAAATTTACACTTTATACTAGAAATATTTATAAAGTAATGTTATAATATATTTTGTTGTATGAAAAAGTTGTTAAGATTAAATTTTATAGGAGGTTATATTAATGCGCGTAAATGTAACATTAGCTTGTACAGAATGTGGTGACAGAAACTACATTACTAAAAAGAACAAAAGAAATAATCCAGACCGTATTGAACTTAAAAAATACTGTCCAAGATTAAAAAAAGTGACTTTACACAGAGAAACTAAATAATAAAGTTAGAGAAGCCTTAAAGTATCAACGTTTAAGGCTTTTTGTTTTGTCTTTTGACAATGTTTTGACAATGTTTTGACTTTCCTCTGATAGTATAAAAGTATACTTGAATGGCATATATTGACCCACACTTGACCCACATATTGCAAATAAGGATAATGAAATTATCTAAATACAGTGTTATAATGTATTTGAGGTGAAGGATAATGAAAGAAACTATAGAGAAAATAAATAAATTTAGAGATGAGAGAAACTGGAGACAATTCCATAATGAAAAAGATTTGGCTATATCAATATCTCTAGAAGCTAGTGAATTATTGGAATTATTTCAATGGAAAACATCAGAGGTAACTGTATCAGAAAAATTACCACAAATTAAAGAAGAATTAGCAGATGTTTTTATTTATGCTTTTATACTTGCAGACAACTTAAATCTTGATGTAGAAAAAATTATTACAGATAAGTTAATTATTAATTCTAGTAAGTATCCTATTAAAGAAAGTTTTGGATCAAATAAAAAATATACAGAATTAAAAGGGGAATAACTGTGTAATTTAATTTTATATAGAGTTTTGATTTATAATAAATTCAAGTAGGATAGGGAAGCATTATTCTAAGTATGGATTAATCATATTAATAAGAAAAGGCTTGATATACATTATAATTTTCTGTATATCAAACCTTTTTATTCTATGTATTATTTAGTTACTGGAACTTCAAAAGTGGCTGTTTCCATTGTTTTACCATCTTGATTGAATTGGCTAAAAGAAATTTTAATTTTGTCACTTTCCGTACTTAAACCGTATCCCATAGCAGATTCTGAGATTGCACCAATTGGAGTAGGTTCTGGATATTTTGAAGAATTAACTGGATAAATTCTAGCTTCCTTTTCCGCTCCATCAACAACTGTTCTAGGTGTTAAAAATAGGTCTTGATATTCATTTTTAAAACCTAAGTTCTCATAAGTATATTTTATGATAACTACTTGTGCTATTTTTTCTTTGATATGTTTAGTTCTATCTTGAGTAGTTTTAACCTCTGTTATTTTTAATCTCCATTGACCATCTACAATCCATTCTTCATTAAGACCGTATACTTTATCTTTTGAGTTTTCATTTTTTGATGTTGTTGCTTTATTTTGGCTAATTAGATCGCTTTTAAACAATGAACACCCACTTAGAATTACAGAAGATGATAACAGGACTGTAAATAGTAATTTAGATTTCATATTTTCCTTCTCCTAATATATAATGTTTAATTTTTATAAAATATTTTGAATTACCTTCATACAAAAAATTATATAATACCAAAATAGGCCAGTCAATATACCTTGAATAGTTTTTTTAAGAATTACAAAGTAGGGATAAATTTTATAGTTTACTACAAAAATACCTTTACAAATTAAAGAAAAAACATTATACTATATATTACCAATTGAAATATTGTTAATTTTTCTATAGATATTGCTTATTTTCAAAATAATTCTTTAGTAAAGCTAACAAAATTAAGAATTTTTAAAAAAATAAAAAAAAATTAAAAAAGTTGTTGACAAACAATAATATCTATTATATAATTAATACATAAGTTAATAACAAATATTCATGCGGGTGTAGTTTAGTGGTAAAACCTCAGTCTTCCAAACTGATGTTGTGAGTTCGATTCTCATCACCCGCTCCATTTTTTTATTTAGAGATTTTTCCACAGTAGCTCAGTTGGTAGTAGCATCTGACTGTTAATCAGAGGGTCGCAGGTTCGAGTCCTGCCTGTGGAGTAAAGTACGGCTGTGTATGCAGCCGTATATTTTTTTGTTTAAAATCTCGCTAAATATTATTATCAAAGGAAAAATTATGTTATAATAGTTCATGGTATATGAACTTTTATCAAGTTGAATTTTATATAGTTTAAAAGTTGAAGTTTAAGAAAATAAAGAGAATTGTATAGGAGATTTTTATGTTTTTAGATGAGGTAAAAATATTCGTCCGATCAGGTGATGGTGGGAATGGATTAGTAGCATTTAGAAGAGAAAAGTATGTTCCAAAAGGTGGCCCAGCAGGTGGTGACGGTGGACGTGGAGCAAACGTTGTATTTATAGTTGATGAAAGTTTAAGAACTTTCATGGATTATCGTTATCAGAAGAAATTCGTAGCACCTAATGGTGAGAATGGAATGAGTAAAGGTATGCATGGTAGAAAATCTAAAGATTTATACTTAAAAGTACCACCTGGGACTGTAATTCGTGATACTGATACTGGAGAGGTATTAGCAGATTTAGTAGAACATGAGCAAGAAGTAGTAGTAGCTCGTGGAGGTCGTGGAGGACGTGGAAACTGTCGTTTCGCAACTCCATCAAACCCAGCACCAGAGATCGCTGAAAATGGTGAACCAGGAGAAGAAAGAAATCTGACTTTAGAATTAAAACTTATGGCAGATGTAGGTCTTGTAGGCTTCCCTTCAGTTGGTAAATCAACATTATTATCAATAACATCAAAAGCAAAACCAAAAATTGCTGATTATCACTTTACAACATTAGCGCCAAATCTTGGTGTAGTAGAAACAAAAGACCACAGAAGTTTTGTTATGGCTGACCTTCCAGGATTAATCGAAGGAGCTAGTCAAGGTGTAGGTCTTGGTCACCAATTCTTACGTCACATCGAAAGAACGAAAGTTATTGTTCACGTAGTAGATATGTCGGCAACTGATGGTCGTGATCCATATGAAGATTATAAAATTATTAACCAAGAATTAGCGGAATATAACATGAGACTTTTAGAAAGACCTCAAGTAGTAGTAGCTAACAAGATGGATATTCCAGTTGCGAGTGAAAATCTTAAAGAATTTAAAAAACAATTAGAAAATGACGGTGAAGATGTGGATATCGTTGAAATTTCTGCCTTCACACGTAGTAATATTGATAACTTACTTTATAAAATAAGTGATATTCTAGATAACACAGATCCAAATACGTTATATGAACTTGATACGGAAGAAGAAAGTATGGAAAACAGAGTTCTTTATAAACATAAACCTAAGGATGAAACATTCAAGATTACTCGTGATGACACAGGTGCTTATGTAGTAAGCGGACCTGGTATCGAACGTGCATTCTTAATGACTGATTTCAACCGTGATGCTTCTGTTAGACGTTTTGCTCAACAAATGCGTTCTATGGGAGTAGACGATGCTTTACGTGATAGAGGATGTAAAAACGGTGATACTGTTAAGATCCTTAAAGGTGAGTTTGAATTCGTAGAGTAGGAGATAACCACTGTGGATAAAGAAAAAGTTTATTATATAATTAGAGAAGATGTATTGCCAGAAGCTGTAAAGAAGACATTGGCGATGAAGAAAGCTTTAGAAGAAGATTCGAAATTATCAATTTTAGAAGCTTCTAAAAGATTTGATTTAAGTAGAAGTGCATTCTATAAATATAAAGATACAATTTTCCCGATTCAAGATGTGAAAAGACAATCTATTCTATCACTATCTATTGATGTTGATGATATTCCTGGAATATTAGGCAGAATTTTAGCGGTTGTTAATGAAGAAAAGTGTAGTGTACTTACTATTCACCAAACCGTGCCGATTAATGCAAAAGCTACGATAATTATTTCTTTAGAGCTAAGTTCAGGTGATATAAATATTGAAAAATTAAATAAACGAATTAAAGATCTTGAGTTTGTTAATTCAATTAAAGTAATTGGTTTAAGCATGTAAAGATAGTTTAATAAATATTAAATGTAGGAGAACAGAGTAGGGAAGTCAGTTTCCTATGTCTGTTCTCCTTTTTATTTTAGAAAGGTGAATTATGCAGAAAAATGATATATTCGAAGGGAAAGTTATAGATTATACCCACGATGGTCTTGGTGTAGTAAAAATTGATAATTTTCCGATTTTTATTGAAGATGTTATAGAAGGTGAAGTAATCAAGTTTAAGATAATTAAATTAAAGAAAAATCTTGGTTATGGAAAAGTTCTTAATATTATTGAAAGTTCTAAAAATAGAGTAGATGGTATTCCGAAGACTTCTGGAGCAAATTTAGTTCATATGAACTATGAAGAGCAATTGAAGTTTAAGAAGAAAAAAGTTCAAAATGTTATGGATAAAGCTCTTGGAAAAGATTCTATCGAAGTATTAGATACGCTAGGAATGGAAGATGGATACCATTATCGTAATAAATCTGTGATTCCAGTACAAAAAGTTAATGGTGAAGTTAAGATGGGATATTATAAACCACGAAGCCATGATGTTGTTAATATAGAGAAATGTTTTATTCAATATGATGAACACAATGTATTAATGAACAAGTTACGTAGTCTAATTTCAGAACTTAACTTATCTATCTATGATGAAAATAACCACTCAGGTGCTATTAGACATATTATGTTCAGAACAAATACCCTGAAAAGTGAAATCATGGTAGGTATTGTAGCGAAGGAGAAGTTTAATAAACTAGATGAATTTGTTGAAAAAATATCTAAATTGGACGATAGAATCGTTAGTATTATGTTAAATATTAATGACAAGAAAACAAATGTAATCTTTGGTGATAAAACTGAAAAACTTTTTGGTAAAGACTATATAACTGACACGTTAGACGGAATAGTATTTAAGATTTCACTTCGTTCATTTTATCAGGTAAATCCAATTCAAACAGAGGTATTGTATAGTAAAGCATTAGAACTTGCTGAGTTAAAAGAAACTGATACGATAATTGATGCTTACTGTGGTATTGGAACTATAAGTTTATTCGCAGCGAAGAAAGTTAAGAAAGTATATGGTATTGAAATAGTAGAAGCGGCTGTTTTAGATGCTCGAGAAAATGCTAAAAATAATAATATAACTAATGCAGAGTTTTTACTAGGTAAGAGTGAAGATGTAATTAAAAAATTAATATCACAAAACGTGAAATTAGATGCAGTTATCGTGGATCCACCACGTAAAGGTTGTGAGGAAAGTTTCCTACGTGATCTTGCAGCTATGGATATAGAAAAAATAGTCTATGTTAGTTGTAATCCAGCAACATTAGCTAGAGATATGGAAATTATGAGAGGGCTAGGTTATAAACTAGGTGCAGTGCAACCTGTAGATATGTTCCCAGGAACGTACCATGTTGAAGCAGTAACACTTCTTGAACGAAATAATTAGAGAAGTAGAAGAATATTTTATAATCTCGGATAGTGCTCGTAGAATGAGGAGAGAAACCTTTGATATGAAAAGAAAGTTTGAACCTCCGAGTGTGTTGTATTGATATCAAGGATTAGGAACTGATAGCTGTTTAAGCCCAGTAATACCGAAATTTCTGGACAATCGAACTAATTTGTTAAAGGGGAGGATAAACGCTATTCGATAACTTATTCAAAGGAAAAAAGGCTAAAAAGTGTGAGAGTTGAGTTGTTGAATTAGATATTGTTGTTATTCTGAGATGGAGAAGTAGAGGATATAACCGTGTGTATGATAAGTTTTGTATCATAGATATGGACTATTTAATGCACGTATCATATAATTGGACATCAACAGCTAATGATAGTGAAGAGATCTTAGCTACTGCACTTAATCATGAACTTGTAGCAAAGTTTGCAAAGAGTTTATGAAATTATATAATGGGATTTATTTTAAACAATGACAAATTAGTGTTGTGGAGGGACAATAATGCTGGAAAAAACACTAGAAACTTCATCAGGAGTGATTCATTATTGGATAAATGAAATTAATAAACAATCAAGAATCGCTCTTATATTTTTGCCAGGACTTACTGCTGATCATAGATTGTTTGACAAACAGATAGAATATTTTAAGGATAAGTTCAGAGTATTGGTTTGGGATGCACCTGGACATGCTTCATCATATCCTTTTGACCTTGATTTTGATTTGTTTGATGAAGCAAAATGGTTGTATGAAATATTAATAAAAGAAGGAATTGATCAACCAATCTTAATTGGACAATCAATGGGAGGTTATCTAGGTCAGATTTATGCAGAACTATTTTCTGAAAAACTAAATGGTATTGTTACTATTGATTCAGCTCCTCTTCAAAGGCAGTATTATACCGTAATAGAATTATGGTTATTAAAAAAAGTAGAAGTAATATATGGAATTTATCCATGGAAAACACTTTTGAGACTGGGGCCGAAAGGCGTATCAACAACTGAATACGGAAGAAAATTAATGTTGGATATGATGATGGTATATGATGGGAACAAAAAAAGATATTCTCATCTAGTAGGGCATGGATATAAAATCTTGGCAAAAGCAGTAGAAAAAAATCTGACTTATGAAATAAAATGTCCACATATGGTGATATGCGGTAAAGAAGATCGGGCAGGTTCCTGTATCCGATATTTGAAATTATATGAGAAAAAATCTGGGAAGCCTGTTGAGTGGATTGATAATGCTGGTCATAATTCGAACACTGATAGACCACATGTTGTAAATAAATTGATTCATGAATTTGTGAAAAAGTGTGACATATAAATACTAGGCTGTCGAGTTAATACCGTTTAACGATAACCTTATTCTATCGTTAAACGGTTTATAGACATGTTTCCATCTATCAAGTAAATCCAGTTAAAACAGAAGTATTATATAGTAAAGCGTTAGAACTTGCTGAGTTAAAAGAAACTGATACGATAATCGATGCTTACTGTGGTATTGAAACAATAAGTTTATTCGCAGCGAAGAAAATTAAGAAAGTATATGGTATTGAAATAGTAGAAGCGGCTGTTTTAGATGCTCGAGAAAATGCTAAAAATAATAATATAACTAATGCAGAATTTTTACTAGGTAAAAGCGAAGATGTCATTAAGGATCTAATTTCAAAAGATGTTCAAATCGATGCAGTAATAGTCGATTCACCACGTAAAGGATGCGAAGAAAGTTTCTTAAGAGACTTAGCTTCAATGGGAATAGAAAAGATAGTTTATGTGAGCTGTAATCCAGCAACTCTAGCACGTGATATGGAAATTATGAGAGGACTAGGTTATAAACTAGGTGCAGTGCAACCTGTAGATATGTTCCCAGGAACGTATCATGTAGAGACGGTAGCACTTTTGTCCAAACTTGATGTCGATAAGCACATAAGTGTTGAAATTAAGTTGGATGAGATGGATTTGACAAGTACGGAGAGTAAAGCAACATATGCTCAAATCAAAGAATATGTTTGGAATAAATTACAATTAAAAGTTTCAACATTATATATTGCACAGATAAAAAGGAAATGTGGAATAGAATTACCAGAACATTACAACAAGTCAAAAAAGGAGAAGCAAATTATTCCACAGTGTACACCTGAAAAAGAAGAAGCCATCATGGATGCTTTGAGACACTTCAAAATGATTTAATAGAAAAGAATGACAGCATATGACTTTCTGCATTTATTACATTCCTACTTGGTATTGGAACGGCGTTGTTGTATATCATTATGGTGTTCTGCTTATTTTGGGCGTTAGCTTCTTTTATTGCTAGTTTAAGAGTAAGTTAACATATTTTTAGAAGTGTAAGTTGAATGATTAGTAAAATAGCAGGTATATATCTCTAAGTGTTATAATATATTATTAAGATGAAATATATCAGTTATTTAAAGATAAGAGAAACGAACGGGCAGAGGGGGGAAATTAAAACAAAATTATATTAAAAGAACACGCTAATTATGAAACTGGGATTTGTTATGAATTCCAGTTTAATTTTTATAATTGGATTAATAGAATTATTAAACTATACAATAAAAATCAATTTAAAGAAAAATAAATATTAGATAATCTTAGACGATAGAAATTAAAAACTCTATTGTCTATTTTTATACTCAAAAGTTGGAGGGTATGATGATGAGGAAAAAATTCTATATTAGGTCAAATAAAAAGCTTTAAGATAGATGACAAAACTAAGTCTAATAAGAAAGACCATAGCAAAGGTGGAGAGAGATAAATATCGGTAGTCTCCGGATTGCCTTTATTTTTTTGCTTTTTTAAAGTGATGTATCAATTGATTAAAAATAACCTATAGTTAATGTTATAATAAATTTGTATGTAATAACAAACATAAGTATTTTTTTAATGTATATATGTACGAGATTAGCTATCGAAAAAATAATCTTGGAGGTTATATGGAATTAAGTTATAAAAGGTTATTTAAAAAACTTATTGATTTAGATATACAACATAATGAGCTTATGGAAAAAGCAAATGTAAGTAGGAGTACATTTTATAAATTAAAGAATGGTGAGAATGTAACTACCGATATTTTGCTCAGAATTTGTGATGCATTGAATTGCGACATATTAGAAATTATGGAGTGTATTAAAAATGATTGAAATAATAAATGGAGAATGCATAGAAGAATTGAGGAAGTTAGACTCATCTACGGTTGATTTAATTATTACAGATCCTCCATATAATATTGCGAATTTCATGAACGGGAGAGATACAAATCTACAAAAAATGCGTTCTAATTTTTTTGGTGCTGCTGGTTGGGATGATTTAGATTTTAATGATTGGAAAGACCATATGAGATTGTTTTTAAAGAATCAAGTAGGATACTTAAGAATGGTGCTTCCATGATAGTTTTTATGTCAATATTAAGGGTTGAAACTCTTGTTGAAATAGCAAATGAATTTGGTTTTTATTATAAAACCACTGGAATTTGGCACAAAACAAATCCAATGCCTAGAAATATGAATTTACATTTTGTTAATTCAAATGAGTGCTGGATATATTTTACTTATAAAACAAAAACAGGAACATTCAATAATAAAGGTAAATTGGTTCTAGACTATATTGAAACATCTGTCACGACTGCTAGGGAAAAGGAATTAGGTAAACATCCAACACAAAAGCCAATTATATTATTCGAACATTTTATGAGATTGCTTTCAAATGAGGGCGATTTAGTAGTAGATCCATTTCTAGGAAGCGGTTCTTCTGCAATTGCAAGCTATAGATTAAATAGAAATTTTATCGATGTTGAATTAGAAGAAAAATATGCTAAATTAGCGAATATGAGGATAGAAGATGAAAAGACAAGTTATTGATTTGTTTTCTGGAGTTGGTGGTCTATCTAAAGGATTTTTCGACTCAGGATTTGAAATTGTTTTAGCAAATGAAGTTGACTATTCTATAGCTAATTCTTATAAAAAAATCATCCTAAAGTGAAAATGATTAATGAAGATATTTCAAAATTAGATATTGATGATGTTTTTAATGAGTATAAAAATATAGACGTAATTGTTGGGGGACCACCTTGTCAAGGATTTTCTCAAAAAGGGAAAAGAAAAATAATGGATGATCCACGTAATTATTTATTTAAATATTTTTTTGAGGTAGTTAGTGTTGTTAGACCGAAGTATTTTGTGCTAGAAAATTTACCCAACATATTAACTGCAAATAACGGACATTTTAAAGACGAAATTTATAGCTTATGTTCCAGTAATGGTTACACGTTATGATGATACCCTAGTAAGGAAGATTATCCAGAATGTTAGTGTTTATGATGACCACTTTGTAATATGCTTTAAATCTGGAATTGAAATGGAAGTATGATTTAATACTAATATAAACCGTCAATTAAGAGTTAGGTTCTCTTGATTGGCGGTTTTTGCATTGACTTTTACATGATTTATACATGTGATATTATCAAAAATGTTGTTTATAAGGTTATTGATAAGGAGTTGACCACATGAGTGATGTAATAAGCTGTTAGATGAAGCTATTAAAGAAACCGAAAACTTGTACGAAGGAGAAGTCTTTATTTTTAAGGAATTGTTTAAAGGATATGTATGGAACAGGATACCGAGAAAGGACTGTACTAATGTCTTAGTAGATGTTTTTGAGATATTTTAAATAATATAAAAAACACTTGAATAAATGCTCATATAACTATTGACACAAGAGAAAAATAATAATATAATAAATATACAACGTATGAATAGTTATTCAAGTAATCAGATGAAATGATTTAAAAAGAGGTAATAATATGACTAAAAAATTTAATTCAATTGAAAGATGTGACTGCAATGTAATTCATGAGGATATTGTAAATCAAGTTGGAGATAAAATGCCTCAAGAAGAAAGCCTTTATGATCTAGCAGAATTATTTAAAGTATTTGGAGATTCAACACGAATCAGGATATTATGGGCTTTACATGAAGCTGAAATGTGTGTTTGTGATATCGCTGTATTACTTAACATGACACAATCAGCAATTTTCCATCAGCTGAGAGTCTTAAAACAAGCTAATTTAGTGAAAAACAGAAAAGAAGGCAAAGTAGTATATTATTCATTAGTTGATGATCATGTAAGAGAAATATTTGACCAAGGTCTAATTCATATCAACGAGAAGTAGTAATGCGGTAGAATAGAATATTTTTGAAGATATTTGGGCATATATTTAAGTCTTCATTTCAAATGAGCAATGCTTCAAGAAAATTTGAAAAAGACTTGTAGTATTCAAAATAAAATTATAAATAATATTTAGGAGGATTTAATAATGAAAAAGAAATTTATACTTGAAGGTTTAGATTGTGCAAATTGCGCGGCAAAAATGGAAAAGGCTATTAATGAGCTTGATGGAGTGAAAGAAGCTACTGTTAACTTTATGACCACAAAACTCGTTATTGATGGTGAGGATGAAAAAATGTCAACAATAATAGCAGAGGCCGAAAAAATAGTTAAAAAAATCGAACCCGATACAACTATGAAAAAGGCTTAAAGGAGGCTATTTAGTGTGACAAAACGACTATGGCGAATAATTATTGGTGCAGCCGTGTTAGCTACAGCAGTATTGCTTAGTTTAAATAACGAATGGTTACAGATTGCTCTCTTTATAATAAGTTACATTATTGTAGGTGGAGATGTTGTAAAAAGAGCTGTAAAAAATATTTTTAAAGGTCAAGTTTTCGATGAAAATTTTTTAATGAGTATTGCAACAATTGGTGCATTTTTTATTGGTGAGTATCCTGAAGGTGTTGCAGTTATGCTGTTTTATCAAGTTGGAGAACTGTTTCAAAGCTATGCAGTTGGCAAGTCGAGAAAGTCAATTGCAAGCCTTATGGATATTCGACCAGATTATGCAAATGTTAAAAAAGGTGATGAACTTGTCAAAGTTGACCCAGATGAAGTACAAATTGGAGATATTATTGTAATTAAAGCAGGAGAAAAAATTCCTCTTGATGGCAAGGTAATTGAGGGAAGTTCAATGATTGATACATCGGCACTAACAGGCGAATCTGTTCCTCGTGAAGTAGAAGTTGGAAGTGATATCCTAAGTGGGTGCATCAACATTAATGGGGTTATTACAGCAGAGGTTACCAAGGAATTTGGAGAATCTACTGTAAGTAAAATTCTTGATTTAGTTGAAAATGCAAGTAGTAAAAAATCCAATTCAGAACAATTTATTACGAAGTTTGCGAGATATTATACACCGGTTGTGGTTATAATTGCAGTTTTTCTAGCTATTATACCACCTCTTGTTATAGACGGGGCGACTTTTAGTGATTGGATATATAGAGCACTAGCATTCCTTGTGGTATCCTGTCCGTGTGCTTTAGTTATTTCAATTCCTTTGAGTTTCTTCGGTGGAATAGGTGGAGCCTCAAAAAAAGGTGTTTTAGTCAAGGGTAGTAATTATTTAGAGGCATTAGCAGAAACTGAAATTGTTGTTTTTGATAAAACTGGAACACTAACGAAAGGTGTATTTAATGTACAGGAAATTCATCCAGAGGGAGTTTCCAAAGAAGAGCTACTAGAATTAACTGCACATGCGGAAAGCTATTCCAATCATCCGATTTCACTTTCACTGAAACGTGCATATAGCAAAGAAATAGACAATGGACGTATTTCAGATGTAGAAGAGATATCAGGTCATGGTGTTATTGCAACAGTAGATGGCAAAAAGGTTATGGCAGGAAATATCAAACTTATGAAAATGATGGATATCCCTTATTTCAAGGGAGAGCTGATCGGTACTATTGTACATGTTGCTGTTAATAACAAATATATAGGTTACATTGTAATTGCCGATGAGGTAAAGGAAGATTCATCACAAGCAATCAAGGAACTTAAGGCAGCTAATATTAAACAAACAGTTATGTTGACAGGTGATAATAAAAGTATTGGTTCAAAAGTTGCTAAAGATCTTGGTCTTGATAAGGTTTATGCAGAACTGTTGCCAGCAGACAAAGTTGAAAAACTAGAAGAATTATTTTCGCAAAAATCTAAAAAAGGTAAACTTGCCTTTGTTGGTGACGGAATCAATGATGCACCTGTATTAGCTCGTGCAGACATTGGAATAGCAATGGGTGGTTTAGGTTCTGATGCGGCCATTGAAGCTGCTGATGTTGTAATTATGACTGATGAACCATCGAAAATTGCTACTACAATGAAGATTTCTAAAAAGACACTAAAAATTGCACATCAAAACATAGTATTTGCAATTGGAATAAAAATAATTGTTCTTATTTTGAGTGCTTTTGGAATAACTACTATGTGGGCAGCTATATTTGCAGATGTAGGTGTAACTATCATCGCAGTATTAAATGCTTTTAGAGCTTTGAATGTAAAGAATCTATAAACTATTTTTCCTATTCACCCCTTGAATGATACCGATAATTGACGATACAATCAAGGGGTATTTTTTAATTTAAAAACTATAAATGAAAATTGGTTGGGATTTACCTTGAATTAAATGGTTTTAAAGATATGGAGGTTATGTAATTGAAAGTTATTGATGAATGTTGCTGTGAATGTATCACACAAAATTTAAATAGAACAAAGGAGAGTTGCTCTGTCTGTAATAATGAAGGAGTAACAGTTAGTAGGATAACCGTTGAACACTTGGTGACAGATGATTATCGTAATGCCGTTGATGGAGATCAATATAAGATATGCATGAATGAGGACTGCGACGTTATTTACTATAACTTAGATAAAGAAATAAAATTCTTAAAAGACCAAGTTAGGGTTCCTATCTGGTTTAAGAAAGATGCAGATCCTAAGTATGCTTGTTATTGCAGCAAAGTCACAGAAGATCAGGTAATTGAAGAAGTTGTAAAGCATGGTGCGAAAACCGTTAAAGAAGTAAATGCCATAACTGGAGCAATGAAAAATTCGCTTTGTAAGGAAAACAATCCTTTGGGGGTATGTTGTCATAAGATTATTCAGGAAGCCATTGATAAGGGATTAATCATGAAATGATTTGAGTTGATATGTTCTCACGAACAGACAAAACCGTTGATATCTTCCCACAAACGAGAGCCAATGTTGGATATGTTTCCGACTACGAGTGTGGATATGTTCCCCTTAACCATAGGGGTTGAAGCAGTTGTTTTAATGACAAGAGAGTAGACCGAAGCCGTTAATTACGAATGCTTTATGTGATAGCTGTCGTAGAGGAGTAGTAATACAGTAACAGAGAACCGCTGAGTGCGTGGTATTGCTACAGCGAACAAGAGGGTGAAAATCCTGATTTTAAGCTATTTTACAAGCATTTTGTATTTGTAGATAAAGGCGATTTTGACGTTAAAAAAGTCCTAAAAAGGCACATAGATGTAAATGTATTTGTAGATGTCGTTTGCGTATCGAAAAAATGAATACAACAATAAATATTTATCTTAAGAGGGAGTGACTCAAAAATCGTGATTTCAGAGAAATCGATTTTTTTAGAGTCACCCCCGCACAGTTTATTAGATATCTAAAAAGCTTTTATAAAGCGAATTTAGATATCAATAAACCACTGCACCTATGAGTTTTCATATGAACTTTGTTAAATTTTAGGACTTTTGGATCAGCCCCTTTTTTTTATTGGCTGTATAATAAATCCGGGGCATGGAAAAAACCATGCTCCAGATTTTAATTAAGGGCTTTAGCCAGTTGAGGAGGCGAAGTCTCCGAAACAAAAAACCACCCGCTATGCGGGTGCGAGACAAAAGTTAAACAATTGAAAAATCATCCTTTCTTGATAAAATAAGAGTAGTTCAAGCTCTAAAATAAAGAAAGGATGATTTTAATTATGACAAATAAACATAATAGTTTATCGAATACAAAGTGGTTATGTAAATACCATATTGTATTTACACCTAAGTATATACGAAAAATAGAATTTAATCAATACAAACGAGATATAGTAGATATAATAAAAAGGTTATGTAAGTATAAAGGAGTGGAAATAATAGAAGGACACATAATGCCAGATCATATACATTTGCTACTATCAATACCGCCAAAATATAGTGTATCAAGTTTTATGGGGATTTGAAAGGAAAAAATTCACTGATGATATTTGATATTCATAAAACCTGGAATATAAGTATTGGAATAGAAAGTTTTGAGTAGAAGGATACTATGTAAGTACTGTAGTATTAAATGAAAGTACAATAAGAAAATATATCAGAGAACGATAATCGCATGAGATTACAATAGACAAACTGATAACGAAAGTATATACAAATCCATTTGGAAATAAAAAAATAGATAAACTCGTTTAACGGGTAGCGGGGGTTAAAATACAATAGGGCTTGAACGAATGTGAAAGCCAGCGCCTTGAGGTGCGTGTTAGTAACAAAGGGTTATACCCGAAGAGAAAACCACCCCTTTTCAGGGGGCATTATTGGTATCGTTTTGACATACCCATTTTAAGGTGAAAATAGGCGTTCTACCATTCCTGTGTACAGTGGATATGAAATGCGTTACTCGTTGGAGAACCGAGCCATGTTGAAGCAGTCGTTTTAATGACAAGGGTGTAGGCTGAAGCCATTAATTACGAATACTTTATGAGATAGTTATCGCAGAGCGCTAGTGATGAGGTAACAGTGAATCGATGAGTGTGTAGTATTAATGTCAAAAGTTGTAACTAGTGAATAAATGAAGTGTAGAAAATAAAGGCTTATTCTAAGGCTATCGTTAAAGGATATTGGTAACTTGGAGTAAGTCTTTATTTTAATTTACGAAATCTAAGGAGTATTGTATAATAAAATAAATTAAGTTGATTAAGAGGGGAATATATAATTTAAGTTTTGGAGGTGAGTGTGTGATAGAAATTAGACCTAGTTTTAAAGATATAGAATCATTTGAGGAATTTAACAAGTACTATTGGTATCGAGAAGAACTTTCACAAATATGTAAGTCTCTTGGACTAGAGTATAGATGTACAAAGAAAGAATTGAACTATATTATTGAACAATATTTCAAGGGAAATAGAATAGAAAAGTCTACAAGAAAAGTAAACAAAAAACATGCCGAGGTAATATCTTTAAATACACCATTGCTAGAATGTGGTTTTTCTTTTAACCAAAAATTTAGAGATTATTTTTCAGCTGTAACAGGAGTCAGCCCGTTTAAATTTAATGCTGATATGGCAACGGCTTGGAGAAAAGTAAAAAGTGATAATGATAAAGAATTTACAATTCAAGATATGATAAAAATATATTATGGAGAGTCAGATTATGCAAAGTATGATAATTCGACTTGTCAGTGGAATCAATTTCTAAAAGATTTTTGTGAAGATGAACACAGCAATAATTATTCTAACAAGTTAAAAGTTGCAGCTATCCTTTGGAAAGAAGTTAGAAACTCAAAAAATGAAAAAATTTATTCAAAACAACTTCTAAATGAATATGGATTCAAATTAGAGGAGTACCGCAAATAAAAATATATCGGATACTTTTTAATGATAGTATAAGGTTGTCGTTAAAAGGTTTATGGATGCAGGTAGGATGATTGGATATACTTTTCATATGGAGTGTGTGGCGTTACTTGTGAAAGGTGATTAATAGAAGAAAATTATAAAAGATAAATAATATAGTATTTTGTAAAGGGAGGGATTAATTGTGCCAAAACCAACGACAAAAAATGATTTAATGATAGTTGCCGAGGAAAGTTATGAAAAGTTAAACTTACATATTTCAAAGATGACGAGTGAAGAGTTAAATACACCTTTTGATTTTTCAAAAGATAAAAAGAAAAAAGAAGCTCATTGGAAAAGAGATAAAAACTTAAGAGATATCTTAATTCATCTATATGAATGGCATAAACTTGTTTTGAATTGGGTGCGTTTCAATCAAGAGGGAGAAGAGAAATCATTTATTCCTGAACCATATAACTGGAGAACTTACGGCGATATGAATGTAGAATTTTGGAAAAAGCATCAGAATACGTCTCTGGAAGATGCAACAAAAGCTTTACAAAAATCTCATAAAGATATTTTGAAACTAGCCGAAAACTTTACAAATGAAGAATTATTTTCAAAAAAAGTTTATAAATGGGTTGGCGGGAGTACATTGGGATCTTATTTTGTCAGTGCTACTTCTAGCCATTATGATTGGGCTATAAAAAAAATAAAGGCCCATCAAAAAAATTGCAAGTAAGCCATAAATGGAAAAATACAAGGAAGTAAAGATGAATTAACGTAAACTTCCTTTTAGAGGAGTACCGCAAATAAAAATATATTGAATACTTTTTAAAGATAGCTCACATTTGAAAAATTACGAGGAGATTATAAGATGAATAGTTATATAAAGTTAAATGAAGATAGATGGAATAATGTAAAAAATGACTATACTGAGCCGTTGACACATGAACAATTAGAAGAAGCTAGAAATAATCCGATTTCTGTTGCATTAACTGTTGGGAAAAAAGTTCCAAAAGAATGGTTTGAAAAAGCAAATGGAAAAAAGATATTAGGTTTAGCTTGTGGTGGTGGTCAGCAAGGCCCAGTTTTTGCTATAAAAGGTTATGATGTAACTATAATGGATTTTTCTAAATCACAATTGCAAAGAGATGAAATGGTTGCTAAAAGAGAAGGATTAAAAATCAACACAGTTCAAAGCGATATGACAAAACCATTTCCATTTGAAAATGAAACATTTGATATTATTTTTAATCCAGTTTCAAATGTATATGTAGAAGATTTAGAAAATATATATAAAGAAGCCTCTCGAGTATTGAAAAAGGGTGGATTGTTAATGGTCGGATTTATGAATCCTTGGATATATATGTATGATGCTGACATTGTATGGGACAAACCCGATGAAGAATTACTTTTAAAATTCTCAATACCTTTTAATTCGAAAGAGCTTGAAGAGGAAGGCAAGATAACTATAAATCCAGAATATGGATATGAATTTAGCCATACCTTAGAAACTCAGATCCGAGGACAACTTAAAAATGGTCTTGCTATGATAGATTTTTATGAGTCGTGTGACAAAAGACATAGACTATCACGTTATGGAAACGACTATATAGCTACACTTTGTATTAAGTTATAATATTATAAAAGTTACTTCACAAGAATAGCTCATTTTATTTTTCGTAAGGGTTAAAATCTAAATCTTAGTCTGTCTAACTCAAATAATCAAATAAAATGCTACAAGGAATTCATTAAACAGTAAATACATTGTGATGTACGAAAGAGGAGAGAGTATAAGATTACTTTGTATAATAACTTGAACTAATATTAAGAGTAAACTTTAAAAAACAAAGTAGGAGGAACAATAAGAAACTTGACATTATTAGTTTAGTGGATTATAATGAAATTACATACCATTGGTATGATAGGAAGGAGATATTATGGCGAGGAATAGAAATCCACATGAAACTAGAAAAAAAATACTAGAAGTTTCTAAAGATTTATTTTTAAAAAAGGGATTTGATAATACCTCAATACAAGATATAATAAATGGATTAGGTGGATTGACGAAAGGTGTTATTTATCATCATTTTGAATCGAAACAGGAGATATTACAATCAATTATTAGAGAAAATAATCAAGAAATTCTAAATTATAATTGGAGGGGAGATACTGGATTAGAAAAAATACAAAATTCTTTGATGGATGCTTTCTCTAATTTTGAACAACAAAGGCTTGTATATTCAGCTTCGATAAAGTTAAGAAGTCCACGTTTGTTAGGAGAACAGTATTTAAGTTTATTTTCTGATTTTTTACCAGAAATTAGAGAAAGAGTTTACGAAGGTGTTAAAGATGAATCAATTAAAACAGAATATCCAGAAGAACTGGCTGATTTGATTGTTTTAACTTTGAATATTTGGATTGGATTCCAAATTTCTGTTTATTCAGTAGAGGAACTGAAGAGAAAAATGAAATTCATTAAACTTTCTTTTGATGGACTAGGTGTAAACTTGATTTCTGATGAAATGATGGGGGTAATTTTCCAATTATTTGATCACTTAAAAGGTGTTAAATAGATAGACTTATTATATGCTTGTTAGTAATAACTTTTTATCGATTTAATCAGTTATTGTTCTATAAATATATTTTAAGTATTTGATATTTTAAAAATAACATACTTAGGTATGTTATTAAAAATCTTATTTACATACCGGTAGTATGTTTATATTTTTTTAAACTTATACATACTGGAGGTATGTATAATATTGTTATTTTATTAAAATGATTATTTTAAATATGTGTTAAGAACAGTTTAAATAATATGAAATATATTTACTTTTAGGAGGAAAAAATCTATGTTGTCGCTTATTAAGATTGAAATCAATAAGGTTTCTAAATCTAAATTATTGTTGGCTTGGTTTGTTACTATATTGATAGTATCAGGTGTTACAGGAATTATTATCATGGGGCTAGGTACGGATAATAAATTAGGAGAATTTGTAGGGCAGAGTTCTAATGATTTTAGAATTGCTGATAAATGGGGAAATTGGGCAATTGCAACATCATTGTTTTCATCTTTATTTACAAAAGCAGCATTTTTAATTTTTGAAGCATATTTATTGTCTACGATTTTTATTGATGAATTTAAACAAAGAACAATTTTTCAGTTGTTTTCTTATCCTATTTCTAAAATAAAATTACTATGGGGAAAAGTTATATCGGTAATTTTAATATCATTTATTGCTCATTTTACTGCACATGTAATTATTCAATTATTAATTAATTTAGTTGCGGTTTTAACTGAATCAAACTATATCCCAGTAGTTAATCAATTAATTAATTTAGTTGGAATTTCGTTTGGGACAGTACTAATTGGGGTATTACCTTTTGTTATAGGTATGATTAAGTATTCAACACCTATAACAATGCTTTCAGGACTTGGTTTAGCAGCATTACTAACTAATGCAACCCCAGGGAGTTTAACTAATAATTTTGTTGGCAACCCATTGTTCTTAATCTTTGCTAGTTTCATAAGTATAATTATTGCTTCAGTTTCAATTTATAATATTTCAAGAAAAGATATTAATATCAAATAGTTATAGATTAATTTAGTGGAATGAATTTTTTCAGGAATAAAATAAAATGACTAAAATAAGCAATTTTTTGATAATTACTTTAAAAGAAGATACTATACAAGTTGGTATTTATGCTCCTGAAGAAAAGAATCCTGGATTGGAAGTTGGATATAGAAAGAGAGGTATAGAAATGAGAAATGTTGTTGAAATTAAAGAACTTTTTAAAACTATTGATAAGGAAGAAATCTTGAGTGGTATTAACCTTCAAATTGCTGAAGGAGAAATATATGGTTTTTTAGGTCCCAATGGTGCCGGGAAAACAACTTTAATGAAATGTATGTTGACCTTATCAACTATTACATCTGGTAGTATTGAAATTTTCGGGAAAAGTTTACAAGAACACAGAGAGGAAATTCTAAGTCAGATTGGTAGTATTATTGAAACACCAATTTTTTATGAAAACTGTACTGCAAAAGAAGTCTTGAAAATTCATGCTCAGTATATGGAGAAAAATATTACTGAATTAGATATAATGAGTAGCTTAAGTATGGTAGGATTAAAAAATACGACTAAAAAAGTAAAAGAATTTTCGTTAGGTATGAGACAGAGACTTGGTTTAGCTAGAGCTTTTTTAACAAAACCTAGATTATTAATTTTAGATGAACCAATCAATGGTTTAGATCCAATAGGAATTCAAGAAATTCGAAATCTTTTGCTGTCGCTTTCTAAGGAACATGGAATTACAATATTAATCTCAAGTCATATCTTATCTGAAATTTCACAAATAGCAGATAAGATAGGTGTTATAAAAAATGGAGAAATGATTGAACAAATCTCTATGAAAGAAATTATGAGGGAGAATATTGACTTAGAAGAATATTTTATGTCGCATTTTATAAATAAAATTTAAGAATTAGGAGGTAGATTAAGAATGAAACAATTGATAAAGAAGCATAAAAAATTTTTTTATACTTTTATGATTTTTAATATGCTAGTTCCTTTAACTAATATTGCTTTTGCTTATTCTATTAAATGTATTATCGATAGTGGAATGTCCCAGAATAGAGAAGCTTTAACCCAAGCAATACTAGTGGGGGCTGCTGTTATTTTCATCTATGCTGGTCTTAATTTTATATCTCTTCGATTGAGAAATAAACTTGTTAGAAAAATTATGTCAAGATATAAAAACAAGGTGTTTCAATCAATTTTAGATAAGAATTATAGAGAATTTTCTAAGGGAAAATCAGGGAAATATATTTCTATATTGACTGAAAATATGAAGAAAATCGAGCAGGACTATTTATACCAGTATTTTAATATCTCAAAAAACTTTTCTTTGATGATTTTCTCATTAATAGCCATGTTTATAGGCAATTGGTTTTTAACTTTATTGGTTATCATTGCCAGCATTTTTCCAATGATAATTTCAGGAGTTATTGGGCAAAAAACAGCTTCTTTACAAAATAGTATTATTATTGCGGATCAAAAGTATTTAGCTAAGGTTAAAGATATTCTATCAGGCTTTCTGGTTATTAAAAGTTTTAACGTGAAAGAGGATGTTCGTCAAGACTACAGCCTTGAAAGTGAAAAATTGGATGAGATATATTTTATGAAAGGTAAATTTGATATTCTATCTAATATTATTTCTCAGCTTTCAGGGATGATTGTTTTTTTAGTAGCCTTTGGTGGAGGAATGTATCTCGTCTTCGATGGTCATACCACAATTGGAAGTGTAACAGCTATTGTTCAATTAGTCAATTTTGTAGTAATGCCACTAAATGAAATTGGTATGGGAATAAGTAAATTCCGTGAAGGACAGGCGACATTTGGTTCGTTTGAAATGAAGGATATAACCGAACTTCAAACTGGTAAAAGGAAAGAATATTTCAATGATGTTATTTCTTTTTCAAATATTGATTTTTCTTATCCTAATTCTGAAGAAAAAATTTTTAATAATTTATCTTTGAATATCAAAAAGGGTGAAAAAATTGCAATAGTAGGTATGTCAGGGAGTGGGAAATCAACTTTACTCAATTTATTACTGAATTTTTATGATGTGACAAGTGGGCATATTTCAATTGATAATCAAAATTTGCAAGATATTTCATCAGAGAGCCTATATAATTTAATGACTGTTGTTCAGCAAGATGTTTATATTTTTGATGATACCTTAAGTGCAAATATTACCCTTAATCAACCTTTCACAGAAGATGATATAAAGCAAGCTGTGCAGCAGTCTGGGTTAGAAAATTATATTTTAGAAAATGAATTAGGTCTACAAACTTTATGCGGAGAGAATGGATCAAATCTATCTGGTGGAGAAAAACAAAGACTTAGTATTGCACGTGCCTTAATTCGTAAAACCCCAATCTTATTATTGGATGAGGCTACCTCATCTTTGGATAATCAAGTTACTGCTGAAATTGAAAATTCAATCTTGAAAATTCGAGATTTGACAGCTCTTGTTGTCACACACAAGTTGAATGAAGCTATTTTGAAAAAATATGATAGAATTATTTTTATGAAAGATGGTATCATTGTAGAAGACGGTCCTTTTCGTGATTTGATCGATAGAAAAGGTGAATTTTATAAGTTGTTTGGGTTGAGTGTGTAACTTTAATAGTAAAAAATATAATATTATAAAATGTAAATCAAAATTAATGAGTCGATTATGAATTGCTTAATGTTTTAAGAGTATAGTTCATATATTTGAGAAATCTGTATGATTCTGTATATTCACTTATAATATTGATAATCTATATCAGTAAAATATATTTGTTGTTTTCTAATTCTTAATATATAATCTTTAAATAAGAAATATACATGTTTAGGAGAACAAGAATAAAGTTAGAAGATTTTACAGAACAGGAACAAGGATAGATAAAGAAAGGTCTTACTTTTTCAGTAATCAGTGATAAAGAGGTTGCAGAAAGAATATTTTCATTAGTTCCTGAAGAATTACTGAAGAAAATTCCATTTTTTGTAAGAAAACATGCTAATACTCGCACAGTTAAGAGAATTTTTATTGAGTATCCAGAAACTTTATGCTGTAGCTCAAAAAGAAGGTGAGTGGTCAGAAATGTCAGGCGATGAAGATGAAGGGAATAAGTTAAATATAACGGAAAAGTATATATCAAAAAGTTCATCATTAATTGTAGGAAAAAATATCGGCGATGCTTCTACAGGAATGATGAGTTGTTTGGGAAGAGTATTTGGGTGAAATGATGAAAGATAATTATGAAATTATTCCTGTAGGAATCTATCAAAAGCAATCTGTTTTTTATGATAAAAGCAGACAAAAATTACTACTCAGAATAGATAAAAAAGAAAGCAGCTATAGTCAATCTTTCTTAGTGATGATTATACTGTTTATGTTGCCAATAGTTAGATGGTTAAATCAATATCTATTTATAAATATTTTATTATTTAATATTTTAATACTGATATTTGGGACAATTGCAGTTTTTTCTGTTTCGCGAATCTATGTTAAAGAGCTGTATAGAGGGATAGAATTATCAGATTTATACCTGTCGAGAGAATCATATGGTATATTTCTTCATCAAGAAAAAAGAAATTCTAAGATTGCGATTATAACTATCATATCTTTATTTCTAATAGTTACAATTTCTGCTATTCTATATTTACTGACATCGATCTTTTTATTCTTATTTGTTTCCGTCGGTTTACTTTTTCCTTTTTGTTTATTCTTAAATACAAAAACGAAAGAACGATATATTATTTTAAATCAATTGATAAAGGAGTTAGAGAATGAGTAAGTACTTGACTATTGGAAGTGTTGTTCAATTGAGTAAAAGACATGTACGATTATAAAAAATAGTTCTCTTTGGCTACTATAAAAAGAATCCAGTTTATTACGATTTGAATGAAGGAAGTCTTAAAGTATCTCAGTAAAAAGAAATTCCTTACAAAATAAATGGTTGGGTTCTCAGTGTAGTATTAGTAGCTCTTCCTATCATGCAGAAGATTTCTTCATCATGGACTGTACTGAAAGGTGGTGCTGACCAAATATTATTACCGCAAGACTGGCTATTAGAATGGATTACGGACTTTAGAATAGTTCCTAATTGATGGATTATCAATAATTGAAGGAGAAAAGAGATATGACAAGTAGTTTAAAGCGAATTGCTGAAAAAATTGTTTTTATTATTGAAGAAGATTACCCCAAACAAAAAAGTGTTACAGGCTCAATTCAAAGTATTTATCAATTAGCAAATGAAATTGTAGAAAGTGGAGAAGTAGCAAAAAACATAAATTTTAAAAGTCTAGTTAGAATGTTTGCAGATGAGACAACGCATTATCAAAGTGAGATTATTTACTTACTTCAAGATTTAGATAAGGAATTGAAAAAAAATGAACATAAAAGATAGTTTACAACATTTTTCATTGAATCGAACAGAAGAGAATAGGTCGAATCTTCTTCCAGATATTGAGAAATGGACGCTGTTCGTCCCTATAAGATGGGTAAATAAGTAGATGTTCCGCATTCTCCATATTCAGGATGAAACAGAAAATTTTTATCTGCAGTAAGTAGTAAGGTGTGTATTTAAGCTGACCAAATATTATTACCACAGGGATGGTCGCAGGATTGGGTTGTGAATGTAAGGACTGTCCCTAATTAAGGAGTAGATTATGAGTATGAAATCAATAGAGATAGCCAATAAAATTTTAGAAATAATGGATAAACAGTATCCTTCAGAAATACAGGAAAAAGGAGCAATTAACACTCTTTATACCATTATTAGATCAATAAAGGAAACAGAAACTATCCCATCGAATGTTCATCTTAAGGAGCATGCACGTATGTTGATAGATGCAACTGCTAATTATAATTTAGAAATCATCTACCTACTTCAAGATTTAGATAAGGAATTAAAAAAGAATGAACGTCAAAGATAGTTTACAACATTTTTCATCAAATAGAACAGAAAAAAATAGGGAACAGCTTCTTTCAAATTTGGAGAAAAGTTCACTTTTTGTTCCAGTAAGATGGATTGATGAGCAGACGTTCCGCATTCTCCATATTCAGGATGGAACAGAAAATTTTTATCTGCAGTAAGTAGTAAGGTGTGTATTTAAAATGAAAATAATTTCAGAAGGAGAAATAAATGGAAAAGCAATATGTAAGCGAGTCATTAAGAATAGCAAATGATATTATCCAATTGGTTAAAATTGATCTAAAGGACGAAATGAATAGGCAAATTTTAGCTTCCTATATATTTGGTGTTTTAAATGCTAAAGCAATTCAAGAGTCCATTTCTCCAATCGATGTTCAAGTTACAATGATTCGTGTTGGAATAGAAGCGTTGGGCTATAGTCCAGAGGCAGCTACTCAAATGACGCAATTTGTTATCGATGCCACAGATAAGAATTTCCATCCAACTGTATATGCAATAATACATAGAGGAGTAGAGGCGTTTTATCTCTATAGTAATGAGAAATACGAGCAACTAAAAGAGGATTTTGATAATATAACGGCATCCATAAAATAAGGTAGATTTGCTTTAAGAAGAAAATAATGGAGGAAAGAATGTATTATTTTAAATCATTAGAGAGACCTATCTCAAATTCAGAACTATCAGAGATAGAAAAAAAAATAAATGTAATACTTCCAGAAGACTATAAGGAATTTCTATTAGAAGTTAATGTGGGTATTCCTAAAGAGCAGTACTTATCGTTTTTTATTGATGATTTAAATGAAAAAGTGATTTTGGGGACAATGTTAGGTATTTCAGAGAATAAAAACTTTAGTCTAACGGATTGGAACTCAGAATATCAAATTGAACTTCCATACGATTCATTTGTCTTTGGAACGGAATATGGAGGAGGGTTATTTGTTATGATTGTGAGTGGAGAGGATAGAGGAATTTATTTTTGGGACCACACATTTATATTTGACCAGTCGTCGGTAGATTCAAATGTATACTTTTTAGCAGATAATTTTACTAATTTTATAGAAAAGTTATATATTTCTGAACCATAGAAATACAAAAGAGGAATCCTATTTATGAGTGATAAATTCCTTGAATCAGCCAATGTGAGGTTTAAGTAATATTCAACAAGGAGAAATTGCAAAAGTCTTTGGAGCAGGTGGAGGAACTCAGATACAACTAGGGAATTCTTTGAAGTATTATGAAGATTTAGTTTTATTAAAAGAGGTGATAAAATGGATTCGGAACAAATTGAAAAATTCAAACAAGAAATAGAATGTATTATAAAAGAAAAAAATTATATATCTTTACGGTATGTTCTTTTCGATGAAACAAATAGAACACCATTTGCTGTACATATATTTTACAAAGATGATTTATTCATGGTGAATAGCAGAGATGAGAGGGGTTATAAAATTGGAAGAACATTTGAATTTGATAATTTTTCTGAGGCTGAAAAAAAATTCTTTAATGTATTGGACTTTATAGTACGTGAGGGTCGAAGGGAGATATCTAACAGAGGAAGCTATATGTATTCCTCACCTCTTTGGGATAAACCATAATGATAAATTTAGAAAAGCAACGCAGTGAAATTTGATTTGAATTTTATCGAGCACTCCCAGCAACAAGTATCGACTTCCTTTATGCGCAGTGAGGATTTTGTTCGGTATTATGAGCCGTATGTAAACACGGAGGAAGGCTACTGGGCTTTTATGTAGATATTACGGAGCTTCAGATTGAAAAAAACTATGAAGTAATACATGGCATCATCATGAGGACTTAAAGACATTACAAGAAGTGAATAAGAGCATTCGCGCAAAGTTTACCCATCGCGGAGGAGTTTCCCTAAAGAAAGGAAAATAAGATGATTTTAGAAGGTTTAAAAAAAATAAATGAGGAGCAAATTACTCGAGCTGAAAATACTTTAAATATCTCATTCCCCTTAGATTATAAGGATTTTATTCTATCGAATAATGGGATGTGCGCAGAAGGTGAGCTTGGTATAACACTTCCTTTGAATCAAGAAGTAATAGCCATAGATATTCTATATGGAATTGATACAGAAACCGAGAATTGCAACATTCTTGAATGGACTCAAGAATACAAAGAAGATTTACCTGAAAACACTCTTATTATTGGAGATGATGTACTGATGGGGTTCTTTATTTTAGTTTGTAAAGGAGAAGATAAAGGGGTGTACTATTATGATCATGCTTATAACTTAGAGGGTTCGGATGATGATGGAAATACTTATTTTATAGCTAACTCTTTTGAGGAGTTCATAAATCAATTGACTGTGATTGAATAATTGAAGTAATTTTTACAATCATATTTTTCTGAGTTATATTAAATTATACATATGAAATCAATGATGTTCATACCCCCGTGATTGTTGGCTTAAAGAATAGCTCAGAATTTCTAGGTTCTGAGTTTTCTAAGACAATCACGGATTTTCAGAATCTTGTTGGCAAAAACTCTGCGTGAGGTAATGCACTTTTCTAGTAAACATGCGGATGATGTAGTACGAGGAGTAGGTGGTTCTGGGAAAGTAGAGCGCTTCT
The DNA here is from genome assembly GCF_054054385.1 of Gemella taiwanensis. Taxonomy (NCBI): domain Bacteria; kingdom Bacillati; phylum Bacillota; class Bacilli; order Caryophanales; family Gemellaceae; genus Gemella; species Gemella taiwanensis. Next base: position 161,000 of record NZ_JBSMTL010000001.1, read on the forward strand.
ATGATGATATAAAAAATATAACAACTAAGAATATTCTAACAGTTAAAAGTGGATATTTTGAAAAATTTTTCAATTCTCTAACGGTAGAAGAGTTAGACTTTATTTGGGAGAAAAAGGAACTACGTAAGAAAATTGAACGTCAATTAAGATATCCTGGTGGAATGCATGAGTGGCATTTAGTTTCAAGGACTCCGCAATTCAAGTATTGGGATATAACTTTCGAAAAAATAGCGAGTTACGTACTGCAATTTCAGATGTAAAGTTTATTAACACTGAAGGAGTCCATGGTGGTTTAGGTTCTACAAAAGCACATAATGAATTGCTGGAAATTATTGATTCATCGAAAGATTATGATATGTTTGTGAGAAGATGAAATATCTGGGCTAACTATCGTCTTGAGGGAGGAGTTCAAGTATTACCTAAGGGGCTAAGAATTCCATAGCTAATAGAAAGGATTTAATAAAATGGAAACAGACAATACGGTATCTATTTGGATAGGTAATTTCAAAAATTTAACTGAGTTAGAAAATTATATTGATCTAACTTATGATGATGAGGGAGAGATCGTTGTTTCTGATTTTTTCAACGATTTTAAGATAGACATTAATGATATAGATGAAGATTTAATTGAAAAAGCAGTTTTGCCAAATGAAACAAACGATATATCTATTATTTTGCGCACTGCTTCCTATGAGGAACAGTTGTTGTGTAAATTGAACGCATTAGAGAGTCTGACTATAAATAAAGGCAATGCAGTTGTACTAATCTATAACTATGCTTATGATGGCTCTGTAAAATCCTCAGATTATTTAAATTTCATTACAAGTGTAGATTATAGATAAAACAATAATTTAAAAGTATGAGTAAGGAGATGGGTGATATGGAATCAAAAGCAATATTTGAAGCTGCACAGGTAGGCGATTTTAAATTACTGAAAGATTTATATATCGGTAGTATAAATCAGGTAAATAAGGAACAATTGAATCTTTTATCGGTTGTCCTCACTAATAGTGATAAAATTGAAGACCGAATTAAGATAATTAACTTCTTGCTTGATAGAGGTATAGATATAAACTATCAGGATAGAGATGGTAGAACAGCACTACATAATTTTTTTCAATTTAAAGCAAATTGGAGACCGAATGTAGATTACGCAGTAAATGTAATAGCTAAGTTAATTGAAGCGGGTATAAATATTAATGCAATTGATAAATATGGATCAGTAGCACTAATTTATTCTTTAACTGTTTTAAAATTAACAACGCAAGATGCATATCCTATTTATGAATTATTGTTAAAACATAATGCAGATTATACTCTAAAAAATGATGCGGGTAAATCTGCGTTAGACTACGCTAAAGAGTTATCTTGGAGAAATGATTTTTTAAATATTTTGGAGAAGTATGAAAATGAAAGTAAGTGATAATTATGGAGGATTTGTTCTATCAAGGAATGTAAAAAATGGATTACCTATTGCGTATACTTACAGAGAAAAATCTCGACTGTTACAATTAAATGGATGGACTATTTATTCTAGTTCCGATGATGAGGAATACGTAAATAATCCCCAAAATTTTGAAATTGTATCAGCAAAAACCATGTTTTCTATTGCACCCGTGATGGAAGAAATTTTTGAAGCGAAGTATGGGACGAATTTAGCGTGGCTATACGAGGAGGGGGTTCATGTTGGTTTCTATGATTTAAATGAGGAAAAAGAGGTGAAAATATCTGAAATTTTAGATTAGTTATATATAGTAGTATTATCATGATTGATTTTTTATGAGGTGTATGTAGTTCTTGTATAGCGCTGCTAATATATATAGTGAATGTGGTATTCATTCTAAATATAAAAAGAAAGGAAAGAATTAGAAAGTGGAAGATATTAGAACGGTAATCCTCCCTTTGCCTAGTATTGAATTAGTTAAGGAAAAAGAGGAAGAATGGTGCATTGATTTACCGAGTTCCTTTAAGGAATTCATAATCAGATATAATGGGATAATTCCTAAAAAGAATCTTTTTAAAATCAGTGATGATAAAGAGTATGTTATAGAAAGATTCCTTTGTATTTTAGATGATTTTGAAGAGAATTCCCTAGGAATGTACGATATTGATGCTATATGGAGTCCAATACTAGAAATTTTAAGTGTGGATCTAGATTCTGTTGGTGTAGAACTATTACCAGTAGCAACAGTGTTCGGTGGTGATTTTATATGTTTAGATTATAGAGAAGGGCCCCAGAACCCTAAGGTATGTTATTGGAAGCGCGAGGATTCATACGAATGGCATCCTAGTGTAGAGTTTATTTCAGAAACATTTGAAGATTTTTTAGGAATGCTATATTCTGAAGATGATATTGCAAATAGCTAGTATTTGGTTACGGAATCATGCTTTAGGTCATTGGGCCGACGCTATAAGATAAATAGGAAGGATTTAATGTTTAATAATGGAATATAAAAATACGATAATAACACCATTACCTGACGAACAGTTACTGAATGAAGAAGAAAAGATATGGAGGGTTTCACTCCCAGCATCTGCTAAGGAATTTTTTAAACAATATAGTGGGTTGATTCCTAAGAAGAATATCTTTAGTGGAAAGTTACCTCAAGATCAGGAACGTATAATAGAACGTTTTTTATGTATTTTACATGATACTCAAAATCATACTTTGGGTATGTATGATATAGATGTAATTCTAACGCAATTAGATGAACGCTTACTGTATTCTGAAGATATTTTAGGAGTAGAATTACTACCTGTAGCGGCTTTATTTGGCGGAGACTTTGTTTGCTTAGATTATAGTCAGAGAAGGGAGAATCCTAGTGTGTGCATATGGCATCATGAATCTTCTTATGAACTTAATCCATCCACAACTTTTATCACGGATACATTTGAAGACTTTTTAGGAATGCTATATTCTAAAGATGATATTGCAAATAGCTAGTATTTGGTTACGGAATCATGCTTTTGAGTATATGTTAAGAGTAATGCACAAAATATAATGCAGGAGTCCTATTTATGGGTGATAAATTCCTTGAGTTATTTATTGAAAAAACTTTTTATAATGAGCTATTTAATAAATTGAAATCTTACATCTACCTTCATAGAGATGAAATAAAAGTTAGATTCTACACTTTATCTTTGATATCCTATAAAGCGTTAGATGATTTTACCGTCAAGGAGTGAAAGATACACTCCTGTTTAGAGAAAAAACTTTACAAGCGTCCATCAGGTTATAGGAAGAATGCAAAGGAAACTGTCTGGGATAAAACTAAGGATGAACAAGGTGTTGTCAAAGATCCTATTACTAAAAAGGTAATGGATATTGAGGAGCCTTGGGATATGGGACATAAACTGGGACATGGATTTAGAAAACACCAACAAAGTGCGGCTGATAGAAAAATAACTCGTAAACAATTTTTAGATGAATATAATAATCCCAATAGCTATAGACCAGAGCTACCAGAATCTAATAGAAGTCATATTGGTGAAGATAAGATGGATTTTTATTTTGGTTCATGATTTTGAAGAAAGGAACTTACTATGGAATATGATAAAAAAGAGATAGCTAGAAAGCTTTTAGATGATGTTGGCGGTACTCCAAGAGTATATGCATTTAAAGATGAATCTGGAAAAGAAATTGACATATTTTGTGGTGATGATTCTCCAATTGAACACGTATCTTCTTACTCAACTGTTGGGTTATCAGAGTACACTTTGAACAAAAAGATAGATGATAAATCTTTAAGAGCAGAAATTATTGGTTCAACAGATAGTAGGAATGATTTGTTTCCAAATATAATAAGTGACTGTGCTTTTAAAGTGATGGATGGATTATCTCCTTGTATACCAGGGACTGTATTTCTAAATGCAATAGATAATTATTATCTAGATTTTAATATGAACCACATGTTATTGACTATCCCATTTTTATGGGAGTTGCACGATTTGGAATTTGATCATGAATATGTAACTTGGTTGTTTGCAGTTCCGATTTCTGAGTCGGAGTACCATTTTTTTGTTGAGAATGGGTATCAAAAATTAGAAATGTTATTTGAAAAAAAACAAATAGATATTTATGATTTAAATCGTAGTCCTGTGGTTTAGATGATATTTTGAAAAAAAGGAGATAATTTGTACTTAGATGGTCGGTATAAAGATCATTTTGAGGTATTCAATAAAAGAGGTAAAGTAAAGGATGTTCTTAATCTTGATGGAACTTCTAATAGTAAAAAATTTAATTTAGCTTCTGGGAGGAGATTAAAATGATTAGTTCAGAGTTAAAAGATGTAATGAAACGATTGACTATTCTTAATGAGAATAATAAAGGTGTGCTACTTAGAGAAGAAAGCATCAGAGATATAGACAATACTATAAATATCTTTCTAAAAAAATATGAAGATCGTTTTTATGAAGGATTAAGATTGTTTAACAAGATAGACATTACTACAATTTCCTCTTCAGAGAATTTAGATTACACTATTGCTTTCTATAATTTATTAACTGGAATTAGGGGGATAATCGATTGTTTTGATGACTTTGATGATATTTTAGTTGAATTGAATAAAAACTTCATGTATCAAAGTGGCGAAATCACAAAAGAAGAATGGGAAAATTCAGGGGAAGTAGTCTTGGATGACGAAGAAAATGAATTTGGAGATTGAAGAATAGATATTGATTCCTCGCTTTTTATGTTCACTAGGAGGAAGGCTAATGGGATTTTATATAGATATTGCGGAGCTTCAGAAAGCCCAAGAAGCCTATATGAAGATGGTCGTAACTGCTCAGAGTCAGTTGGATACCGCACCACAAAAATGGATGGATAAAGGAGGGAAAGTTGAAATACTTGAAGATGGAACATGAGCATATACAAATTCTGAGGGTATCACAATAAAATATATTGAAGGATTTCCTGATTTTAAAAATGGTATTCCACCACAAGTAAAAAAAGAATTTGTAATAGAAAGTGGATTTGAGGAGAGATTAAAAGATTTTGCCAAGGCAGGAGATGCAGGTGTAGGTAATACTTGGCATCATCATCAAGATGGGAAAACGATATAAGCAGTTGATAGTGCTGTACACAGACAATTTGCCCATTGAGGTGGTATATCAATTATGAAAGGTAATAAATAAAAATGACAATAAAGCTTGATAAATTTGGATTTGCTAATAACGGGGAAATTTTAATGTTAGAAAATGAATTTGAAGTGGTTCTTCCGGAAGATTATAAGAGTTTTTTGTTGCAGGAAAACGGTGGTAGAAATACAGCTTATAGATATAAAAATTTAGTAAGAATTCCTCAAGTTAGTGAAGAAATTAATATTGATGTAATGTTTGGTGTTTCAACGAATGTAAAAAATGGAGATATTAAACAGTGGACAAGTGAATATCAAGATGATTTGTTCCCGAACTCAATCATTATTGGGGACACTATTCAGCATGGCTTCATAGTGTTCTGGCTGAGCAAGGATGATAATGCTGGAATTTATTATTATGATGATACCTATGAATTTGCATCGTCTACTGATGATATGAATACTTATTTTTTGGCAAATTCATTTAGTGAGTTTTTAAATATGGTAGAAAATTAGTGAATAATTATCTGCGTGATAGCTTTTTGTAGTATACTTTTAGGTTAGAAAATGCCCGAGTGAATAAAGTGTGACTTGCAAGGAACGGTAGATAACCTGTCCAGCCTTGTGGAGTTAGGAGTAGGAATTTACACTGCTCTGACGGATTCAGGTGCGGCTTAGCGTGGCCAGGATCCCAATGCCAGCTAAGCGGATAAGGCAGCTTATCGTGCTCAAGAGACAGGAAAAGCCCTTTAGGATAAAGTTATCCATATGGATGCCTATGATGCAGGAGATTAAGCGGCTGAGATGATTCAGATAGCCAAGAACAGTACTAAGGCAAGAATTCTCACAAATGTCGAAAAATGGGATTCAAAGGTTGACAATATCCTGTCTAAGATCAATAATGTCATTAGGAAATTTGGGGAGAAATTATTAGATACCCGAATCCCAGTCGGCATTCGTATAGAGGCAGTTGCCTTTGCGAGAGGTATGGGAACCATGCCTACCTTCAGCGTTGAGAGTAAGACTCTGCGTGATGTGATGCACTTCTCAAGTGAACACGCAGACGATTTAGTACAAGGAGTAGGTGGTTCTGGTAAGGACGGAGCGAGTCACACAAGTTGTCAATAATATGTCGAAGTTTTTTGAAACAGAATTTGGACAAAAGATTGTGGGAAGCCCTAGAAAGACTAAGAAGAAGTATGACGGGCAGATTGTTTATGAAGTGATGAAGAAGGTTGATAAAAATTTACGTAAAGGAGATTACCTGTGTTTGGATGGTTTACATATGGACCATTTTAAAGTTTTTGATAAACGTGGTAATTTGAAATCTGTACTTAATCTTGATGGTACTTTAAACACAGATAAGTTATTAAAAGCTAAAGGAAGGAAATTACATTGAAGGAAGAAATCTATAAACTTTATGAGGTGTGTAAACGATTCAATTCGAGGCTAGGATACTCGTTAGAAGAAAATAAGAAATTAAAAGATTTTAAAGAATTGATAGATGATAATCTATCTGATGACTTTCAAGAGCTTATGTCAGGTATTTCAGCATTCAAGGAAGAAATAATTGATCAAAGTATAGCTGATGAGCAATACAGTCAATTCTATTGCGAGTTATTGTCTTCGATGGCTAACTTTTCTTCTTACTTTGCAGATTTGCATGAAATAATTTTTGATCTAAACAAAAGACGCAGATTTAAAATGGGAGAAATTACCAAAGAGGAGTTAGTCAGTTCAGATGAAATAATTTTAGACGATGAGGACGATGAATCTGGAAATTAAAGAATAGATATTTATTATTTTTCTAAACGCATTAAAGATTTTGTCTGGCGGAGGATGTGACGCGAGGAGTAAGTGGTTCTGGTAGGATGGAGCGAGTCTATGATGATATTATTCCAACAGTTAAAAATGGTAAATTTAATGGGTGGTTTGATAATTTAGCTCCAGAAGAACTAGAGAAATTATGGGAAATCCCAAAATTACGTAAAAAAATCGAAGATAGAATAAGAAGACCAGGTGGCTACCATGAATGGAATCTTGTTTCTCGGACTCCTCAATTTAAAAAATGGGGAGTTTCCATGGATGATATCAAAGAAATGAGAAGTTTAATTGAAGATGTGCAGTTCATAAATCCTTGTGGAGTATATGGAGGACGGGGCTTTACAAAAGCTCATAATGAGATATTAAAAATTATTGATTTGTCATATGATTATGAGGAATTTGCACACAGATTAAATGAATGGGCAAGTCAAAGAATGAAAAATGGAATTTTAAATTTACTAGAAGGATTGAGAAGGTATTAAAAATGAAACAAAAAGTATCGTTATGGCTTGGTAATTTTGCCAGTCAAGAAGAATTTCAAGAATACTTCAAAATTTCATATAAAGAGGATGGTGCTACTAGATTTCAAAAATTTAAGCCAGATCCTAATTATCAAGAAGGAATTATTGGAGGTAAAGATGGCACAAGTTTTTGGTTGAGTAAAGACCATGCGGATGTTATTCAAGATGTCGCCAAAGGTGATAATCGCCTCTATGAAACCTTACTGGGCTTTGACGAAGGGTACTTAGGTGACAATCCACTTTATCGCTTGGATGTAGCACCGGAAGTTGTCTCTGAAAAAGGGATCTCAATCCCAAGTGGTAGGGAAGACGGTGCGAATGGTTGGTGGCGACCAGGGGGAAGAACCTATCCAGGAGACATGCCGGAGGGTGTCATGGACGGTATCAGTATAAAGGAAGGAGACGTCACATGGAACGCAGTAAATTAACATGGGAAGAAGTTATCAAGTTTGAGGAAATAAAAGGCTACGGTCAACAGATTTGGAGGCATAATGGCCAGTATTATCTTGTCGCAGATGAAGGAGGTATTGCGGAACAACGAGTGGTGTATGAATTGCCACTAGAGTTGTTTCAGTTGATTGAGAGTGGAGAAAAGAATTTAGTAGAGTTACATTTTAGGCTAAAAAATGATGCTTGGCCACCTAATATGTCACAAGAGGAAGCAAATAAGCTTTTTTGGCGAAAACACATTGAGGTTTTAAAAAATAATGCCGCAGCACAAAGGCATTTTACTCGTCAAGAGCTAGAAGAATTATTACCAGAAGGGTCAAAAATTCTAGCAAGTAGTGATAGTTAATATGGATTTGATATGGTAAACAGTAAATTAACTTGGGAAGATATTATCAAGTTTGAGGAAGTAGCAGGTTATGGTCAGCATATCTGGAAACACGGCGAACAATATTATCTTGTCGTGGATGAGGGAGGTATTGCGGAACAACGAGTGGTGTATGAATTGCCACTAGAGTTGTTTCAAAAGGTGAAATTGCAAAAGTTTTTGGAGCAGGTGGTGGAACGCAGATTAAACAAACATCTGTTAGCTGGTACGAAAAAATGGGACTATTAAAGGAGATAAAATAAATGGATAAATTGATGCATGAAAAAAAATAATTCAACAGAAAGTTGAAGAGTTGAATTATACTACGCTAAGAGTCTCCGTATTTAATGGCAGGAATAAAGGGAGAGAAGATTGGCAAACGCGAATAGAATATGATGAGGGGGAAAAAGTATACTTAGTTTATTCTTTAGGAGATAGGGCAAGTATTATAGGAAAGATTAGAACATTTAGAAATTTTGAAGAAGCAGAGCAATGCTTATTTGAGATATTGGATTTAACTGTAAAATATAACAGGTTGCAAGTTATGACTAACGAGGAACCAGAATATCCTTCTCCTTTGTGGGACAAACCATAATGATAAACTTAGAAAAGCAACGCAGTGAAATTTGATTTGAATTTTATCGAGCTCTCCCATCAACAAGTATCAACTTCCTTTATGCGTAGTGAGGATATCAAGATTATCATAAATACTGAGGCTGGACGTAAAGATAAGTTATCTGATATTGATATTTATAATATGATTAAGAATATTAATAATATAATTTGGATTTTGTCACCAGAGATAATAAAAGACAAAGATAAATATGATGAGGTATTGGATAAATTGTTCACTTTAATAATTAAACATGGATCGCATGATTTTAAGATGAATATGAAATATGAAGATACATTAATTGCATCTAATTATTTGAGAAAGATAAGAATTATATTGAAATATTAGATATGAATTGGGATTCTATTTCGGAGGGAATTTAAACTATTTTTTCAGAAATATAAAATAATAATATCATATTTTATATTCTTCAGAGTAACAATAATTGGACGTCTTAGTAAAATCTAATAATAGAATTTCTTTTTTTTAATATTGATAATCTCTATCAGTAAAATATATTTGTTGTTTTATAATTCTTAGTATATAATCTTTAAATGAGAAATATACAAATTTAGGAGAACAAGAATGAAGTTAGAAGATTTTACAGAGCAGGAACAAGAACAGATAAAGAAAGGTCTTACTTTTTCAGTAATTAGTGATAAAGAGACTGCAGAAAGAATACTTTCATTAGTTCCTGAAGAATTAATGAAGAAAATTCCATTTTTTGTAAGAAAACATGCTAATACTCGTACAGTTAAGAGAATTTCTATTGAGTATCCAGAACTTTATGCTGCAGCTCAAAAAGAAGGCGAGTGGCCAGAAAAAGAAAAAGAAGAACTACGTAAAGTTATTACAGATATTTTCCAAGAGAAAATGAATAAACATCAAATTAAATAATATAAAATATGGATATTATTATGTATCAGGATCAAAAAGAAAAGTAGAATATTTAACTTTTTGATTCTGGTATTTTTGTATTGTAAGTTATTAAAGCATGTTCGTACTTGCTCATTTTTCTGAGATATACTATAATAGAAAAGATAGATAAATAAGTAAATTGTGATTTTTAAGTAAGTTGATAAGGAGAAAATTATGTTTAGTACGAGAAAATATTCGATTAGAAAGGTTTCAGTAGGTATAGCAAGTGTACTTATAGGTATTACTGCAGCTTCTGTTGGAACAGCTTATGCACACGAAGAAACAAACAATGTTGTTGTAAGTGCAGAAGTTAATCGCGATGTTAATTTAGAACATGGAAACAAACCTGTTTTAGATGAACCTGAAAAAATAATTCCTAAACCTGAATTAAGCCCAAAACCTATAGAACCTACTGCAGCTACAGGGTGCGCAGATTGTAAACATGAAGAAAAAATTATAGAACATAATAGAGTAGATGTAACAGATAAACCTGTTTTAGGGAAATCTAAAATAGAAAAAATTTCTCTTGAAACAACTTCAAAATCTACAGAAACAGTGTTATCAAAACCAGTTTCAGATGAAGCAGTTCACAAAGAAGAAAAATTAATTAAATCTATTTTAGAAGATAAGATAGATTGGAATACTATTGATGAAAAAGAATTTGTAAATTATCTATTTGCTGGTATTAAAGTAGACAAAAATAAAGAACAGGAAATAAAAACTGTCTGGTTAGTTAAAGTTAAAGAATTATTAGCAGTTAATCCTAATAATGAAAATCTTAAAAAAGTGAAGTCTATTTTAGAAAATACTTTTAAGAATGAACCTTCAGTTGAAAAAGAAGGAAAAGTTACTGAGGAAAAAAAGGAAAACAAAGAAGTAACAAAAGAGACTGATAAGAAGGAAACTCCAAAAGAAAACAAAGTTTCTGAGAATAAAAAAGAAAAGAATGAATCAGTAAAAGAAGATAAAAAAGAAACTCCTAAAGAGCAAGCTCTTCCTGGAGACAAGAAAGAAGCTCCTAGTAAAGAAACTTCAAAAGTGATTCCAAGTAAACAAGAAGCAACTAATGATAAAAAACAAGAAACTCCAACAAATACTGCTAAGGTAGAAAACAATGTTTTATCAGCGAAACTTTCAGGACGTGATGTAGCTGTATTATTTGATAAAGATAAAATAAAAGCTGATAATGTTTTTGTAGGATCAATTAATGATGAAAATCTAAATAAAACTATTATCGAAAAATTAGGTAGTGAATATAAAGTTGTGGAAGTATTTGAAATTCATTTTGAAAAAGATGGGAAAAAGCTAGATAGTGATGCAGAACGTACAGTTAAAATGTCTGTTGTAAAAAATGATGATGCAGAACTAGAAGTATATCATATTGCGGAAAATAATGAATTAGAAAAAGTTGAAAGTAGTTTTAGTGAAGGATCTATACAATTTAAAATAAATCATTTTAGTAAATTTACTATTCTAGAGAGAATCAGAGTAGGTGCTAAGGATTTAGAAAGTCGTGTTCAAATAGTGACACCGGTAAAAGCTGAATATAAGCCTGAGAACAAAAAAGAAGAGTCTGATAATAGTAATAAAACGAATAGTAATAAAACTAATAGTGATACAAAAGAAAATAATACAAAAGAAAATGAACAACTACCGAAAACTGGTTTAGAAACAGGACAAACTGTCACTTTTGCGTTATTAGCTCTAGGGGCTGCAATAGCAATTAGAAGGAAACAAAATCAATAAAATCTAAGAAATTATCACACTTAGATATAGAAAATAAACTCGAATTAGGAGCTTATCCTAGTTTCGAGTTTATTTTTGGTTTATAAATTTATGTCCAGTATATTGAAAGATTCTCACCATCTTGTTTTCTAAAGGAGTTTGAACTTTAAAAAAGAAGTAGTGGTCTCTTTTATCTTTTGATTTATTAGCGGTTAATCTGAAAAAATTGCTATTGTTATTTATCATTAAACTTAAAATATCATCTGTTAAAAATGTTAGAGGAACATTTAATGCGGAATATTTATAGAAATCTTTTTCAAATTGATCATAGTTACTGCTAAAATAATCGAATTGGACTTCGTGTTGATTAAGTTTATTCATAGTCTAATTCCTCTGCTAGTGAAACTTTTAGAATATCATTAATTGAAACTTGTAATATGTTTTGTTTAGTAGAAAAATAAATAGTATCTTTGCCACAATCAATAACTTTTCCTAGATATGGTTCACGTTGATTGAGGGTATATAAATATGCTAGTCCTTTAAAGAAATATAGCTGATTTAGTAATAATCTTTTTTCATCTTTATCCATATTATTGGAAAAGTCTATGGTGTTACCTTGTGTATTGATTGCGGTAGTATGCTCTGAGATGAAAAATCCCATCCATTTTGCCATACCACGATCAGCATATTCTCTTGCGGATTTATAAGGGAGATAATTTCTGTTTATCATATTATTCCATCCATACCACCGGCATGTCCTCCTACTAATTTACTTCTTTCTTTAACACGTGAACCTTCCATTAACATACTTCCATTTTGTACAGAGAGAAATCCATATTTATCACGTATACTATCTAATGTTTTATCTATTTTTCTTTGTTTTTCAATAGCTTCAATATCATCGAATAGAGTGTATATTGTAAGATTATCATCTACTAAATTATCGTATCTAACTGCGATAGAACGCACAGCACCACCATCATATTTACTTCTAAAGAGTTCTAAAACATAATCGGTTAGTTGCTTTGTGCTTTGAGTAGGATTAATCTTTTTAGATGCGTTAATAGATTTTTTATTTTCAATTCTACTGTAACTAATATGAATATGTACGGATTTTGCGTTCTTCTTAATTCTTCTTAGTCTTATGGCGACTTGTTCAGCCATTTCAGATAAAACTAATTCTATTTGTGATTTTATTTTATAGTCTTTAGGAAGGACTTGGGAGTTACCTAAACCTTTTGATTTTGGCTTATAAGGTTTTGAGGGCTTACTTTCATCTATACCATTTGCGTGGAACCATAGCTGAACTCCGATAATTCCAAATTCTTTTTTTAGTATATCAGGATTAGCATTTGCTAAATCTTTAACAGAATCTATTTTTAATTTATTTAATCTTTTTTCTGTTCTTTTTCCTATACCCCAAAAATCAGTAAGAGTTGGTATACTCCACACTTTTGTTTCAACATCTTCGTATGACCAATTTGCTCGCATAGTAGGAGTTTTCTTAGCTTCATTATCTAAAGCAAGTTTTGCTAGAAGTGGATTAGAATTACTCATGCCCACAGTTGAATATACTCCTGTTTTTTTCCATATATCATGTTGGATTTTCGCACAAATTATGTCCAATTTTTCTTTTCTTGTTTTAGTAGAATCTTTTATGAAGTAATTAAGGGACTGAGTTAAATCGATAAAACCTTCATCAATCGAGTAGGGATGTATATCTTCGTTTGGAACATAATTTTTTAGTACGTTGAGTATTTGTATATTTTTCTCAATATATAGAGTCATTCTTGGGGGAACTATTAATGTTTTCTTAGCCCAAGATTCAATGTGTTTAATATATTCTGGAGTTATTTTAAGCCCTTGTCTTTTTGCATTATAAAACGAAAAACGTCGTGTATTGATATCAAAAGGTAGATCGTAACTTCTTCCAACATTATTTTTTCCGAAAACTTCTTTAAATATAGGAGAGCTGGCTAAGATTAGACCATTAGAATTATCACATCTACTCATTACACAAAGTGAGGTAGTTAGCGGATTAAGTCCACGTTCTACACATTCGACACTAGCGTAAAAAGATTTCATGTCTATAAATGCTATGTCAGAATGAGGTTCTAATGTGTAGTCAATTATTCCCATGGATTTACACCTCTGTTATTGGTTTAAACGAATCTGTGACTATTCCTACAATATGTACTTCTTCTATAGGAGCCATTATGTCTTTGTAACTATCGTTGATAGAAACTAAGCGAACAATATTGCCCTCCAAATAAACTTTTTTTATGTATGTTTCTTCATTGTAGACTACAGCGTAAACTAATCCGTCAAAATCATACCCAGTTTTCTTAATTAGGGCGACATCTCCGCTATGGTATTTAGGTTCCATAGAATCCCCATCAATCCATGAGGCTATATCATAGGGGATATCTTTATCAAAATAAACTGTATCAAAATCGTAGTTTTCATAGTAGAAATTTCCTAGTCCAGCTGATAATTTTGCGTGAACTTGATATTTATACAATTGAGAAATATATAGTTCGTTTGCTATAGTCAAAAGTTTCTTTTGATTTATATCGTTTAACTGTAGATATTTATTAACTATTTCGTATTCTGATTCAAAATAGTTAGTTTCTACATTGAAATAAAGAGCTAGTTCTTTTAAATTTTTTTTATTTGGAATATATTTACCTTTTTCCCAACTATTATAGGCAGCACGAGTAACACCAAGATATTCAGCTACTGCAGTTTGAGAAACTTTTCTTTTAGTACGCAAAGATTTTAATCTATTATTGCAAAACATAACTACCTCCATTTATAATATTTGTAAAGTTATAACTTTACAAATATTATAAATTAAAAAATAGAATTTGTCAAAGTATAAATAAAAAGAATTGGCTCAGAAATTTTTATTTCTGGCCAATTCTAGATAATTGATTAGCATTAAATATTATTTGATTACATATTCATATTAACACGGTGCCATTCATTTATAACATATGAAAGTTGTCCAACCTGGTTTAAACCAACAAGATTAATTTCTTGGGTAGCAGGAGTTGTTCCACCTAAACCAGCCGTATATAGAGCAATAATATAAGGAGTTTTTTCATAAACTATTGCATCAACGTTTAGTGCATCATTAACATAACCTGGTTTTTGCTCAATTTTTAGATTTGGTAAATAGCGTTTGTAGTATTCACCTGGGAAAGACTCTCCGATATATTGACGGATATCTTTATATTTCTCTTTATTATCCCATAGATGTTGAAGTACTTGGATATAGTAGTTAGTTGTAGTTTTGTTATCAGTACTGAAAGTTTTTAGTTCTCCTTTAGACTCTCCATATCTATTATACATTTTATATACTTCACTCATACCGCCTAAGCGATCACCAAGAGCATATGCTGGAGTATTTTCTGAATAAACTAATGAATACTGTTGCATTTCTGGAATAGTCATAGCCCCATTAAAAGCTCTAACATATGCATCGTGCTCTCCGATATATTCATACTCTGTTTTAGTTATATCGTAACGTTCGGTCATAGATAAATTATACTTTTCAAAATCATCGACAACTATCATATTAAGTGGAAGTTTATAAGTAGATCCTGCAGTCATCGGCTGAGTTTCATTCATTTCTATTAATTCCCCAGTGTTTAAGTTTTTATATGAGAAAGCTACTTGAGAATTTTTAATTCCATTTGCTTTTAGGTAAGCTTGGACAACTTCAGGTAAAGTCATATTTGCATAATCAAAATCTAAACCTAATGACTTCATAGTTGTAGCATCAGCGTCATTGTAGCTTGTTTTTCTTCTAAAGATTTAACTTTTTTCTCTGGTTCTTTTGCTTCTTCTTTATTATCATTTTGTTCGGCATTGGCTTGTTCGTTTGTATTATCTGTATTATTAGTATGCCAATAAGATGTTATTTTATTTAAATTTACAATATGCTTTTTATTTAAGTAATAAAGAGCAGCTATGGATACTAAAAATATAGAAGATATTAATATTATGATTTTTTTAATTTTCGACATAGGTTCTTTCGACATAAAGCCTCCTATTAATATTTGTTTAGTTAACTTAATAATTATAAATGATAACATGCGAAATTTCAAGTTATATCTAAGGGAGATCAGTGTGGATTTTTAAAAATTAAATGTAGTCAAATTTGATGAAGTTATAGAAAAAGAGTAATAAATTATAGCATAATATTAATGTTAAAATAGTTAACGGAAACATATTAATTTTAAAATTTTGAGGAGGTAGATACTAAGAAATAAAGAAAAATGGAAAGTCGGAACAAATGTTATATAAATCAAGAGAAAGGGGAAATTTTATTTTACTATCTATATGTATTAAATTATGGTATTATTATAGGAATTATAAAGTAAATAATTTTATAGGAGATAAGATGACAAAAAGAAGACAGATAAATTTAGTTATATTTTTTATTGGAATATTTATCTTAATGGCTAGTGGGTATAATAGTTTCTTAAAGCCTCTAGATAACACAATTATCCATTTTATTCAAGGATTAGAGAATCCTATACTTACTAATATATTCTTAAATGTGACTAATATAGCAGATACGAAACAAAGTGCAGTAATAACAGCTATGATAGTTATAATTTTATTCGCAAGAAAGTTTAAAAGAGAGGCTTTATTTTTAACTCTTACAATGGGAACATGCGGGATAGTGATGGCTTTTATTAAAACAATATTTAATCGTCCACGCCCGAATATTCATCGATTAGTAGAGTTGAATAGTTTAAGTTTTCCTAGTGGACATTCAACTTCAGCTACAATATTATATTTATCGTTAGCCTTAATATCCGTAAAATTGATGAAGAAAAATACATATACTCCGATTCTTGTAGCTATAGTTGGAATTTTATTTATAGTAAGCTCTAGAATTTATTTAGGAGTTCACTATCCAACTGATACGATAGCGGGGGTATCTTTAGGAAGTGCAATAGTGCTAATTTACAATCTAATTTATTATAGTAGGACGTAAGGAGAAAGAGTATGAAGAGGATTTTATTGATAACAGGCTCATTTGGGAACGGGCATCTGCAAGTTTCAAAAAATGTTAGAGAAATATTTGATAAGTACTATGGTGACAAAGTGACGGTAATAGAGTCTGATTTATTTTTACAGGCACATCCGAACTTAACGCCTGTTTTGAAAAAGTTGTATCTATATAGCTTTTCGTATTTTAGAGATATCTATGGCTATTTATATTATGCTGGTAGGAATCAAAGTGATATCTCTATCTACAGGTATTTTAGTTATGAGTATTTAAAAAAATTAGTGAAAGAGGTTAAACCAGACATTATTGTATCTACATTTCCGATACCAGTATTATCTTTATTAAAAAATAAAAAGATACCAATAGTAAATATAATAACAGATTATCATTTTCATAAAAGTTGGCTAACCAAAGGAGAGGTTCAATACTACGTTGCGACTGATGATACTGAAAAAGAGCTGTTGAAATTAGGTGTAGAAAAAAACAAGATTAAAAAATTTGGTATACCGATTGCAGAAAAATTTGATGATAATTTTGATACTGATAGTTGGTTAAGAGATAATGGACTAAGTACTACAAAAAATACAGTTTTATTATCTGCAGGAGCTTTCGGGGTATCTACTGATTTTACAATACTTATCGAGCAATTGAAAAAGAAGGGTAACGATATTCAAGTAGTAGTAATTTGTGGTAAGAACATGAAGTTGAAAAAAGAGTTAGAGTATAAATATAGTGGAGATAAAGGTGTTAAGATCTTTGGATATACAGAGAATATGTATGAGTGGATGAAATCTTCTAGTGTACTCATAACAAAGGCTGGAGGAGTAACTATATCTGAAGCATTAGCTAGTAATATTCCATTAATTCTTTTTAATCCAGTACCAGGTCAGGAGATGGAGAATGCTAGATACTTCAAGAAACATAATATGGCCAAAATTGCTAAAAATCAAGAGGAAGTACTGAAATATGTAGAACAATTATTATCGAAAGATAACATTGAAAAAATGAAGTCCAATATGAGGGGGAATTATTTACCCAAGGCTAGTTACAATATATGTGAAGATATAATGAGTTATTTAGACTCAATATAAAATTATATTTTAGATAATTATAAATATTTAGATACCGACTTAAAAGTTAGAAGAGAATCTAATTTTTGAATCGGTATTTTTTTAAAATATTTTATTCAGATAAAATTTATAGAAAGTCACTGTATATGCTATAATATCATATAGAGGTGTTAATATATGAAAAAAATTTCGTATGAGGAATTTAGTGAACGATTAAAACACGGGGAAAAGAATTTTAATGACTTGATTTTTGAAGATATGAATTTAAAAGGGTTTAATTTATCGAGATTAGATTTTTCTTCTTCAAATTTTATCAATGTAGATTTTAGTAATGTAGATTTTACAGATAGTAATCTAGAAAATTGTCTTCTAGATGATTGTAATATGAAAAATGCTCTTTTTGTTAATTCGAATCTAAAAAAAGCATCGATGAGAAGGGTGAATTTACAAAATGCCAATATTAAGGGTGCCAAGTTATATGCAGCTGTTTTAGAAGGTGCAAATTTAAAAAATATTATTTTTGATAATAAAACGGAGTATTTTAAATTATATTGTCCTGAACAAGGAGCGTTTATTGCTTATAAAAAAGGACTTAATAATAGAATTATAAAGCTTTTGATACCAAGTGATTCAAAAAGAGTATCTTCAACTAGAAACTGTTGCAGATGTGATAAGGCTAAGGTATTAGAAATAAAAAATTTTGAAGGTACTATTTTTTATGACGAAGCATGGTCAACTGTTGCTGAGGACTTTTGTTATAAACTTGGAGAGTGGGTTTATGCAGGAAATTTCAATGAAGATCGATGGTATGATTCAACCGGAGGTATTCATTTTTGGATGACAGAAGAAGAGGCAAAAAAATATTAAAAATAAAAGATGTAGGAGATAAAAGTGAGAATAGCTTTACTTTGTAGATATGATGGTAGCAATTACCATGGATTTCAAATACAACCAAATAATAATACAATTCAAGAAGAAATTGAGAAGAGTTTAAAGAAAATTAATAAAAAAGATGTGCGACTTTATATGAGTGGAAGAACGGACAGTGGTGTTCATGCATATGGGCAGGTATTACATTTTGATACTGATTTAAATATTCCAGATGTTGCCTGGGTTAAGGCTTTAAATGCTACTATTCCAAAAGATATTAGAATAGTAGGAGCAACGACAGTTTCAGAGGATTTCCATGTTAGATATAATAGTACACAAAAAACATATTATTATAAATTATATATTGGAAGAGAAGTTGATCCATTTTTATTAAATTATGTAGGTAAACATAGTTTTGATTTTAATTTTGAAAAGGCTCAAGAAGCACTGAAATATTTTATAGGAGAACATGACTTTTCATCATTTTGTTCGAAAAACTCTAGTGTTGAGGATAAGGTTAGGACGATATATAGTTTAACTATGGAAAAAGATCCGATTAACCCTAACATTGTAAACTTTGAAATTACAGGGAATGGTTTTTTATATAATATGGTTAGGATAATTATTGGAACTATACAAAATGTAGCTGCTGGTAAGTATGAAGCGGACTATATAAAAGAAATATTAGATAAAAGAGAACGTCAATTTGCTGGCCCTAAGGCAGATGCTACTGGATTATACCTAAAAGAGGTAGTATATGATGACGATAAAGTAAATGAGTTTATAAAAAATAGTTTACAAAGTTACTGCAATAAATAACAGATAGGAGTGACTTGAAAATCGTGATTTCATAGAAATCGATTTTTCAGAGTTACCCTCGTACAGTTTATTAGATATCTAAAAAGCTTTTATAAAATGAATTTAGATATCAATAAACCGCTGCGTCTATGAATTCTCATATGAACTTTGTTAAAATTTAGGACTTTTGGATTAGCCCCATTTAGATTGAGAAAAATCGGGATATTTGATATAATAAAAAGATATTCTATAGAAATTAGGTAATAAAATGATAAAATTTGAAGATGTTTTTTTTCAGTATTCTAGTTCTAAAAAGACTGCATTATCAAATATAAATTTAGAAATAAAAGAAGGGCATTGGCTAAGTGTCTTAGGAAAAAATGGAAGTGGAAAATCAACGTTAATGAAGTTGATTTACGGTCAGAATCTAGCAACTTCTGGGAAGCTCCTATTTAATAATGAAGAATACAGTAAAGAAATTTATGATGATATAAAAAATAAAATAGCTATAGTATTTCAAAATCCTGACAACCAATTTGTAGGTTCTACTGTAGAAGAAGACATTGCTTTTGGGCTTGAAAATAGGAATATACCACAAGAAGATATGGATAAAATAATAGATGAGGTTTTAGAGATTGTAGATATGAGTGACTACAGAAAATATGAGCCATCATCACTGTCAGGAGGACAAAAACAACGGGTTGCAATAGCATCTTCACTAGCTTTAAAGCCTGAGATACTAATATTGGATGAGGCTACGAGTATGCTTGATCCAAAGGCAAGAAAGTCCATTTTAGGGTATATAAAAAAAATTAATAGAGAAAAAGGAATAACTATAATATCAATTACTCATGATGCAGAAGAGAGTATTTATTCGGATGATATTGTTATATTAGAAGGTGGAGAAATAGTTTATCATGGAGACTATACTACATTATATTCTGATACGACAATATTGGAAAAATATAGTTTAGAAGTTCCTTTTGTAGAAAGAGTAAAAAAAGATCTAAATAATTACCTAAATCAAGATATATTTGAAATAGAAGAAGACGAGGAGAGTGTAGTGAAAAAAATATGCAAATTAGTTTGAAAAATGTAAGCTATACTTATAATTATAAAACCCCTTATGCAAGAGAAGTATTGAAAGATATTAACTTGAACGTAGAAGAAGGAAGTTATACAGTTATAATAGGTAAGACTGGGAGTGGTAAATCTACTCTTATAGAGCATATTAATGGTTTATTATTACCTACACAAGGAGAAGTATTGGTAAATAATGTACTAATTACTAATCCGAAAAGTAAAAAAGAAAAGCGTGAACTGGCTAAAAAATTAAAAGTATTAAGACAAGATGTTGCCGTATTATTCCAATTTTCTGAGCAACAATTATTTGAAACAAGTGTATTAAAAGATATTATCTTTGCACCATTAAACTACGGTATATCAGAAGAAAGAGCTATTTCTAAAGCTAAAGAATTAATAAAGTTAGTCGGACTAGATGAGAGTTACTTGGATAAATCACCATTTGAACTTTCTGGTGGAGAGATGAGGAAAGTTGCTCTATGTGGAGTACTTGCTCTCGAACCGAAAGTATTGATATTAGATGAGCCAACAGTAGCTTTAGATTATAAGAGTCGTGAAGAAATCATGACCATGGTCAAAAAACTTAAAGACGAACTTAATATGACAATAGTTCTTATATCTCATAATATGAACTACGTATTAGAATATGCAGATAAAGTTTTTGTTTTGAAAAATGGAAAAATTAATTTTGAAGGAACAGTAGAGGAACTTTTTGAAGATAAACAGCTTCTTAAAGAAAATTCACTGGAACAACCAGAATTACTAAAATTTTATAATAAGCTGCAAGAAAATAATATTAAGCTAGATGTATTTCCTAGGAAATACGAAGATTTAATAGGCGCTTTAAAAAATAAGATAGGAAGTAGTGTAAATGAATAATTCATTAATAAGTAAATATATTCCATTGAATACAATTATTCATAATCTAGATCCTAGAGCGAAAATATTTTTTGTAATTTTGTACTTAGTAGATGTCTTTATTGCTTATAATGTTCTAGAGTTTTCTATCTTGTTTTTAATGTTGATAATGATAGTGATATTATCGAAAACAAGTCCAGCGTTTTTAATAAATAGTGTGAAAGCAATTAGTATATTGATTATATTCACTTCTTTTATTCATCTTGTTTTTAATAAAAAAGGCGAAGTATTGTTAGAAGTGTTGGGTTGGAAGATTTATAGTGGAGCACTTTTTGGAATATTATTGATAACCGTTAGGTTTATTTTAGTTGTTATGATAATGGTAGTTTTTATGGCTACTACTTCACCAACTGAGATAACGAATGCTATAGAAAAGAGTCTTGGATTCTTACAGAAAGTAGGAATTCCAATTTCAACTTTTGCATTAGTATTATCAATTTCACTAAGATTCATTCCGACTATATTAGAAGAAGCTAATAGGATAATAAATGCACAGGTTTCTCGTGGTTCAGATTTTAATGAGGGAAATCTAGTGCAGAAAGTAAGAAAGTTTATTCCAATATTAATCCCCTTATTTATAGCTACTCTAAAAAGAGCTGATGAACTTGCTACTGCAATGGAAGTAAGAGGGTATTCTACAACTGGTATAAGAAGTAAGTATAAAGTATTGAAATATAATAATCTAGATTATTTAAGTTATATATTAATAATAGTTATTACAATATTAATAATATTGTAGTATGAAATTAAAGAAAGGAGATAGGATGGAAACAGAAATAATTAATATTTCTAAAAGTGAAAATAAAGAAGAAATATATAGTAAGTTAACTACGTATTATAAAGAAGGAAAATTAGTAGCTATTCCAACAGAAACGGTATATGGACTTAGTGCTAATGCTATGGACGATGAAGCGGTAAGTAAAATATATGAAGCTAAAGGGCGTCCTAGTGACAATCCATTAATTGTTCATTTTTATGAAATGAGTCAATTGGATAGCATAGTAAATTATAACGATGAAAATGTAAAAAAACTAATAAATAATTTTTGGCCTGGGCCTATGACGCTAATTTTAAATGCTAAAGATAACAATGGCGTTTCTAAAAAGGTTACTGCAGGATTAAATACATTAGCTGTTAGAATGCCTTCTAATATTACGGCTCGAGAAATATTAAAGGAAACTAAAGTTTTATTAGCAGCACCGAGTGCTAATACAAGTGGTAAACCATCTCCAACAAAATTTGAACATGTTTACCATGATTTGAATGGGAAAATTGATGTAATAATCGAAGATGAGCAATCAGATATAGGTTTGGAAAGTACAGTTATTGATTGTACGAGATATCCACTTGTTATTGCACGTCCTGGAGAAATTACAAAAGAAGATATAGAAGGTGTACTAGGAGAAGGTAGTGTAAAATATAATGAAGAAATATTAACAAAAAATACAACTCCTATAGCACCTGGAATGAAATATAGACATTATTCTCCAGAAGCGGACTTAGTGTTGTTTAATGATTCATTTGAGAAATTAATAAGTATTTTAAAAGAAAGAGATAAAAAAACGGGCTTCATTACATATAAAGAAATGGAATCAGAAGTTGACTTTTTAAATGTTTCTGTAAAATATTTAGCGGATAATGAGAAAAGTGTTGAACAATCTAATAAAAATTTATATAATATTCTAAGGGAGTTTGATGAAGAAGAGGTAGAAGAAATTTTTATACTACCGATTGAAGAGACGAAAGAGAATAAAGCTTTATTAAATAGACTTAATAAAGCGATAAGTAAAAAATAAAATAGGAGATTTGTAATGAAAAAGTTATATGTAGTTATACCTTGTTACAATGAAGAAGAGGTATTAAACGAAACTGCAAAAAGATTAGAAGTTAAAATGAATTCTATGATAGAAGAAGATTTAATTTCAAAAGATAGCCGTGTTGTTTTAGTGAACGATGGTTCAAAAGATAAAACATGGAAGATGATAGAAGAACTTCATAAAAAAAATCCATTATTCAGTGGTATTAACCTAAGTAGAAACAGAGGTCACCAAAATGCTCTATTAGCAGGACTTATGACTGTTAAGGATCACTGTGATGTAAGTATTTCTATGGATGCTGATTTACAAGATGATATTAACGCTATGGATGAAATGATGAAAAAATATCTTGAAGGTGCTGATGTAGTTTACGGTGTTCGTTCAGCAAGAACTACAGATACATTCTTTAAACGTTTCACAGCTGAAGCATTCTATAAAGTAATGGAAAAACTAGGTGCTAATACAGTATTTAACCATGCAGACTATCGTTTAATGAGTAAACGTGCATTAGAAGGATTAGCTCAGTTTAAAGAAGTAAACTTATTCTTACGTGGTATTGTTCCTATGATAGGATATCCAAGTGATATTGTAACATACGAACGTGCGGAAAGATTTGCTGGAGAAAGTAAATATCCATTATCTAAGATGTTAGCATTTGCTTTTGAAGGAATTACTTCTTTATCTGTAAAATTAATTAGATTTATTACTATAGGCGGAGCATTAATGATATTTATCGCTGCGATAGTATTTTTCTACACTTTATATAGTTACTTTGCAGGATTTGCAAGACCAGGGTGGTCGAGCTTAATGATATCGATGTGGTTCATTGGTGGAATGATTATGATTTCATTAGGTATTGTAGGTGAATATGTAGGTAAAATCTACTTAGAAACAAAAGGACGCCCAAGATTCATTGTTGAACAATTCTTAAACGAAGAAAAAAACGAAGAGGAATAATTGGCAATGAATAAGGAAATATTAAATAAATTTTCTAACTTTTTAGTAAAAGTTATAGCTGTGATTTTTATGGTGCTTATGGGGATAAATTCACTACTAGTATTAACAAAAACAGCGATATTTCCGAAAGATTATCAAGAAACTTTATATTATGAAAATGATAGTGCTATACTAAATGTTATATTTCTTATAATATTTAGTATAGTTATCTTAATATTAGCAAGATATTTGAAAAAAATAATAAGTGTTCAAAGACTAGTCTTAGTTGTAATGATTTACACATTTATTATTAGTATATTATTTGCGATATTGAGACGTGATTATGTGCAATTTGATCCATTTAATGTAATAGATCAAGCTAATAATTTCATAAGAGAAAACTACAGTGGTCTTGATAAAGGAAATAACTATTTATATATATATTCACACCAGATTACAACAGTATTTCTTTTCCAAATAATACTGTCATTGTTTGGTAGAGCAACATTTATTTTATATATAATGCAAAGTTTTTCGATCAGTTATATAATCTTTATGTTATATAAAATATCTAATATAATGTTTGAAGATGAAGATACAAACTATTTAGTTGTAATTCTTAGTGGACTATGTTTTCCATTAATATTTTATGTTGCATTTGTTTACGGATTACTACCAGGTATGTTTTTAACACTAGTTGCTTATTATTATTTTATAAAGTATATTAAATATAAAAAGTGGTATATGTTAGTAATAAGTGCTATAAGTATTAATATTGCAATTCTATTTATAGGTAATAACTTAATACATATGCTAGCAATATTTTCAGCAGCTGTAATTTATCTTATTAGAGTTAGAGATAAAAAAGTTATTGCGTTCATAGTAAGTAGCCTATTTTTAATGAGTGCTTCTAAAAGTATGATTTATAATTATTATGAAGTAAAAAGCCAAAAGACAATAGCTGATGGTGTTCCGAAAATTACATGGATAGCGATGGGAATGCAAGAGGGTGATCGTGAAGCTGGTTGGTGGAATAGATTTAACTACGATATTATGCCAGAAGAGGATTATGATGCGAAACGTATAACTGATATTTCTAAAGATTCTATAAAACAAAGAGTAGAGGTATTTAAGAAAAATCCTAGTTATGCCCTAGATTTTTATCAAAGAAAGTATGAAAATCAATTTATAGAGCCAACATTCCAAAGTTTGTTGGTAACAGCACCACAGAGAAACTTTGATAATGAGACTAAGTTGGAAAAAGTGAAAGACTTTTTTATAAAACAAATTTACTTTGATGGAACTCATGATGTAATTTCATTTATTATGAAGGTATTTCAAGTATTTGTGTACATATTTTCTACAATTTTTGCGATAAATATATATATACAGAAGAAAGAAATATTAACGATAATCCCAGTTGCATTCATTGGTGGAACATTATTTCATATGATTTGGGAAGCGAAAAGTAGATATGTATTCCCGTATTTCGTATTTTTAATTCCACTTGCTGCATATGGATTAATAATTGTGCGAAATAAAATAACTGAGTATAGAAAAAATAAAGAGGAAAAAGATGAAAAAGGTAATATATAAAGCTTTTGTCGTAACATTATTGGGACTAGCTGTATCTACTCCAACGATAAAAGCTAATGATGTTTATGTACCCTTTGGAGAAAAGAGATTTACAGAAATTGAAAATAGTCAAAAAATAGATTTCGATGATCTTAATCTTAAAGAAGCGTTACTAGAATATTATAAATTTCATATTAATAAAGACTATAAAGGTGAAGAAGTAACGATAGGAATGATGGAACAATTTACAAGTTTATCATTACCTTGGAAAAATATTTTTTCTCTAAAAGGTTTAGAATATGCTGTTAATTTGAAAAATTTAAATCTATCAAATAACTTTATTGAAGATATTACACCTTTAGAAAAACTAGTAGAATTGGAAGATTTAAATCTAACAAATAATAAAATAAAAGATCCAAAGAGTTTAGCGAAATTAACAAAATTAAGACAGTTAGTGCTTAGAAAAAATCTAATGAATAATTTAGATTTTCTAAATGATTTAAAAGTAGAATCATTAGATGTTTCGATGAACAGTGTTTTGAAAGACTATATTCCGAATAATTTGAAACTTGAAAATTTAAGGAGTTTAAATATTTCTGGTATAGGTTTAGATAATATTTCATTTATAAAAAATGCTACAAAACTTGAGAGTCTTGTTGCTGAAGAAAATGCTATTAAAGATATAACACCATTAACTGAATTAAAGTCGTTAAGGGTAGTGTATTTAGATAGAAATAGTATAAGTGATATCTCAGCACTTAAAAATTTATTAAGTCTAGAAGAGTTACTATTATATAAAAATAATATTGAAAATATAGATGCATTGAAAGATAAAAAATATTTATATCGATTGATGCTGAACGAAAATATAGGTCTAAGAAATATAGATGTGTTAAAAGATGTACCAAATATTTCTAGTGTAGATATATCTGATACAGCGGTGACTGATATTTCAGCATTAAAGGATGCAAAATATCTTTATTATATAGCTTTAAAAAATACTAAAGTAAGTGAAACTGACATAACTACATTCGAAAAAAATAACTTAGAAGTTAAAAAATCTAATAATATAGATAAAAAACTAGAGGTAGTAAAAACAGAAGCTGCGAAATATTTCAGTGTAAAAAATTATATTTTCATGTTGTTAATATTAATTTTTACTTTTAGTGGGATAAGAAGTTATTGGAGAAAAAATAAATAAAATGAAAAAGATAGATGAGTTTCCCCTTGAAATTCATCTATCTTTGTGCTAGAATTACATTAATGAAATAAATCAACGTATACTTAGGACAAGATATATATTTAACTTATTTAAGAGAGGGTATGGTGCTGAAAATACCTATAAGCAATATATGTTACTACCTAGCTAATAGTATTAACATAGTTAGTGAGCTATATTCACAAAGAGGAAGTAAAATTACTTCGAATTTGGGTGGTACCACGAAAAGATTCGTCCCTTCTTTAGTTTCGGCTAGAGAAGGGGCTTTTTTAATTTCTAAGTAAGTTAGACTAAGTATATAAGAAAGAAGGAGACCTTAATATGGCTAAATTAGTTTTTCCAGATGGAAATGTAAGAGAATATGATAATAAAACACCTTTAGAAATTGCAGAAAGTATCAGTGTTAGTCTTAAGAAAAAAGTTATTTCTGCAAAATTAGATGAGGATTACATCGAAGTTAACAAACCAATAACAAAAGATGGTCACTTAAAATTAATTGTTGCAGATGACGAAGATAAAGATAGTTTATACGTATTACGTCACACTTGCGCACACGTATTAGCACAAGCATTAAGAAGATTATACGGTAAAGATGTACACTTCGGAGTTGGTCCAGCTATCGATGGTGGATTCTACTATGACTTTGATGCTGAATATAAAGTTTCAGAAGAAGACTTCAAAGCAATTGAAAAAGAAGTTAAGAAAATTATTAGCGAAAATTATGCAATTGAAGGTCGTGAAGTAAGTAAAGAAGAAGCTTTAGAAATCTTCAAAGAAGATCCATATAAAGTAGAATTAATTAATGATCTTCCAGCTGATGAAGTAATTACAGTTTACACACAAGGTGACTTTACTGACCTTTGTCGAGGAGGACACGTAAGTGCAACTTCAAAAATTAAAGAATTTAAATTATTATCTGTAGCTGGTGCATACTGGAGAGGTAATAGTGATAATAAAATGTTACAACGTATTTACGGAACAGCATACTTCACTAAAGATCATATGGAACAACACTTAGTGAGATTACAAGAAGCACGTGAACGTGACCACAGAAAACTTGGTAAAGAATTAGGAATCTTCACAACAAGTCAAAAAGTTGGTGCTGGATTACCATTATGGTTACCAAATGGTGCTACTATCCGTCGTACTATCGAAAGATATATCGTAGACAAAGAAGTTGAATTAGGATATGATCACGTTTATACTCCAATTATGGGATCTAAAGACCTATATATTACAAGTGGACACTGGGACCATTATCAAGAAGATATGTTCCCACCAATGGAGATGGACCACGAAACAATGGTACTACGTCCAATGAACTGTCCTCACCACATGATGGTTTATAAAAATGAACGTCACTCATACCGTGAACTTCCAATTCGTATCGCTGAACTTGGAATGATGCACCGTTATGAAGCAAGTGGAGCTGTAAGTGGATTACAACGTGTTCGTGGTATGACTCTAAACGATGCTCACATTTTCGTTCGTCCAGACCAACTTAAAGATGAATTCAAACTTACAGTAGGACTTATCGAAGAAGCATACAAAGATTTAGGTATTAAAAACTTCAGCTACCGTCTATCTTACAGAGATCCAGAAAACACTGAAAAATACTTCGACGATGATGCAATGTGGAATAATGCTCAACAAATGTTAAAAGAAACTGCCGATGAATTAGGTTTAGACTATGTTGAAGCTGAAGGAGAAGCAGCATTCTACGGACCAAAACTTGATGTTCAAGTAGAAACAGCAATCGGAAAACAAGAAACATTATCTACAATTCAATTAGACTTCCTATTACCAGAAAGATTCGAACTAGAATACATTGGTGAAGATGGAAAAGCTCACCGTCCAGTAGTTATCCACCGTGGTATTGTATCAACAATGGAAAGAATGGTTGCCTTCTTATTAGAAGAGTACAAAGGAGACTTACCAACATGGTTATCACCAAACCAAGTACGTATCATTCCAGTAAACAATGACTACCACTATGACTATTCTAAAGAAATCATGCAAGAACTTAAAAAAGCTGGTGTTAAAGTAGCTATCGATGATAGAGATGAAAAATTAGGATATAAAATCCGTGAAGCAGCAAGCAAAAAAATTCCATATACTTTAGTAATTGGAGATAAAGAAGTAGAAAACAGAAATGTTAACGTAAGAACATTTGGTTCACACGATCAAAAAGAAGAAAGCTTTGCTGAATTTAAAGAAAATATCTTAAAAGAAATCAACGAAAGATTAATCGAGAAAAACGCATAGTAAAATAAATAGGGAGTGACTCAAAAATCGTGATTTCGTAGAAATCGATTTTGTCGAGTCACCCCGCACAGTTTATTAGATATCTAAAAAGCTTTTATAAAGCGATTTTAGATATCAATAAACCACTGCGTCTATGTATTCTCATATGAATTTCGTAAAATTTTAGAATTTTTGGATAAGCTCATAATCATAATAAGGAGAGATATAATGTTAACTCAATTAACAAAAAATGTAAAAAAAGGTCAAGTTAGAGTAAAAATTAAAACTACTCATGGAGATATGACTTTCAAATTATTTGAAAAAGATATTCCAAAAGCAGTAGAAAACTTTTTAACTCACGCAAGAAATGGATACTATAAAGGTATTATTTTCCACCGTGTAATTAAAGACTTTATGATTCAAGGTGGAGACCCAACTGGAACAGGTATGGGAGGAGAATCAATCTGGGGACGTAGTTTCGAAGATGAATTCTCAATGGATTACTTCCACTTCTATGGTGCGTTAAGTATGGCGAATGCTGGACCAAATACAAATGGAAGTCAGTTCTTTATAGTTCAAAATTCTCACGTAGATGCTAGAACTTTACAAGCACTTGAACAAGGTGGATGGCCAAAGGAGGCTGTTGAAGGTTATGCTAAATTAGGAGGAACTCCTCACTTAGATCACCGTCACACAGTGTTTGGACAACTTATTGCTGGTGCGAAAACTTTAGAAAAAATTGCAGCTGTAAAAACTGGAGCTCAAGATAAACCAGTTGAAGAAGTTGTAATTCTTGATGTAGAAGTTAAATAATTATAAAACGCAAGGTTAATAGATTAATCTTGCGTTTTATAATTTTTTGAAGAAATAATCATTATATAATTTAAGAATTTAAATTTTAGAGGTTGGGATAACTTAAGAAACAAAAGAAAAGTATTATTTAGAATGAAATATTATTAGTTAATTTAAAATTTACTTTAAAATAAATTAAAAAAAATAGAAAAAAACACTTTCAAATTGACTATTCATGTGATATAATTATGAAAGTTTGAATATAAAAAAAGGAGAAAAAGAATGGCAGAAAAAACAAGAGTAAAACCAATTCTTGATGTTCATGAAAAGCCTAACTTAGCTCTATGGGTAACGTTAAGCTTACAACACTTATTCGCAATGTTTGGAGCGACTGTGTTAGTACCAATTTTAACAGGATTACCAGCAAGTACAGCTTTAACAACATCAGGTATTGGAACACTTACGTATTTATTAATAACTAGAGGTAAAATTCCTGCATATTTAGGATCTTCATTTGCCTTTATTAATCCGATTATTGTATTATCAACAACACACAATGTTGAAACAGCAATGCTTGGTGCATTTTTAGCCAGCTTAGTTTATGGAGTTGTAGCAATGTTAATTTACAAATTTGGTGTAAATTGGTTGCTTAAACTTTTACCGCCGGTAGTAGTTGGACCTATTATCATTGTTATTGGACTTGGAATTGCTCCTACAGCGATTAACATGGCGATGTATAAAACAGTAGATGGAGCTAAAGTTTATGATTTGAAATACTTCTTAGTAGCTCTTATCACATTAGCAGCAACAATCTTCTGTTGTGTTGCTTTAAGAGGATTTGCTAAACAAATTCCAGTACTATTAGGAATTGTTTTTGGATATATTGTTGCTGTGATTGCAGGATTAGTTGATTTCCAACCAGTTATTGATGCTCCTTGGTTTAGTTTACCGAAGTTCACAATTCCTTTTGTGACATATACACCACATTGGAATGTAGCAGCATTAGCGATGGTACCTATCGCTATAGTTACTATTAACGAACACATCGGTCACCAAATGGTATTATCTGAAGTTGTAGGAAGAAACTTCCTAAAAGATCCAGGTTTACATCGTTCAATTTTAGCTGATGGAACAGCGATGATGTTCGCATCACTTTTAGGTGGGCCACCAAGTACAACATATGGTGAAAACATTGGGGTTCTTGCTATTACACGTATCTTCTCTGTATTTGTATTAGGAGGAGCAGCGGTATTCGCACTTATCTTAAGTTTTGTAGGTAAGTTCTCAGCTTTAATCTCTACGATTCCATCACCAGTTATGGGTGGTGTATCGATTTTACTATTCGGTATAATCGCTTCAAGTGGACTTAGAATGTTAGTAGATGAAAAAGTAGACTTAAGTATCAACAGAAACTTAGTAATTTCATCAGTAATTATCGTTTTAGGTGTAGGAGGAGCAATGCTTAAATTCGAAAGCATTAATTTCGAACTTCCAGCAATGGCACTTGCGGCTATCAGCGGTGTGCTATTAAATGCATTTTTACCAAAAGAAGATAAAAAATAGTATTTAACAAAATAGCTAGTAACTTTTAAAACAAGTTACTAGCTATTTTTTGTTTTGAAACATAGTCTAATAAATAATAGGACTTCGGTATAGATGGGATTATAGAATATTATCTTTCTCTGTTAAATTAGAAAAACTAGGTAATTTCCTAATATTATTATTGAATAACCAAAATAGAAATATACTTAAAATTAACAACGAAGTAATAATTATAATAATCTTCGTATTGTATTTTATACTTAAAATTCCAGCCATTAGAGCACCTAGAGGACTAAAAGCTATTGATAAGCCAATCATGGTAGACATAGCAACATCTAATTTATCTTTATTCACTATGCATTGAATCATTGTTTGAGAATATGTATTCAAAATCCCTATAAGAATCCAACCAATTAGAAATAGTAAAAAATTGATTATTTTATTTGTGATGGAGTTATTGTTAAGAATGCTAAGCGCTCCCCAAGAAACAGCGACACCAAATGCAAATGTAATATATAATGTACCTAGCTTTATGTTTTGTAATATTTTCTTGTTAGAAAGAAAGGCTCCTATTAGGATACCAAGCCCAGAGGCACTAAGTAGAATTCCATAAAAATAGCTAGTTTCTGAATACTCAGGAAGTATCGTTAGTAAAGAGCTGGTAGAAAAATTAATTATTATTATTCCAATTAACAATGGTTTTAATAGAGGGGCATTCCAAATTTTTATACCATTACTTAATTTTGAAAGGTATTTTTCTTGTGTGGTTATAGTTTTTTCATTTTTAGATAAGTCGCTTGACAGAAAAATAAATAATACACTATTAATGAAAAAAGTAAGACTATTTATTATGAAAGCATATATTGTCCCGAAAATCGCAATAATAAATCCGCCTATTGAATTAAAGAGTGCGTCACTACCTTGATAAGCGATAGAAAATAATGAATTTGCTTTAATTAAATCTTCTTGTCTAACTATTTTTGGAAGTAAGGAAAGTTGAATAGGATAAACAATTTGATTGATGAAACTAATACAAACGATAAAAATTATTAGTGTAGTAATATGTAGTTTATCAATGAAGATTAGATAAGTGATAACTAGTAATATTATCGCTTGAATTAACTGTGAAATAATTAAAAATTTCTTTACATCAAATTTACTGATTATCGGTGAGATAAATATTTGTAATATAGCGGTAAATGAGATTAAAAACAAGGTAATACCACTATAAAAAGTAGATTTAGTTAAAGAGTAGATTAAAGTTAAAGTAGCTATTGAATATATGCTATCACCGAAATTAGTGATTAATCTACCAAATAGTAAAATTGAAAAGTTCTTATTTTTGAACATAGTGTCGACATCCTTTATAAAAATTTTGACGATAAAAAATATTTGACAGTCTATATATTATTTAACAGCTCTTAACGAGCTGTAGAAATAATACTAATACCAACACCATCAGTATCTTTTGAGGAGAATTTTTCTTCTAATTTTTTAATTTCATTCCAAAATTCTGTCATATCATCTTTCTTTACATTAAAGTTGACTGAAGTATTGTTAAATAAGTTGTTAAAAATACTAGGTGAAGGTACAAATGCCTGTGCAGTCGGTAGATAATATTTTTGGATTATTCCATTTATTGTATCTGTATCAACTACTTCGATAAAATTATTTTCCTCTAGGATATTAAGGTGATAATGTATTTTAGTTCTATTAATTTTTAATAGTTTAGCAAGTTGTCTTGAGTTCTTTTTTTCTCTTCCAAGAGTTGTAAGAATACTTATTCTTAAAGGGTCAGAAATAACCTTTAGTTTCTCTATATCTGTAATGTACTGTATATCTTTGATAGTAATCATCCCTTTCTTATTTACATTATATATTAAGTACCTTCAACTGTCAATAAATTTTGAACGTTATAAAATTATTTTCTTTATTTTTTTAAAATTAACTGAGGTTTGATTAAACAATAGTTTGACTACTACTTTTATATTTGATATAATTTACTAGGTATAATATTAGTAGAAATACTAAAACTACAAAGAAGAAATAAAATTTAAGGAGAATGAAATTGAAAAAACTATCAGCAATTTTATTAGGTTTGCTTGGTGTAGTTACTCTTTCAGGATGTTCACAAAATGACCGTTCTGGAACTTTTTACGAAGTTTTCGTAAAACCTATGGACTTATCACTAAGTAAAATTCATGAATTCACAGGAAGTTGGGGTTGGTCAATAGTTATTATTACTTTAGTAATCAGACTATTAGTTCTACCTTTCATGTTAAATAACTACAAAGTCCAAAATAAATCAAGAAAAGGACAAGAATTAGCTCGTCCAGAATTAGAAGTAGTTCAGAAGAAACAACAAGCAGCTAAAGAAAAAGAAGCTAGAGCAATTTCTAATGAAGAGAAAATGCAAGCTCGTAGTGAACTTATGGAATTACAAAGAGAACAAATGGCTATCATGAAAA
Organism: Gemella taiwanensis; assembly: GCF_054054385.1. Classification (NCBI taxonomy): domain Bacteria; kingdom Bacillati; phylum Bacillota; class Bacilli; order Caryophanales; family Gemellaceae; genus Gemella; species Gemella taiwanensis. The sequence goes on from NZ_JBSMTL010000001.1 coordinate 194,848, forward strand.
AATATGATGCTATGCCATTAAGTCTTGGTGGATGTTTACCAATGCTTATTCCACTTCCATTCTTGACTGGATTGTTCTATACGTTATCAAATCCGCTATATTCTGCAGGAATTATTGATTCTACATTCCTTGGAGTATTCAGTCTTGGTACTCGTTCATATACATTACCATTAATCGCGTTTGCTGTATATGCTATCCAAACAAAACTACAGATGAGTTTAATGCCGACACCAACTCAACCAGGTCAAGAGCAAATGCAAAGTCAAATGCAAATGATGCAATGGTTATCACCGATAATGATTACAGGGTTCTCATTCATCGTAGCTGGAGCAGTTGCCGTGTATTATATCGTAGGGGGATTATTTATGATATTCCAAACATACTTAGGACACGCACTATATCCACCATATAAACCGGAAAAACAAAAGAAACAAGCTTTTGATCCGGAAAAAGTTACATTAGTTTCTAACAAGAAAAAACGTAAATAATTAAACTTGGTCAGTGAACTTTAGCAATATAGTTTACTGACCTAGTTTTTTTGAAAAAAAAGTAAGAAAAGTTATCAATATAGTTGACGTTAGGGTATATATGTGTTAGAATTGAATTGTTGTGTAGCTCCTAAAATAGCTACTACAACCGCACGTATAAGGTAAATAAGAGAGAAATCCACCTTATATGGCGAGTCTTAGTAAAAAATATTTAAGGAGGTGCAGATATGTACGCAGTAATTAAAACAGGTGGGAAACAACTACGTGTTGAAGAAGGACAAACAATCTTAGTTGAGAAATTAGCAGCTGAAGTTGATTCTACAGTTACTTTTGACGAAGTAGTATTAGTAGGTGGAGAAACAACAAAAGTTGGTGCTCCTTTAGTAGCTGGTGCGACAGTAACAGCTAAAGTAGTTGCTCAAGGTAAAGGTAAAAAAATCACAGTATTTAAATACAAACCTAAAAAGAACAATCACCGTAAATTAGGTCATCGTCAACCTTTCACTAAATTAGTAGTTGAAAAAATTAACGCTTAATCATGATTAAGGTGGAAATCATAAAAGAAGTTGAAGTTATTAAACAAGTAACAGTTGATGGACATGCTGATTATGCAGAACATGGTTCTGATATAGTTTGTGCAGGTGCTTCTGCTGTAGTATTCGGTTTAATTAATGCGGTAGATGCACTAGATGATGATGTTCAATTTGACATTTCAGCTAATGAGGATGTAACTGGACATTTAACATATAGATCGTTAAAATCTACTGATAAAGAACAACTTCTACTAAATGCAATGTTAGTTGCATTAAAAACAATTGAAGAAAATTATTCAGATTATATAACTATTGAAGTAAGAGAGGTGAAATTGACATGATGTTACAATTAAATTTACAATTCTTCGCATCTAAAAAAGGGGTAGGTTCTACTAAAAACGGACGTGACTCTGAATCAAAACGTTTAGGTGCTAAAAGAGCTGACGGTCAGTACGTAACTGCAGGTTCTATCTTATACAGACAACGTGGGACAAAAATTTGGCCAGGAACTAACGTAGGAAAAGGTGGAGATGATACATTATTCTCACTAGTTGACGGAGTTGTACGTTTCGAAAGATACGGACGTAGCCGTAAAAAAGTTTCTGTTTATCCACAAGCTTAATAAGCACGAAAAAGGTATTTACAAATTTGTAGATACCTTTTTTATTTTTGGAAAATATTAATGTGTTATTAACAAATTTTATGTAATTAATGTAAGAATTTGTAATAATATTTTAATATTTCTAGTTTTAGATTTTTGTTGTACTTTTAAAATTTATATGGTAAAATTTATTTGTGTGTTTAAAGATACACGCAACATATACTAGGAGGACAAAAAAGTGTCAGCACTTTGGCAAGAAATTTTATTTTCTTTTTTAGGAGGTCTGGGATTATTCCTATTCAGTATTAAGTACATGGGGGACGGACTTCAATTAATAGCCGGGGAGAAAATGCGATATGTTTTAGATAAATATACATCTAAACCACTTATGGCTGTCTTAGCCGGGATTATTGTTACGATACTTATTCAATCAAGTACAGGAACTATCGTAATTACTATCAGTTTAGTAGGGGCAGGATTATTAAAAACGAAACAAGCAATTGCTATTGTTATGGGTTCTAATATCGGAACTACATTAACATCGTTCATTATCGGGTTTAATATTTCTAAATATGCACTTCCTTTAATTTTCTTAGGAGCAGCGTTTTTATTCTTTACTCGTGCTAAATTAGTAAATAATATAGGTCGTGTAATATTTGGTTTTGGTGGAATTTTTTATGCACTTAAAATGATGGCTACAGCTATGGGACCTATGAAAGATATGTCTTGGTTCCAAAATGTATTAGAGCATATTAATGATAGTGCAGTAGTTGGGGTAGGAGTAGGTACATTCTTAACAGTATTAATTCAATCTTCTGCAGCAACTATAGCTATTTTACAAAACTTATACGCAGATGGAGCTTTAAGTTTAACAGGTGCTCTACCTGTGTTATTCGGGGATAATATCGGAACAGCGATTACGACTGCAGCATTAGCGATGATAGGAAGTAATATTGCAGCAAAACGTGTTGCTGCATCACACGTATTGTTTAACGTTATCGGTACTATAATCTGTTTAATTGCTTTAGTTCCTTACGGAGCATTTATTCAGTATTTAGAAACTACGTTAGGTCTAGAACCTAAGATGACAATTGCATCAGCACATGGTACATTTAACATACTAAATACAATATTACAATTCCCATTTATTAGTTTATTAGTTGTCGTAGTAACGAAACTTATTCCGGGAGAAGATGAACAAATCAAATACAGTACACAATACCTTGACAAATCACTTATTACAAGTGCGCCAGCAGTAGCTTTAGGTCAAGTTCAAAAAGAATTTGTGGAAATGTTAATATTATCTAAGAAAAGTTTACGCAACTCTGTAGAGTACTTCATGAATCGTGAAGAGCAACTACGAGAAAAAGGTGAAACTTACGAAGATGCGATAAATAATTTTGATGAACAAATGACTGATTACCTAACTTTATTATTTAGGGAAAAATTAAGTCCTAAAGAAGGTTTAATTGCCTCAACATTATTAGATGGAACTCGTGACGTTGAAAGAATTGGTGACCACGCTAGAGATATTGTTTTATCAGTTGATTATCAAATTAGAAAAAAATTGAAATTCTCTGATGGTGCAAAAGAAGAAGTACAAGAGATGTTTGATCTTTGTAATGATATAATTTTAAAAACTATTAAATCATTAGAAGAAAACAACATAGCTTTAGCAGGAGCGGCGTTAGCGGCATGTGAAAACATATATGCACTAGAAAAAGCTGCTCGTAAGAGACATACTCAACGTATGAAAGATGGAGATTGTGAAATTCCAGCTGGAGTAGTTTATATGGACTTAATTCAACATTTTACACGTGTTTGTGAGCATACAAGAAACATTCTTGAAAAAGAAATTCAAGGTCATATGTAATCATGTCTAATAAACAAAAAATACTTATAATTCTATTTATTATTATGTTATTAATAGTATTAGTTTTATATAAATTATATCAAATACAATTAGGATAAAAATTATAAACGAAAATGTAGAGAAATCAATGTTATTTCTACTATGTTTTCGTTTTTTTCTTTGTAAATACTAGTATTCGTGATATAATAAGGTAGTCGATTTATATAAAGTTTAAGAAAAATATTGAAAGGAAATAAACATGTTTCAAGATAAAAAAGTTTATACAACGCAATGGGCTGGAAAAACATTAACAGTTGAATTAGGTGAAATGGCTCGCCAAGCTAATGCAGCAGTAGTAGTAAAATATGGAGATACTGTTGTATTAACAACTGCAGTTGCTTCAAAAGAAGCAAAAGATGTAGATTTCTTCCCGCTAACAGTTAACTATGAAGAAAAAATGTACGCAGTAGGGAAAATACCAGGAGGATTCTTACGTAGAGAAGGCCGTCCAGGAACTGAAGCTACTCTAGCTGCTCGTCTTATCGATAGACCGATTAGACCATTATTCGAAGATGGATTCAGAAATGAAGTACAAGTTATTTCAACTGTTTTATCAGTTGAATATGATTGTGATCCGGTAATGGCAGCAATGCTAGGAAGCTCACTATCATTATCAGTATCAAATATTCCATTCAAAGGACCAATTGCTGGTGTTACTGTAGGATATGTTGATGGAGAATACGTAATTAACCCAACAGTTGAACAAATGGAACGTTCTACAGTTGACTTAAAAGTTGCTGGAACAATTGATGCGATTAACATGGTTGAAGCAGGTGCAAAAGAAGTATCTGAAGAAATTATGTTAAATGCAATTATGTTTGGACACGAAGAAATTAAACGTCTAATTGCATTCCAACAACAAATTGTTGATGAAATTGGTCGAGAAAAAATGGCTGTAGAGTTAAAAGTTATTGATGAAACAGTCTATAACGAAGTTCTTTCAATGGCATTATCTCAAATGAAAGAAGCTATTGCTATTAAAGATAAACAAGAACGAGATGAAGCTATTTCAGCTGTTAAAGAAAAAGTTCTTGAAGTATTTGAAGAAAAAGCAACTGATAAAGATGAACTTGATATTGTAAAAGAAGCAAAATTATCACTAGATAAAATTGTAAAAGATGAAGTTCGTCGTGAAATCACTGAAGATAAAATCAGACCAGATGGACGTGCTTTAACAGAAATTAGACCATTGGCTTCAAGAGTTGATATATTACCAAGAACACATGGATCTGCATTATTCACTCGTGGACAAACTCAGTCTTTAGGTGTTGTAACATTAGGTAACTTATCAGATGAGCAAATCATTGATGATTTAACTCAAGAAGAAAACAAAAGATTTATGTTACACTATAATTTCCCAGCATTCTCAGTTGGTGAAGTTGGATTTAGTCGTGCGCCAGGACGTCGTGAAATTGGTCACGGTGCATTAGGTGAGCGTGCATTAGCACAAGTAATCCCATCTAAAGAAGATTTCCCATATACAATCCGTATTGTATCAGAAATTTTAGAATCTAATGGATCAAGTTCACAAGCTACAATTTGTTCTGGATCAATGGCTCTTATGGCAGCAGGAGTTCCGATTAAAGCTCAAGTAGCTGGTATTGCGATGGGATTAGTTAAAAAAGATGAACACTATACTATTTTAACTGATATTCAAGGTATGGAAGATCACCTTGGGGATATGGACTTCAAAGTTGCAGGTACATCTGAAGGTATTACAGCACTTCAAATGGATATTAAAATCGATGGTCTAAGTGAACAAATCTTAAAAGAATCATTAGAACAAGCACGTGTTGGTAGATTACAAATTTTAGAGCACATGAACAGTATTATCTCTGAACCTCGTCAAGAAGTTTCTACATTTGCACCGAAAATTAAAATCATTAAAATTAAACCTGAAAAAATTAAAGATGTTATTGGTTCAGGTGGTAAAGTTATCAATGAAATCATTGAAAAAACTGGTGTTAAAATTGATATCGAACAAAATGGAGATGTATTTATCTCTTCACCTGAAATCGAAGGAATTAATAAAGCTATCGAAATTATCGAAAACATCACACGTGAAGCAGAAGTTGGTGAAATCTATCTTGCTGAAGTTAAACGTATTGAAAAATTCGGTGCATTCGTTGAATTATTCCCAGGAGTAGATGCGTTAGTACATATTTCTAAATTAGCTGAAGAAAGAGTAAATAAAGTTGAAGATGTTGTAAAAGTTGGAGACACTCTTAAAGTTAAAGTAATTAAAATTGATGAGAAAGGTCGCGTAGACGCAGCAGCTCATTTCTAGGAGAAACTTATGGAGTTATTTGAAAAAGAAAGACGTGGAATCTATGTCTATTTTAAAAGTTTTAAAGATTTAAATAAATTAGAAAAATATGGGAACTTTATTTCTTATTCTAAAAGAGGTAGGTATGCATGCATTTATGTGGATGAAACTAGAATAGAAAGTATTGTTGCAGACCTTAAGAAGAAGAAATTCGTAAAAAAAGTAGAATTATCAGAAATGTCAAATTTACATTTATGTTTTGAGCATTTAGATAGTAATTTACAAACAAAACAATAATATTATAATAAGGGGGAGGCGAAAGCCATATTCTCCCTTATTTTAAAGAATTCATTAATAAGTAATATATTATATATTTATTGTGAGGAAACATGAGAGTAATAGCAGGAAAATATAGATCTATAAAATTAAATGCCGTTGACGGTATGAATACAAGGCCAACAACAGATAAAATAAAAGAAAATTTATTTAATATGATAGATTGCTATGATTGTAAAGTACTAGATCTTTTCGGTGGAACTGGTGGTTTAGGAATTGAGGCTTTAAGTCGTGGTGCTAAACATGCTACTTTCATTGACGGTAGTAATAATGCGATTAAGGTTATTAAAAGTAATATTGAAAAATGTAGAATTAGTAATGATGATTATTCTTTATATAGAAATGATTTCAAACGTGCTTTGAAGATTTTCGGGAAGAAGGAAGAAAAATTTGATTTGATTTTTCTAGATCCACCATATGATAAAGGATTAATAGATGATGCATTGAAAAATATTTTTGATAATCAGTTATGTAATGATGGTGCTTTAATTGTCTGTGAGAAGAGTAATACAGAAAAAATCACCATTATAAATGAAAATATCGAAGTAATAAGAGAAAAACAGTATGGAATTACAGACATAGTAATTTTTGAATATATGGAGAAATAAAATGAAAAGAAAAATAGCGATTGTACCTGGTAGTTTTGATCCTATTACTTACGGGCATATTGATATAATAAACAGAAGTGCTGAATTATTTGATGAAGTAATAGTAGCTATTTTGGTAAATCCTGACAAGAAATATTTATTTTCACTTGATGAGAGAGTGGAGATGATAAATGAAACAATTAAAGAAATTCCAAACGTTAAAGTTGATTCATTTTCAGGATTATTAGTAAATTATGCAAAGCAGGTAGGCTCAAATGTCATTGTTAGAGGATTAAGGGCGGTATCTGATTTTGAGTATGAGATGCAGTTAACATTTATGAATAAGGCGTTAGACGAAAACATTGAAACATTTTATATGATGGCTAATAAACAATATTCATTCATCAGTTCTAGTATTGTAAAAGGTGTTTCAGGTTTTGGTGCAGATTTATCGAAATTTGTACCTAAACATGTTGAAGAACGCTTAGAAAAAAAGACGAAAGAGAGAGGGTAAAATTGAAGAAAATCCTGTTTACTGGAGGGGGTTCAGCAGGTCACGTATCTGTTAATGTTGCCTTAATTCCAGAATTCAAAAAAAATGGATATGAAATCTCGTATATTGGCAGTAAAACTGGTATAGAAAACGAGATGATTGGTAAAATTCCAGAGGTTAAGTACTATAAAATAAGTTCAGGAAAGTTACGAAGATATTTTTCATGGGAGAATTTTATTGATCCATTTAAAGTACTAAAAGGAATTGTAGATTCTTTATTAGTATTAAAAAAGGAGAAACCAAATTTTGTATTTTCAAAAGGTGGATTTGTGAGTGTTCCAGTTTGTATCGCAGCTAGATTACTTAAGATTCCAGTTGTCTTACATGAGTCGGATCTTACACCAGGACTTGCAAATAAAATCAACATAAAGTTCTGTAATCATATTTTTACAACATTTGAAGATACACAAAAGTTCTTACCTAAAGGAAAAGCTAGTCTAATAGGTGCTATTGTAAGAGATGATATTTATACAGGTGATGCTAATCGCGCTTATGAACTAACAGGATTCACATCGGAAAAACCTGTGATGCTTGTTATGGGTGGATCATTAGGATCAAAAATTCTAAATGATTATATTTGGAATAATATTGATGAACTAATTAACAAATATCAGATAGTACACCTTGTAGGTAAAGGATTATTAAATGATAGTGTTGAAAAAGAAGGTTATAAGCAATATGAATTTTTAGCTAAAGAACTATTTGATGTACTGAAAATTACAGATTTTGCAGTTTCAAGAGCTGGAGCTAATGCCTTGTATGAATTTTTAGCTTTAGATTTACCTCCAATCTTAGTACCACTTGGAACTAATCAGAGTAGAGGTGATCAAATAGAAAACGCGAAGTTCTTTGAAAAAAATGGTTTCGCGAAAGTTGTCGCTGAAGAAGATTTTACCAATTTACCTGTTGATCAAATCTTTGATTTTTATGATAAACTTGATGATTATAAAAATTCAATGAAAGATTATAAAAAAGAAAAACGTGTTATTAATGACGTAAGTGAATTTTATAATAAAATAATTGAAAAAATAGGAGGTGAAAAATAGTATGAACAGATTAAAAATTACTTTTTACTTGAAGCTTCTGATTTTGATTCTGTTAGCATTTGTAGCAATTAAATTTCCGAATAATGATATCGATAGAATTATCGCTGATTTAATTGAGATTAAATCGTTGGCAACATTAGCTAAAATAATTTCATTAGTTTTTAATGATAAACTATTATTATTAATAATGGTTCTTTTATCAGTATTTCTAGTATGGATTAAAGAATTGAAAAAAGCTGTGTTTATTTTCTTTAGTGCTGGATTAGGTGGATTCTTCTTATCTGCATTAAAATACAGCATCCAAAGGGGTAGACCTCTACCTGAGATTCATGATGGTTTTAGTTTCCCAAGTGGACATTCTACATTTGTAGCATTATTTTTCTTAGCATTATTGTTTGTAATAAATAAAAAAGAAATTTTAAAAGTAATTGCTACTTTTGCAATAATTGCAATACCAATTTCAAGAATGGTTTTAGGTGCACACTTTTTAAGTGATGTTATTGCAGGATTATTACTTGGAAGCTTAGTAGTAGACTTTATGAAAGTCTATTATGTAAAAATTTATGATTTAATAATGAGGGTTTTAGGAAAAACAAATGAATAGATTAAAAAATAAAGAGGGTATAGTTGCAATCATTATTGCAATAATTCACTTTGCTCTATGGTATTATTTCGCATATGTCAGATTTGATGTGAATAATGTGAAATCTTATAAGTATATTTTAGGATTACCAGAATGGTTTTTTTACAGTTCGATAGTAGTAAGTATTTTAATAATAATATTAGTTATTATTTGTACAAATCTTTTACTTAATGATGAAATAAAAGAGGAGGAAAAATAATGACGAATACATTAGATTACAAAATACTAATTCTATTTGCAACAATATTTTTAGCGATAATTTTATTACCGTTAATGATGAACCGTATGAGTAAAGCGGAACACCATGGTGGTTTTTTCGAAAAGTACTATTTAGCAGATAGAAAAGTAAGTGGAATAGTACTTGCGATAACATTAATGTCAACTTATGGATCAGCTTCAACATTTTTAGGTGGTCCTGGAGTAGCGTATAAACTTGGTTATGGTTGGGTTCTTCTAGCTGTAATCCAAGTTGTAACTGGCTATTTTGTACTATTAGTCTTGGCAAAAAAATTTAAAAATGCTGCACAAAAAATTAATGCGATAACTATAAGTGATTATTTAAGAAATAGATATAATTCAAAATTAGTTGCATTTATTTCTACTTTGGCTATGATAGTATTTCTAATTGCTGCGATGAGTGCCCAATGGGTTGGAGGAGCAAAATTATTGTCAGCATTTATGGGTATTGAATATAAGACTGGTATAGTTCTTATTTCAGTAATTATTATATTTTGTGTAGTATTCGGTGGATTGAAGAATATTTTAATTACCGATATGATTCAAGGTTTAATAATGATATTTTCTACAATAATTTTACTGTTTGCAGTAATTAATTATGGTGGAGGAATTGATCAGATTACAGCGAACCTGGTTAATATTAATGAAAAGATATTAACTCCTTTTGGAGCTAATGGAAGTTTAACACCTAGTTATGTTAGTTCGTTTTGGGTATTAGTTGGAGTTGGGGTTATAGGTATCCCGCAGATTGCTATCAACTCAATGTTATATAAGAATAAAAGAAGTTTAAAACAATCTATTATCGTCGGATCAATAGTAATATTTATCGTAATGTTCGGAGTACATTTAATTGGAGTTATGGCTAGAGGAGTTTTCCCAGACATAAAAGACTACGATTCAGTAATTCCTATAATTACATTAAAAGTACTTCCATGGTATTTAGCTGCGTTGGTACTTGCAGCTCCTATGGCAGCTATTATAACAACTGTGAATGCTCAATTCTTATTAATATCATCGGCTTTGATAAAGGACTTATTATTTAATAACAAGTTTATAAAAGAAAAAATTACAAGTAAAAAAGTTCCTATATTTGTTTATGGGGTAAATATTTTAGTAATTTTACTTATAATGTTATTAAGTATGAGACCACCTAGTTTAATAGTTAATGTAAATCTATTTGCTTTTGGTGGATTAGAAGCAACATTCTTATGGCCTATATTATTAGGTTTATATTGGAAAAAAGCTGAGAAATATGGAGCATTAAGTTCGATAGTAGTAGGTTTACTTAGTTATATACTAATAAAAACAGTTTATGTAATTAAATTTATTGAACCTGTTGTGATATCATTATTAATCTCACTTGTGGTATTTATGATGGTTTCATTAATAGCTAGTAAAAAACAATTGAAAAAATAGTTATATTGTAATAAAATAAAAATAATAGAGTAAGGAGGTAGGACAATGTCAAAAAAAGTTATTGTAAAACATACAGATGCTGAGAAATTTACTGTAAGTAATATGCTTACTGTAGGAAAAGAATATGAAGTAGTAAATGAAACAGAAGAATATGTATTTGTGGTAGATAATAGCGGTAAAGTTGGTGGTTATTACCACGATTATTTCGAAGAAGTAAAATAATATAAGGGGTAATATTATGAAAAATAATACTATAAAGAATACAGTTCTAGTTGTTTTATTTATAATATTAGCACCACTTATTCTTGTAGGGGTAACAACCGTAGGAAATTCACTTGGAGGAAAATCTAAAGATAAGGTAGTTCAAACTACAGAACAACAAACAGCTAAAGTTCCAGAAGAAACTAAAGCTGAAAGTAATAATAATATACCTAAGGCTAGTAATTCTAAAGTAACAGAAGGAACTACTTCTAAAAAAGAGTCAACAAATAATAATAACAATAATGATACTAATACTGAAAAGAGTGAATCTTCAGGTGTAGTAAGTACAACTCCTGTAGCAGGTCAAGATTATGTGATTAAATCAGGTGATTCATTATTTGTTATCGCCTCTAAAGCATATGGAGAAGCGAATGCTCAAAATGGTGTAGAAAAAATAAAAGAAGCTAATAATATTAGTAATAATAATATTGCAGCTGGACAAAAAATTCAAATACCGAAAATATAAAAAAGAAATCATCTCAAAACTTAATGAGATGATTTCTTTTTGTTAAATTGCTTTGCGTTTTGAAAAAATAGAATATATCACACTAATCACTAATCCAACAAGAACTAGAGATATTGCTACATAAAATGCATCTGTAAAGTCACCGTTGTGCTTTGCTGCAATACCAGCAGCGTACTTAGGAGCAAAAAATGCAGCAGTAGAGAATCCTATAAATACAATTCCATAGTTTACTCCTTGGTTAATAGGACCGAATGTCTTCATTACTAATGGTGCGAAGACTCCCATAGTTCCTCCAAAACATAAACCAAGGAGAACAAGTCCAACTGTAAGACCAAGAGTAGTTCTTATATTAACTAGAATTAATAAAGATATAGCGATTACTGAGTAGATAGCAATAAGAGTTTTTTCGTGACCGATTTTATCTGAAACTATTCCCCAGAAGATACGTCCTAAACAGTTTGATAAAGCATAAATACTAACAAATGTTGCTGCAACAGAAGCTGTTAGTCCAAACATAGTTTGGCTAATAACTGATGCATTTGATGCTACCATAAGACCAGAGAATGCACCGATAGCAAACATTGAGATTATGAAGTAAAATGATAAACTCATTAGCATCTGTTTCCAGTTTTTGTTAGCAGCTTCTTGCTTAATTTCAGCCACAGGTTGAACCCAACCTTCAGGTTGATAATTTGCAGGAGCAACTTTTATGAAGAATAGAGCTATAATAATGATTACTAAGTAAACACTACCTAGGTAGATGAATGCATTGTGTACTCCATAATTAGCTATAAGACTATGTGCGATTGGAGCGGCAATTACACTAGCACCACCCATAGCACCAGTTATTAGACCAGCAGCTAATCCTCTTTTATCAGGGAAGAATCTAAGTGCATTACTTATAATTCCAGAGTATGCAAATGCTTGTCCGACACCTGATAATACACCATAGCTAAAATATAACATTCCTTTTGTAGTAGCAAATCCAGTAAGAATAAATCCGACAGCAAATAGTATTCCTCCTAAAATTATAGAAATATTTGCTTTTCCTTTATCTGTAATAAATCCTCCAAGAATAGTAGGAATAGGGGCGATAGCAGCATTTATAGTAAATGCTAGCATAACATCTGGCATACTCCATCCTTTTGAAACACTTAGAGGTTTTGCAAAAACACTAAAAGAATATAGTGATCCAGCACACAACAAAATTGCCATTGAGGCGAATAAGACAGTCCATCTTGTATTTTTTTTCATTTAATCATCCTTTCAAAAAAATATTTATGTAAACTAATATGTTAACATTAAAAATTCGGCTAATCAATAGATTAGTCGAATTTTTAATGAGATTTAATAAAGATATCAATATTTCTAATTATTCTTGAAATCATTATTTAGTATTTCTAATTTTTTTATTAATATGTTAATTTGTTCATCTGAAAGACTCAGACTTAATCTAATATAGTTTTCACCACCTTGACCAAAAACATGGCCAGGCATAGTAACAATTCTATATTTTTTTAGTAATAATTCAAAGAAACTTTGGCTGTCATATCCGTTTTTAACTTTTAACCAGATAAAAATTCCACCTTCTGGTTTAAAATATGAATATCCCAATTCATCAAGTTTAGAAGTTATTTTATCTATTCTTTTTGAATAAGTTTCTTTTATATGACTAGTTAAGTTTTTATAATTTTTTAATGCAGTTATTACTGTATCCTGAATTGCTCCATAGATATTAGCGTGGAAAATTGTATTATATTCTTTTAGTCCACGAATAATTTCTTTGTTCCCAACAGCAAAACCAATTCTTAGACCTGAAATTGAGAAGTTTTTGGAAAACGAGAAAAATTCAATTCCTACTTCTTTAGCTCCTTCAGTTTGCATAAATGCTGGAGAGTATCCTTCTTTATAATAGAAATTAGAATATGCATGATCTTGAAGAACTACGATATTATTTTCTTTTGCCCACTTGACTGTTTGTTCATAAAACTCTTTCGTAGCTACTGCACCAATAGGATTAGAAGGATAGTTTAAAAATATAAGTTTAGCATCTCTAAGCACTTCTTCAGGAATATCAGAATAGTCTAGTAAATAATTATTTTCTTGTTTCAATTCTATCTCTTCATATTTAGCTTGGGCTAATGCAATTCCTTGAATGTAGTCAGGATAACTTGGTACTGGTAATAACACCGTATCATTTGGATTTAGTAGTACTGAAGGAATACTTGATAATCCAGATTTAGTACCAAATACTAAAGCAATTTCACTTTTAGGATCTGCGTCAATATTATAGTTTTCTTTCAACCACTGAGATATTTCATTTAATAATGTTACTTTACCATCAAATGCTCCATATCTCATATTTTCAGGTTTTCTTATAGCTGTTTCCAATTCTTTAAGTAAAAGTTCAGGGGTATCAGAGTCTGGAACTCCGATACCCGCATTTAATAATGGATTACCATTTGAACTTTCCTCAGAGATTAATTTGAAAATAGGGTAGAATACATTTTCAGGAATATTTTTAATTGTATTTGATAATTCAATTTTCATAATTAATCACGTCCTTGTTAATTATTTTCCAGGTTTGTCAAATCCTTTGAAATCTTTATTGATGATTTCATCAAATTCTTTAGATTGAACGATTTCTACTAAATCTTTAGCGAATTGTTTGTCTTTGTTTGCAGTAGTTACAACAACGTTGTTACGGTTGTTTTCGTTCATTTTTTCTAAGATTAATGCTTTTGTTAAATCAAATTTAGCAGCAAGTGCGAAGTTTCCTGGTACTGCAGCAAGTGTAGTACTACTTAATGATCTAGCAAGTTGACCAGCTTCTAATTCTGTAAATTTAAGTTTTTTAGGATTTTCTACTACATCGTTTTTAGTGATTTTTAGTACGTCAGTATTAGGTTTGATTTTGATTAAATCAGCAGCAGCTAATAATGCATAAGCACGAGCAGCGTTTGAAGGGTCATTTGGAAGAGTTACTTCAGCACCTTCTGGTAAATCTTTAAGATCTTTAACTTTATCAGAATATAATCCCATTGGTGCAGTTGGAACAGGAGCAAGTGCTGTTAAGTCCATTCCATTTTGTTCAGCAAATTTTTTCATGTAAATTTTGTGTTGGAATAAGTTTGCGTCTAATTCACCACTGTTTAAAGCTTTGTTAGGTTGGATGTAATCTGAGAATTCTGTTACTTTAACTGTATATCCTTTTTTCTCAAGAAGAGGTTTAAGTGCTTTGTTTACCATATCAGCATAAGGACCAGATGTTGCACCTATTTTTATTTCTTTTTTCTCTCCACCACCATTATTGCTTGAGCTTGTAGCTCCACAAGCAGCTAGAGTAATAGCTAAAAACGCTGTAAAAACAACTGTTAATAATTTTTTTAGTTTGTTCATAAATATAAATCTCCTTTAAATTAATTTTTTTTGAATTTTTTTGAAATTGAATTTCCTATATATTGTGTAATTTGGACTAAGATAATTAATAGAATTACTGTAATCCACATTGTGAAATTATCAAAACGATAATAACCATATCTAATCGCAAGGTCTCCAATTCCACCACCACCAACAACACCAGCCATTGCTGAAAAAGCAATTAGGTTGATTAAAGTTAGAGTAATAGATTGGATAATTCCAAACATAGCTTCAGGTATTAAAACTTCTTTAACTATTAATTTTAGAGAAGCTCCAGAAGCAACTGCTGACTCAATAACACCATAGTCTATTTCATTTAGTGAAGTATCAACTAATCTCGTAAATAGAGGTATAGCTGCAACTGTTAGTGGAACTATTGCTCCAGTAGGTCCAGTTGATTTTCCTAATAAAAATAGAGTAAATGGTATCAAGAATACCAAAAGAATAATAAATGGAATAGAACGAATTGTGTTAACTAGAAAATCGACCGTTTTATAAATAATAACATTTTTGAACAGAAGTCTATTACTAGTTAAGAATAAAACTACTCCTAAAAATAATCCGACAATTACTGTAATTATTATTGAAACACTTATCATGTATAATGAATCGGCAAATGATTTAATTAATTCTGGTTGAAGATTTTTCCATTGTTCTATTAAACTTAGATTATTTTCCATATACATTCACCTCCACATCATTAACTTGATCAATTAAGTGATTTACAAATTTCTCTGTGTTATCAGGTTCACCGACTACTGAAAAAGTTAAGCTTCCTAACTGTTTATTTTGAATGTATTCGATTCGACCAGCAAGTATGTTAGTAGTAACATTATATTTATTAGCTAAAGTTTGAATTAGAGGCTCTTTAGTTGCTTCACCTTTAAAAATAACCCTTATTACAGTTTCATTTTTATAATGTTCAGCAAGATGCTCTTCAAAATCTTCATCATTGTGTAGATTAGCTATAAATTCTTGCATTAATTTCGTTTTTGGATTTGAGAAAATCTCATAAACAGAATTTAACTCGATAATTTCACCATTTTCCATTACTGCTACATTATCACAAATTTGTTTTATTACTTCCATTTCATGAGTAACAAGAATAATTGTGATTCCTAATTTACGATTGATTTCTTTTAATAAAGACAAAATTTGTTTAGTTGTAACAGGGTCTAATGCACTTGTTGCTTCATCACAAAGTAATAATTTTGGATTATTTGCCAAAGCTTTAGCAATACCGACACGTTGCTTTTGACCACCAGAAAGTTGGCTTGGATAAACATTCTTTTTATCAGAAAGTCCTACAAGTTCTAACAATTCATCTATTCTTTTTGGAATATCTTTCGGATCAACATCTCCGGCTTTTAAATTAAATGCAATATTTTCACCTACAGTTTTAGAACTAAGAAGATTAAACTGTTGAAAAATCATTCCAATTTTTTGCCTGTATGATCGTAAATCCTTTCTATTTAGTTTGTTAACAACTTGGTTATCTACAATTACTTCTCCTTCAGAAGGCGTTTCTAATAGGTTAAGACATCGTAGAAGAGTACTTTTTCCAGCACCTGAGTAACCGATAATTCCAAAAATTTCACCAGCTTTTACATGAAGGTTAGTAGGTTTTAACGCTTGGATTTCTTTACCTTTTTGATAAAAGGTTTTGCTAACATTATTAAGATTAATCATATATTTCTCCTTTCTTATAATAAAAAGACGTACTCTAGCTTTTGCTAAAGGACGTCTTAACGTGTTACCACCTTTATTTATACAATAATCACTTATTGTACCTCAGTAAGTTACAAACATAACTTTTGCTATAACGGGCAATACCGTAGTAAAAACTATATGCTCAAAGTCCATTTCTCTTACATCTAACTATTCTCTTTCAGCAACCGAGAACTCTCTAAAAGTAGATTGTAAGATTCTACTTATCAACGCATTAAATTGTTAATGAATATATTCTAGCATAAATTTTCTGACAATGCAACAAAAAAATTCAAAAGTTTACATGAAGAATGTTAATTTTCGGGATAATGACTATCTCTAACTAAAAAAATATAAAACTGATTTTAACTGTTTTAAAAGATTAATGTCATATATTAACTAATAAATGGATGTAATATTTTAAAATACATATCCTATTAAAAGTTTGTTGCATTAGGTCTTTTATGATATAATGAAGGATGTTACATAGGAGGAATTATGTTTAAATTTTTTAGAAAAACTGAACAAGTACAAAAAACTGAAAAACAAGAATTAAAAAAAATTCCGACACACGTTGCTATAATAATGGATGGTAATGGACGTTGGGCTAAAAAAAGAAATATGCCTAGAATTAAAGGACACTATGAAGGAATGCAAACTGTAAAAAAAATCACAAAGTATGCATCAAAATTAGGTGTTAAATATTTGACTTTATATGCATTTTCTACGGAAAACTGGGCTAGACCGAAGGAAGAAGTTAGTTATTTAATGGATCTTCCAGAGAAGATGTTTAGTAGTTTTATGCCAGAACTTATGGAAAATAACGTAAAAGTTGAAGTCATAGGTGTGGTAGAAAAACTTCCAGAAAATACTAGAAAAGCAGTTAATGATGCAATTGAACAAACAAAAAATAATACAGGATTAAAATTAATTTTTGCCTTAAATTATGGTTCTAAAGACGAAATGTTAAGGGCAATTAAACAAATTGCAAAAGATGTTCAAGATAATAAATATAGTGCTGAAGAAATTTCTGAAGAGCATGTTAGTGCAAATCTATTTACATCTAATACACCAGATCCTGATTTATTAATAAGAACTTCAGGAGAACAAAGAATTTCAAACTTCTTACTGTGGCAAATTGCTTATAGTGAGTTTTTATTCACAAAAGTAGCTTGGCCTGATTTTAATGAAGATGAATTCTATCAAGCTTTATTAGAATATCAAAGTAGAGATAGAAGATTTGGAGGTTTAAATGAAGACTAGGATAATAACGGCTATAGTAGCATTAATTGTTTTCTTACCTTTATTATTTTTAGGTGGAGATTATTTCAAATTTACAACTTTTGCACTTGGTGTGATGGCTATGTATGAAATAGTTAGAATGACTTTTAAGGAAACTAACATCGTAGTTTTAAGTTTATCGTCATTAGCAGGAGCATTATTATTTTTACATAGTGAAGTTTCATCATTATTACAGTATTCTATAGTATATTTAATATTAATTGGTATGTTAGGTACTGTTGTTGTGACTGGGCATAAAATTAAATTAGTTGAAATTGGTTCAATAATATTCGTAACTGTTTATATATTTGTTGGTTTCTATTGTTTATTTATGTTGAGAAACTTAAGTTTAAGCCATGTAGCGTATTTATTACTTACTATTTGGTTTACAGATAGTTTTGCATATTTTGGTGGAATGAAATTTGGAAAAAATAAACTTTCACCTAATATAAGTCCAAATAAATCAATAGAAGGTTCAGTAATTGGAAGTGTATCATCGATAGCGATAGCATTATTGTTCTTCTTTACAACTAATATTTTTTCAAATTTATTAGTTGCAATTGTTGTAACATTGATAGTAAGTGTAATCGGACAATTTGGTGATTTAATTGAATCAGCATATAAGAGAGAATATCAAGTTAAAGATAGTAGTAATTTATTACCAGGTCATGGTGGTATATTTGACAGATTTGATTCTGTAATATTATCAGCTCCATGTTTAATATTATTACTTAGTTTATTTTAGAATATAGAAAGGGGTATTAGATGCAAGGTATTATAGCATTTATATTAATATTTTTTGTAGTAGTAACTATTCATGAATTTGGGCATTTTATAGTTGCTAAAAGATCAGGAATATTGTGCCAAGAGTTCGCAATAGGAATGGGACCCAAAATCTTCCATAAAAAAATAGGAGAAACTAATTTTACTATTAGACTTCTACCTGTAGGTGGATACGTAAAAATGCCTGACAATGTTTTTGATTTCAACAATGATATGTCAGTATATGATCTTAAAAAAGGTATGAAAGTTAGTTTAAAACTAGATGAAAATGATAATGTTGAAAAAATAGTTCTAGATAAAAGTAATGATATGGATTTACTTCCATTAGAATTAAACGAATTTGATTTAACAGAAAAACTTTTTGTTGAAGGATTCGTTGGAGATAAGATAGAACGTTATGAAGTAAGAAAAGATGCATGTGTTGCATTTGGTGGTATGGAAGAACAAATTGCTCCAGTTGAAAGAATGTTTTCTTCACATTCATGGGGGAAAAAATTCTGGACATTATTCGCGGGACCATTGATGAACTTTATATTAGCACTAGCAATTTTCTTAGGTATTTCAATCTATAGTGGTGTTCCATCAAATACTACTCGCTTAGGAGAAATAGCGGCCAATTACCCAGCTTACTCATCTGGACTAAAAGAAGGCGATGTAGTTGAGCAGGTAAATGGTAAGAGTGTTACAACATGGAATGAAATGACAAAAGAAATCGTAGGTTCTAATGGTTCTGAGCTTATATTAAAAATTTCACGTGATGGTTCACAACAAGAGATTAAAATAACTCCAAAAGAAGAGATTTCGGTGAAAAAAGGAAAAGAGGTTAAAACTTATAAACTTGGTATTAATCAAGCTTATGAAAAAGATCTAGTTGGTTCTATTAAGAATGGTTTCGAACAAACTCTTTTCTACGGAACAATGATTTTCATGGGAATTGTTAATTTATTTGCTTCATTATTCAGTGGTGGATTTAGTTTAAATCAACTAGGTGGACCTGTAGCAATTTATGAAATGTCTTCAGCTGCTGCACAAAGTGGATTACTAACAACCCTAAGATGGACAGGGATTTTAAGTGTAAACTTAGGACTAATGAACTTAATTCCTATTCCAGTTCTTGATGGTGGAAGAATAATTTTTGTAATTTACGAAGCAATATTTAAGAAACCAATTAATAAAAAAGCCCAATATTACTTGACAGTAGCATTTGGTTTATTAATGGTAGCATTAATGTTAGCTGTAACATGGAATGATGTTCAAAGATTATTTGGAAAATAGAAAATTATGAAGAGGAGATTAA
Source organism: Gemella taiwanensis (assembly GCF_054054385.1). Lineage (NCBI taxonomy): Bacteria > Bacillati > Bacillota > Bacilli > Caryophanales > Gemellaceae > Gemella > Gemella taiwanensis. Next base: position 214,681 of record NZ_JBSMTL010000001.1, read on the forward strand.
CATATCTTCTCTTCATTTTTTTAATATATAGATAAAAGAGATTAAGTATTAGGAAATCTCTTTTAATTTTTATCAATTTAATTTAAATTAATTTAAGATATAATATCGATAGGTATTAAATATCTATTAAACTATTTGTACAATTTTTAGTATTAAAGGGAGTATCTCAAAAATTATGATTTCTTAAGAAACAAGATTTTGTCTAGTCACCTCCCGTAAAGTATATTAAATATCTAAAAAGCTTTTATAAAAAGAATTTAGATATCGATAAACTACTGTGTCTATGAGTTATCATATGAACTTTGTTAAATATAGTTTTTTTTGGTCTAGCTCTTTATCAGGCTGTTGATAAATACAAAATATGCATGAGTCAACAGCCTGAAAAAAACGACTAATTAGTCGTCTTTTTTATTCTTTTTATTTTTTTTATTTTTAATTTTTTCATATGAATTTTGAATAATTATAGTTAGGATTATTATTGAGTATAGTATAACAAAGGTTTTTATATGTTCTTGATTTATGTTTATCTTTAAAGTGTTTTTTATATAAGAAAAGTATAGAATAGGGAAAATTATTAAAGATATTATATCATAATATTTATTATTCATAATTAAATCACAACATAAGATACATAGTTTAAGCTCATTATACTTCTACTTATATGATAATATACGTCAATACCTTTACCTTGCCAATATGCTTGTTGTATAGCTTGTTCAAATGCACTTGGACTACTGAAAGATTGAATTAATCCTAAAGCTCCTAATCCCCAACCATAAGGGCCTCCAATTAGTCTACCCGTAATGAAACTAATTATTGTACTTAAACCTTTAGATTTAGGTAGTGCATTCTTATAAATTTCTCTTACACCCCAATTATTTATATATGCAACTTTTCTAGCTGAATAATAAGGTCCGTAAGCACGTGGAGCTGCTCTAAATTTAGTTTGACTGCTTATGTTATTAATTTCAGGTTTTAATATTGATTTGATTAAATTATATTCTTCTTGTGTTATTTTTTTTCTTTTAGTAATTGTTGTGCTTTAAGTAATTCATTTTCGACGTCAATCTTAGATAAATCTATTGTTGTTGTAAATGTATTATTTGCTTTTATATTTTCATTTTGTATATTTGTTTTAGCGTTAGCTATATTAGAATTATCGATTAAAGAAAAAATAGGGCTAATTATTAATCCTAATGATAAAATTGAGTAAGTTAGTTTATTTTTTTTTGTTTTCATAATGGTTCCCTCACTTATAAAGTAAAACTTAAATTGTATTTACAACTACATATTAATTTAATAAGTATATACTTAAATCTATCTTAAATATATCATGAAAGTTTGATGAAAACAACACGAAATAGATGATGACATATTTTCTAAAAAATATGTTAAAAGTATGATATAATGAAATAGTTAGAGCTTTTTATTTAATATAAAAATTAAATAAAATTTGAGTTGAGATATTATGATATAATAAATCCATATAGTAAAAATAAAAACTGTCGAATAGTAGTTTGTGAGTGAGTCTGTGAGTACGGGTATTAAGATCACACGCAACAAAGAAGAACAAGCAGAAACTACTAGATAGGCGTGCCTTTAGGTACGCTGGGAGTGACTCAAAAATCGTGATTTCGGAGAAATCGATTTTGTGGAGTCGTCCCCGCACAGTTTATTAGATAATCTAAAAAGTTTTTATGAAGTGAATTTAGATATCAATAAACCACTGAGTCTATGTGTTTTCATGTAAACTATTTTTTAAATCTAGTACCTTTGGATCAGCCTCTTCATTTTTTATTATATTGATAAAAGAGATTTAGTATTAGGAAATCGCTTTTAATTTTAATAGATTTAATATATAATATCGATAGGTATTAAATACCTATTAAACTATTTTTTACAATTTTAAAATACTAAAGAGTCATGCAATAATGCAAGGCTCTTTTTTTCATATTAGTTATAGAAGCGTATCTAACAATATTTTATCATTCTCTGTTATTTTATTTCGTTTTAAGCTATAATATAATAGAGATAATTTATAGAAAAAAGGTGATTATATGGTTAAATTTTTACATACTGCAGATTGGCATATTGGAAGAAAATTACAAGGAAAAGATTTATTAGAAGATCAACAATATGTAATGAATAATTTGATCAGAAAAATTGATGAGACTAAACCTGACTTTTTAATAATTGCAGGTGATTTATATGATAGAAGTGTTCCTAGTAAAGAGGCTACAACACTTTTACAGGAACTCCTAGTGAAAATTAACATAGAATGTAATATACCAATTTTTGCAATTAGTGGTAATCATGATAGCAGGGAGAGATTAGCTATAGGAGAAGCTTGGTTTAGCAAGCATAAATTCTATCTTCATACAAGATTAAATCAAGTATTTGATAAGATTACCATTGAAGATACGGATATATATTTATTACCATATTTTGAACCTTTTGAAGCAAGAAAATATTTTGAGGATAGCACTCTAACAACTCACAATTCGGCAACAAAAAGAGTAATTGATGAAATTTATAAAAATATAGATATGAATAAAACTAATATTTTAGTAGCTCATACTTTTGTATCTGGAGGGCTAGAAACTGATTCTGAAAGAGAAATTTCAGTAGGAACTGTTGAAAATGTAGCAATTGAAATTTTTGAAAAATTTGATTATGTAGCTTTAGGTCATCTTCATAATCCGAATGCTATAAAAGAAGAACGTATAAAATACAGTGGTAGTCCAATGGCTTATTCATTCTCTGAAGCAACACAGACAAAAGGAATGAGGCTGGTAAAATTAACAAAAGAAATTTTTACTGAAGAGTTTATTTCCTTGGAACAAAAACGTAAATTGCATAATATTAGTGCAAGATATGAAGAGGTATTTACAAAAGAATTTCAACAAAATTTTGATTGTAAAAATGATTATTTTAGTATGGAATTAAGTGGCTTGGAAGGTGTAACAGATCCATTACCAAGAATTAAAGAATATTATCCTAATACTTTGATACTTAAACAAAAAAGAAATAATAATAGTAATATTGAAATGAAACTCGATAAAGAGATGTTGACTAAAAGTCCACTAGAATTGATAGAAGGATTTTATAGTGAGCAAACAGGTAGCGAGTTAACAGTAGGGCAAAAACAAGTGCTGGTAAATATTATAGATAAGGTGAATCAAGATGAAACCAATTAGATTAGAATTAAGAGAATTTGGTCCATATAAAGATGAAATAATTGAATGGGATAGAATAATAAATGAACCTATATTTTTAATAACAGGAAAAACCGGTTCTGGAAAATCTACGCTTTTTGATGCTATTACTTATGCGTTATATAATAAAACGACTGGTGGTAAAGATGTAGCTTCTTTAAGAACGAAAACAGCTAGTGATAAAGATAAAACACAGGTAAATTTTGACTTTGAATTGAATGGTAAAAGATATAGAATTGAGAGAACTTTGGCTTATTTGAAGACTGGTAATAAAAATTTAACTTCTGGAAAGGTTGCTTTAATGCAATACAATTATGAAGGATTAGAAGTTATTGCAACAAAAGAGCAAGAGGTTAAAGAAAAAGTAGAAGAATTAATAGGCTTAGATGACAAGCAATTTTGTCAAATTATTATATTACCTCAAGGTAAATTTAAAGAGTTTCTATTATCAAAATCAAGTGAGAAGAAAGAAACTTTAAGGTCGTTATTTAACACTTATTTTTATCAAAAATTTGTAGATCAATTACAAGAACAAGCAAAAAAATTAGATAGTAATAACAAACAAAAAGAAAAAGAATTAATTACAAGATTTGAACAGTTTGATATAGATGGAGAACTAACAAAGTTTGAATTTTTAAAAGATGAGAATTTTGAGGAAATAAATGAAATAATTTTATCTCAAGAAAACGAGATAGAAACAGAAAAAAAAGAATTAGCTAAATTAGAAAAAAATCTTATAAAATCAAAAGAAAATTTTATAGAATTAAGTAAACTGAATGATAAATTTTTAAATCTTGAAGATAATAAGGTAAAAATTGATGAATTAAATAAAAAAGACGATTATTTCAATAAACTAAAAATGGAAGTAGAAAAGTTAACGGAGTTACAAAAAAGTAACGATAAAATAACAGAATATGTAAGTTTATTAGATAAACAACTTCAATTAACAAAACAGGGAAAATCTTTGCTAGATGAAAAAGAGCGATATAAGAAAGATTTAGCTATGAATAATGAGCTGGAAACTAAACTTAATTCAATGAAAGAAAAAATTGAATCACTTAGAAAAGAGACAACAGATTTAAAATTCTTTTATAACAATATAGATGAACTGATAGTGGCTAAAAGTGAAATAAACATATTTACTAATAAACTTGAAGAACTAAATCAAAAAAAAGAATCTGTAAAAGAAATAGAAACTAGTTTGAAAAGTGAAAAAGAAAATTATTTTGAATCGAATGAAGAAAAGAATATTCTAGATAGTAGCATAGGAAAGTTAAAATTAGAGATTTTAAAGAAAGAACAAGAAGTAGAAAAACTAAAAGAGTTTGAAAAAAAATCATCAGAATTAAATGATAAAAAGCTTAATTATGAAGCTTCAAAAAAAAATTTAGAAGAGTTGCAGGTAATAAAAGAAGATATTGAAAAAGATGTATTATTGCTGAAAAGTAATAAAGAACAAGAAGTACTAAATAGTTTTTTAGTGAAGTTGCATGAGGGTGACGATTGCCCACTTTGTAAACAGAAAATCGAGCATCTTCCAGAGGTAACTACACTTGTAGAAGTAGATGATGATATAGAAAAATCATTACAAGATGTTACTGAAAAAGTAATAAAATTAGAAACCCTTTTACAAAAAGACGAACAAGATATTCAAAATTTAACTACAGAAATAAAAGATTTAGAAGATTCTATTAATCTTAAAGCCGTAGAACAATTATCTCAATTAGAAGATGAATTAAAACATGAAACTACTAATTTAACAGAAGTTGTTGAAGGATTAAAAAAATCGGAAGTTAGAATAAAAGGCTTTGAAAAAGAGATAGAAAATCTGTCAGTTTTACTAAAAGATGAAGATCAGTTAAAACAAAAACAATCGCAAGCTAAAAATAAAATTGATCAATTTGAAAATAATGTAAATATAGAGTTAGAAGAGTTTAAGGGCTATTATGAAAATAATATAGTTCAAATTAATGAATTTGATAATAACTATAATAAATTCCAGGAAAATAATAATGAGTTACAAATTAGGAAAACAAAAATAGAAACTGAGCAGAAAAATAATGAAGAGAATTTATTAGAAGTTACTAAAGGTATTGAAGTCATAGTAATGAATTTTACAAAATCTAAACTTAGTAAATATTATAATTCTTTAGAACAAGCTAAAGAAAACATCAAGGAATTAGAAAAATTAGAACAATATCAAACTCAAATTGATGAATTTGAAGATACTAAGAAGATAGTTATAAATTCTCTGAAACAACTTGAAGAAGAATTAACGAATACAGTAAGACCTGATTTAGAAGAAGAACGCAAGAAATTGCAAGATATAGAAGATAAGGTTTCTAATTTTATAGAAAAAATGGCAATTCTTACAACGAGATTATCGAATAATAAGAAATTATACGAAAAAATTCATAGTGAGTATCTCAACTTATTAAAAACGTCTAAAGATACACGAGAAATAATAGCTTTAAGTGATGTTGTTAGTGGAAAAACAGAAAATAGAAAGTCTCTAGAAACGTATGTACAAGGATATTATTTAGACTTGATACTCGTTGCAGGAACGAAAAGATTACTACAGATGACAAATGATCGTTACAGATTCATTAGACGTGAAGAAAAATCTAAAGGTGGAGGGCTGCAAGGTCTAGAAATAGAGATACATGATATTTATCTAAATAGTACGCGTATTATAAGTTCTCTATCTGGAGGAGAATTATTCTTAGCTTCGTTAGCGTTGGCACTAGGTTTAGCAGAAGTAATACAAAATGAGAGTGGCGGAATCTCTTTAGAAACTATTTTTATAGATGAAGGATTCGGTTCATTGGATGCTGAAACTTTAGATATTGCATTAACAACATTAATAGATCTTCAGTCTTATGGAAGAAATATAGGTATAATATCTCATGTTAGTGAACTTAAAGAACGAATTAGACCGAAAATTGAGGTATATGCTAAAGATAATTATGCAAAAGTAAAAATGACTGGAGTATAAATTAAATTAATAAAAGAAAGGAGAAACAATGAATTTAGAATTATTAGTAGGTCCAAGTGGTGTCGGTAAGACTAACTATATACTAGATGATATAGAGTTAAATAGAAAAGATAATAAGATAATAGTGTTGACTCCGGAACAAAACAGTTTTAATTTCGAAAAAATCTTATGTGATAAGTTCGGTGGAACATTTAATATTGATGTTATGAATTTCTCAAGTTTAACTAGAAGGCTATCTAAACAACTCGGAATCGATAATCTTAAGAGATTAGGTGACAATATTAAACCATTTTATTTCTATAAGGCTGCGAAAAATCTAGAAAATAGTGAGAATTTTTTAGTAAAACGAATTTTACAAGATGCGAGTTTTATAGAAGTTGTAGAAGAAATTATAAATGAGTTAAAGGAATATACTGTAAGTATAAATACTTTAGAAGAGTATTTAGAAAAAAATAGTAATTTGGAAAAAAGTCATCGTGAAAAACTAGAAGCAATTTTAGAAATATACGTAGAGTACACAAGATTATTAAAAGAACAGAGTACATTTGATAAAGTAGATTATATAACTGAATTGTTATTATATTTAGAATATATCGATTTAAGTGACTATGTATTTTATGTCGATGCTTATTATAACTTTACAGCTCAAGAGTATAATTTTATAGAGAAATTAGCTAAAAAATCTAAAAAATTAATAATAAGTGTAATTAGTGATGCGAATAGATATTTTAACTTCGATCTTTTGCAGTTGATTCAAGGTTATGAATTAGAAAAGATGAAATATAATAGTTTTTATCTTTCAGATTTATTTAGCAAAGAGAAATACAAACTAGATATATTCAGAAAATCTCATGAAATTATTGCTAGTATGAATGAAATCGTGAAAAATAACCAAGATGTTAATTTTTCATTAGTAGCTTTTATTAAAAATGAAGAAGTGAGTGTATTAAAATTTGATATAAAGGACAGTATAGTAGAGAATTACAGTATACTAGAAAACCAAAATGGACGATTCACAGGAATTTCAAATAGTATTCTTGCTGAGAAATATTATAAAAATTTTACTGCACAATATGAGACTGATGATAGTATTGAGATTATTTGTGCTAAGAATAAAGAATTAGAAGTTAAACAAGTAGCACGTGAAATAGTAAAATTAAAAGAGGAAAAAAATATTGATCATAAAGATATAGCTATTCTTTATCGTGATAATACATATGAGAACTATGTGAATATATTTAAAGATTATAATATAGAAGTACATTTAGATAAAAATATAGAGACAAGTAATCATCGTTTAGTTAAATTTATTCAGGAAGTATTAAATTTTAATGATGGAAATTTTAAAATTAGGTTATTAAACCTATTAAAGACTAGATTAACAAACTTCGAGAATATTTATCGTCAAAAAGTTATTTCTTATATTCTATTAGATGATACAAGCGTTAATGAAAAACAATTAGAAAAGTTAATAGCAGAATTAGACGTGGATACGATTAAAGAAAGAATTTCTAAGAGTAACCTAATTGTATCATCAACTACTAAGTTTAGTTATAATGATTTGTTAGAAAAAGTTAGAGTAATTTCTATAGATGATGTTGAAAATATATTAAATGAGAAATTAGTAAATTCTTCTAATGATATATTAAAAGATTATTTTGTTGAAAAAACAATTAAATATTCTACAGAACAACTACAAATTTGTAAAGAGGTACTATTAGAATTCTCTGCTAAGGTTTCTGAAGTATCTATGAAAGATAACCTACAAGTTAAACGTTATGTGAAAAAACTAGTTGATGTATTTGATTATTGTAAAATCAGAATGTATCTCGATAAAGAAGATGGAGATTATGATGATATAGAAGAGTTGAAAGTGGATAGTATTGATAGACAAGTTTATAAAAAAGTCTTGGAATATATGAATGATATAAATGAGAATTTTGGTATTGATAAGTTTGAATATCAAAAATTTGTAACACTTTTTAATGCTGGATTAACTACTATCAAGTATCGTTCAATACCAGAGATAAACAATTCTATAATTATGTCTACAATGGATTTAGCTAAGGTAGAAAATAAAAAAGTAGTTTTTGTTATTGGATTTAACAAAGATGTATTACCAGTATCAAAGAGTGCAGGATTAATAGACGATAAAGATAAGGAAGAACTAATTTTAAGGGATATCTTCTTATCTCCAACTAAAGAAGCGGCTCTTATTGATGAAGAATTTGTAGCATATGTGGCTTTAACTCGCGCAAAAGATAAGACATATATATGTTATAGTTTATTAGATAAAAGTTTCAAAGAAAACTTTGCTTCTCCATATTTGAGTACAGTAAAATCATTGTTTCCACAATTAGAAGAAAAACAAACTTCAAAAATATTAGAATTTTCTATTTCAGACTATAGTTATTATTTAGAAAATTTTTCAGAAATTGTTTCTGATAAAGAATTCAACTACTTGTTTTCAAAAGTCTATCGAAGATTTATGGAAGTAAAAGATAGTAAGACGAAAGAAGTTGAAATATTAGTAGAACTTATGATTAAGTTTTTAGAAAACTATCAGATGTTAATATCTTCGGAGAGTATTGAAAGTTATGAAGTACTAGATGAATTAAATGATAGAATATTCTTTTCTAAAGACAATAGTATTAAAAATTATTTATCTAAAATAATTAGAGATTACAAGTTTGAACTTAACGAAAATACAATTGAAGAATTTTTAGAAGTGAAAAAAGATACTTTCTCTAAGTTTAGTATATCTAAAATTTCTGATTTTGAGAGAAATCCATATCAGTTCTTCATTAAACGAGTTCTTGGAATAGCAGAAGAAAGAGATATAGATATTGATAATCTTGTTTCAGGAAGATTTTTCCATGCGGTGATGGCAGATGAAAGAATCGTTAATTTTATTGCTGAATGTGGAAGTAAGATAGATATTGAAGTTCAAGAAGATGAAGATATCGCTAGAAAATTTAAAATAAAAGATATTGTGAGAGATGTTGTTTATACTAGTGATAACAAAGATATACTAGAAACTCTAAAATTAATAGAATTGTTAAATACTCATAAATATCTATTAATTAATATGCTTCAAAGATTAGAGATAGCGATAGCAATTGAAATAAAATATTTTGCTTTAACAAAATTTATACCGACATTCTTAGAAAAGCCATTTTCTTTAAAGATAGAAGACAATATTATTACGTGTGAAAATATTGAAACTGGCGAGATTAATAAGAAAGAGTTACTTCAACAATATAATATTCCCCCTATTAGATTTGTCGGTGTAATAGATAGGGTTGATGTTTTAGATAAAAATATTTCTATTATCGATTATAAGAGTAGTCAGACAGATTTTACGCTAGATAGTATTGAATTAGGATTTATTTCTCAAATTTTAACATACGCGTTAGCATGCGAATTGATGTTCAATAAGAAATCTGAGGATATTCTTGGGATTTTTTATAGAGAAATTGCCAAGTTAGGAAAAGATTTAAAAACATACAGATTAAGAGGTTTAGCCAATAGTGATTTAATATTAAAAGAAGACTTTTTAGAAATTGCACCAGAAGTTATGTATGTTAGAACTACGAAGAAAGGTGCTATCCATGGGGCTGATGCACATAAAGCTTATAGTAGTCCGGAATTAGAAAAATTGGTTAATAAAAATCTTCACAATGTGATGTGTTTATTAGAAAAAATATTCTCATTTGATTACTCACTAAACAATTATGAAGTAGATAATCAGTATCTTGCTGAAAAACAAACTTTATTTAATTTTGCATCTAATAATGATACGAGATTAGATTATAAATATAAAGTTGATATTAAACCGAAAGAATTAAAAGAAAAGTTGTTGAAAGAATAGATTTTTAATTGATTATAATCTTTTAAAGAAAAAATATAATATTAGAGATAATTCGATAAAATGGTTACTAAAACACACGCATTAATTTGATTATCTCTAATTTTTTTTATTTTTTTATTAAATTTTAATCACATTTGATAAGATTTATATTATAATAGTATAAGTGAAAGAGTAACTTCTTTTCATATGTGTTTTCGTAGAAGTAATAGATTGTATTAGATAGTAAATAATAACGATAAAGGCAAGGATAAGATAAATATGAAATTAACTTTTTTTGAAAAACTAGAACAGTATAGAAATAGTTCTAAAGAAGTATATATTAATAATATATATCAGAATGAAAATTTAACATATAAAAATTTAATAGAGTATTCGGATAAACTTGCGTTTTATCTAGAAGAAAAACTAAGGGAAGATAAAAACCCTATAGTAGTCTATGGACATAAACATCCGTTTATGTTAGTGTACTTTTTAGCGTGTGTAAAATCGGGAAGAGCATTCTGTCCAGTAGATATAAACACACCTAAAGACAGAGTGGAAGAAATAGTAGAAACAGTAGAATCAAAACTAGTACTTGTCACAGAAAAAATAGAACTGACTAGAGAAATGCTAGATGTAGAATCTGCTAAAGAAATACTATCAACTGTTCAAGGTTCAATATCAAAAGAACACTATGTAAAAGATAAAGACCTATTTTACATAATATTCACATCAGGAAGTACAGGAAAGCCAAAAGGTGTGTGTATTACATATAACAACTTGAATAATTTCTTACATTGGTATACAGGATATTATGATGAAAAAGAAGAACTAGTATTTTTAGGACATCCACCATTCTCATTTGATCTATCGGTAATGTCATTATGGCCAAGTATGTACTTAGGGGCATCTTTAGTACAAATAGATAAAAAACATCAAGAAAACTTCAAATTAATGTTTGAGGAATTAAATAAATCAAATGCTACAATATGGATTTCAACACCGTCATTTATAGAAATGTGCTTTATAGATAAAAACTTCAACCAAAGTTTAATGCCAAAAGTAAAACAATTTGTATTTTGTGGAGAAAAACTTTTTAGTACTACTGTAGCTAAAATCCATGAAAATTTTGGAGATGCTCAAGTAATAAATACATATGGACCAACAGAATCGACAGTAATGGTGACATGGGTAGAAATAACGAAAGAATTAAATGCGAAATACTATGAGAACCTACCAGTAGGAGAAGTGAAATGGGGTACTAAAGTACATTTAGCTGATCCTGATGAAGAAGGTAAAGGTGAGATAGTAATTACAGGAAATACTGTCGCAAAAGGTTATTTCAAAAATGATGCTATAACAAATGAAAAATTTGGCTTAGGAGAAGTAGACGGAAAAGAAGAAAGAAGTTATCTTACTGGAGACTTAGGATATTTCAAAGATGGCATGTTGTTTTGTGAAGGGCGCATAGACTTCCAAGTGAAACTTCACGGGCATAGAATCGAACTTGAAGATATAGACAACAATCTACTAAAAAATAAAAAAATACGACAAGCGGCGACAGTTCCAAGTTATGAAGAAGGAAAAGTAAAATCACTAGTATCATTTGTAATATACAATCAAGAGATTGAAAAACGCTTCGAAGTAACAAAACGGATAAAACAAGAGCTTAAGAAATTAGTACCGGAATATATGATACCTAAGAAGATTGTCTTTTTAGATGAGATGCCATTAAATAATAATGGTAAAATAGATAAGAAGAAGTTAAAGGAGTTAGTATAAGATGAGCTACTTTGAAGGAATAGAATTCTTCTTTTTCTTAGCTATAGCACTAATTATAGGATTTATAATAAACTATTTTGGTAAAAGAATCGAGTATTATATCTTAATGTTGTCGATAATTTTTGCCGTAGTAATATATGGAAAAAGCACGATAATGTTAGCGTACCTAATAGGTTTTATCCTATATGAATACATATTGGTATTAATAGCACAAAAAACAGAAAATAAAAAATCCTTAAAAATACTAGTGATATTATCAATATTACCATTAGTAATAAATAAAATATTTGCGGTAACGCATTTACATTTATTAGCTTTTATTGGAATATCATATATGTCATTTAAAACGATACAAATTATGATAGAAATATCAGATGGTTTAATAAAAGAAAAAATCAGTGCTGTAGAATATGTACAATTCTTATTATTCTTCCCAACAGTAAGCTCAGGTCCGATAGATAGAAGTAGAAGATTCATGAGTGATATAAAAGAAAAGATGCCGAGAGCCGAGTACTTAGAACTAGCGGGAGAAGGAATATACAGGTTAATATTGGGATTATTATACAAAGTAGTATTCTCAACATTGAGTTATCATTATCTAGTTGGTTTAACAAACCATGGAGTCTTTATGTATTCGATAAAATACATGTATCTCTATACACTATATCTATTTTTTGACTTTGCAGGATACAGTTTAATGGCGGTAGGAAGTAGTAATATTTTAGGAATAAAAACACCTATGAACTTCGATAAACCATTTTTAAGTATAGACATAAAAGACTTCTGGAATAGATGGCACATAACACTATCGACATGGTTAAGAGACTTCGTATTCTCAAGAATCTTTATGGAAGCAACAAAGAAGAAAAGATTTAAGAAGAGACTAAATACAGCGATGTATGCGTATATGGTAAACATGGTACTTATGGGATTCTGGCATGGACTAACTATAAGTTATATAGTCTATGGATTCTATCACGGTTTATTAATGGCGGGATTTGAATACTATCAGAAGAAAAGTAAATTTTACAAGAAGAATAAAAATGAAACATGGTATAAAGTACTTAGTTGGTTCATAACGATAAATCTAGTAATAATAGGTTTATATATCTTTTCAGGAGAACCATATAAACTAATAAGCCATGTACTAAAAAAATAATATAGAGTTAGGAGAACAAACATGATAAAAGAACAAGTATTGGATATGTTAGAAGAAATCTGTGAAGATGAAGTTGTAAGAGAAGATTTAGATATAAATATGAAAGAAGAAGGACTAATGGACTCATTAGCTTTCGTAGAAATGTTAGTGAAAATTGAAGAAATATTTGGATTAAGTATAGCGCCAACAGAAGTAACATATGAAGAAATCGATACACCAAATAAAGTAATTGCATATATAGAAAATAGGAAGTAGAGATGATAAGATTAAAAGCATTTTTAATATCAATAGTATTGGTATTAATTACACTTGTAATTTTAAATAAGACGTATATAAAAAAGATAGAAGACTATTATAAAGTAAATGATAATAGTGTCAGATATAGTACTGCTTTTGAGAAATATAAGAGTAAGGATATAATCCTTGAGAATATTACTCCTAAAACATTAGTATTATTAGGTTCATCAGAATTAACTACAACAATTAATGAAGAATATCATCCAAAGAAAATCTTTAACTATGATGATTTTAATATTATGCAGATTGGGGTAGGTAATTCTCAAAACATTATACATGCGGCAACGATTGGAGCTATAGGAAATGATGTTAGAAATAATGAAATTGTCATGATTCAATCAATTCAGTGGTTCGATAATAAAAATGGTATATTAAAAGATGCATTTTTATCAAGAATTTCTAGTGAACATGTTTATAACACTATGGCTAATGATAAAATTAGTAAAGAAACAAAAGAAAAATTTATCAATAGAGTAATTGAACTTTCATCAACTAATAAAGTTCTTAATAAGAAATATAGAAGTTATAAAAAATATTTTGTACAGGAGCAAGGGAATTTTATCACAGGGGAATTTTTAAAACTGGATAATTACTTTTATAAACTGAAGAATAAGTATGAGTTTTTTAAAAATAAAGGTAGAGAAAATTATCCATTAAGTGGTGAAAAAACACCTGATTATGACTGGAAAGAGTTAGATGAAAAGGTAACTGAACAAGCCAAAGAAAGAACTAATAACAATGATTATCAAATTGACAATACATACTACGATAAGTATATTAAAACAAAATATGATCAATTGAAAAATAGTTCTAAAAATACAAAATATGATGAGTCTAAGGAATATGATGATTTAGATATACTTTTATCAATAGTAAAAGACTTGAATCTAAATATGAAATTCGCAATACTTCCTGCTAATGGTAAATGGAGTGATTATACAGGAATAGATAGTGAAAAAAGACAGGTTGCATATAATAACTTAAAAAAAATTGCTAAAAAGAATAATATAGAAGTAATGGATTATTCTAGTAAAGAATATGAGGAATATTATATGTACGATGCAATGCATTTAGGTTGGAGAGGATGGATTGATTTTGAAAGAGATCTTTACAAGCTTAAAAAATAGAATGAATGAAAATCAAAAATTGATGTTATGGATATTTTTCTTTTATATTATAATAATGGGAATAATAATATATTCATTCATTACTGATTTTTCTAATGTTCAAGAATATGTATACAGCGAATTTTAAGGTTAATAAACGGGTTGTTTTATGCAATCCGTTTTTATTTTATTTAGAAATGAATAATGAATTTAAATTCAAAAGTGAATATTTTAGTATCATTTATTATGAAAATAATATGTTAAAATTAATTTTTCAGAAAAATTACAGAAAATAACACTCAATTAATTGATTTTATATGAGAAATATTGTAGAATTATAGCTATAATAATAATTTAGAAGGAAAAAATTAATGAATAGAGATGCGTATTTTTATTTAGAGATGAAAGAGCATGAGTTAAAAGTTCCGTATACAGGGAAGAATCGTCGTATTAGAGTTCTTTTACCAAAAGGATATGCTCAAGATGAACATAAACATTATCCAGTAGTTTATATGAATGATGGTCAAAATGTTTTTTATAGTGGAGAATCTTTTAGTGGGCACTCATGGAAAGTAATTCCAGCGATAAAAAGAAACCCAGATATGCCCAAAATGATAATAGTTGGTATTGATAATGATAATGAAGGAAGAATGAATGAATATGCACCTTGGAAATTCTCAAGTTTACCTATATTAAATTTCGGTTTAACATTAGGTGGATTAGGATCTGAGTATGCTGACTTTTTTGTAAATGTTGTTAAACCATTTATCGATAGTACATATCGTACAAAACCACAGCGTGAATACACAGCGATGATTGGTAGTTCTTTAGGAGCTAATATTTCACAATATATAGGATTAGAGCACAAAGATGTAGTAGGATGTCTAGGAGTATTTTCATCAGCAAACTGGTTAAATAAACCTGAATTTGATAGATATATATCAAAACATAAAGTTTCGGATCAAAGAGTATATATTGAAGTAGGAACAAATGAAGGTGACGATACAGATAAACAATTGGCAAATGGTAATTTAAAACAACTATATATAGATGCAAGTTTAGATTATTATAGACAACTAATTGATGCTGGTTTATCAACTAGTGAGCTTAAGTTAAATGTAGTAGCTAATGGTGAGCATAGCGAAGAATGTTGGGCTAAATATTTACCGGAATGTTTAAGGTTTATTAGTGAAAACTGGTAAGAGTATTTTATAGAAAATGGAGGTTATTTAATTTGAATATAGAGAATTTAAGTCATTATAGTGGAAATTTAGGAAGAGAAATGGTTCTTAATAGATATGGACATGCAGGATTACCTATCGTTGTATTTCCATCATCTGGGGGAACACACAATGAGTATTATGATTTTGGTATGATACATGCTTGTGAAAGATTTATAAATGAAGGGAAAGTTCAATTTTTTACATTATCAAGTGTTGATAGTGAATCATGGTTATGCGATTGGAAAAATGGCCATGATAGAGCATTAGCACATACACAATATGAAAAGTATGTAATTGAAGAAGCTATACCATTTATTAAGCATAAAACAGGTTGGTTTGGTCAAATGATGGCTACAGGTTGTAGTATGGGAGGATATCACTCGTTTAATATCTTCTTACAACACCCGGATGTTTTTGGAAAAGTCATTGCTCTAAGTGGAGTTTATGATGCTAGATTTTTCGTAGGTGAGTATGGTAATGATGAGTTAATCTACAGAAATTCACCTAGTGATAATATTTGGAATCAAAATGATGGATGGTTTATAGATCACTACAGAAATGCAGATATTATAGTTTGTACTGGTTTAGGACCATGGGAACAAGATGGTCTACCATCATTTTACAGTTTGAAAAAAGCATTTGAAGAAAAAAATATTCCAGCATGGTTTGATGTATGGGGCGACGATGTTGCACACGACTGGCCTTGGTGGAGAATCCAAATGCCATACTTTTTAGATAAATTAAATTTATAATAATTAAGAAGAGGAGAAAGTATTTATGAATTACATAGTTATATCACCATATTACCCACACAATTTTCAAAAATTTTCAATTGAATTAAAAAATCAAGGAATTAATGTATTGGGAATTGGAGAAGAACCATACGAACAACTTGATCAAAGACTTAAAGAAGCTCTTACTGAATATTTCAGAGTTAATAGTTTAGATGATGTTGATGAAGTTAAACGTGCAGTTGCATTTTTATATCATAAACATGGTCATATTGATCGAATTGAATCTCAAAATGAGCACTGGATGGAGCTTGATGCTGCTTTACGTACTCAGTTTAATGTATTTGGTTTAAAAGAACATGATCTTAAGAAAACAAAACACAAATCAGAGATGAAAAAATACTTTGAAAAAGCTGGAGTTCCTGTTGTACCAGGTTTCTTAGTGAAAAAAGAAGGAGACATCGAAAAAGGTGTGAAAAAATTAAAACTTCCATTAATTGCTAAGCCTGATAATGGAGTAGGAGCAGCGGCAACTTACAAACTTAAAGATAAGAAAGATGTAGAAAATTTCAAAAAAGAATGGGATGGAACTACGCACTACTTCTTAGAACCTTTCGTTGATAATTCTGACATCGTGACTTTTGATGGATTAGTTGATGCTAAAGGAAATATCGTATTTTATACAAGCATTGTATATTATCACACACCATTAGATTTATTGAATAACAATACTCTAGATTGGGTTTATTACATTGATAAAGATTTAGATCCGAAATTAGTAGAATACGGTAAGAATGCTGTTAAGGCATTTGGAATGAAAGAACGTTTCTTCCATATTGAATTCTTTAAAACTAAAGATGATTATATAGCAATAGAGTACAATAACCGTCCTGCAGGAGCGTTTGCTGTGGATGTTTATAACTTTGCACATTCAACAGATTATTTCAGAGTATATGCTGAGGTGGCTAATGGAACATTTAATGGATTAAATGTTGATGAAAAATATGGATTAGCGTCAACGAGACGTGACTATAAAGATTATGTTTATTCTGATGAAGAAATTAGAGAAAAATATCAAGATAAACTGAAAGCTGTTCTAAGAATGCCAGAAGCTTTCGCTGAACTTCAAGGAAACACGATGTATGTTCTTGTAGCTGATACTCTTGAAGAAATGAAAGAAATGGAAAGATTTGTAGGAAAGTTAAAGTAGAATAAAATATGTAACATAGAAATTAACTTAAAGTTGATTTCTATGTTTTTTGTATAATGAATCTATTAATATACATTAATACCCTTTATTTTTTAGAATAATGTGTAATAATACTTGAATTATAGTTAGAAGTATGTTAAGCTTTAACTGAAAAAACTTAAAAAGGAGAATAACATGAACATTTCTAGGGAACATTTAGAATTACTATCTCAAAATTTTAAAAATATTGATGAGACAACTAAGGAGATAATAAATTTAGAAGCAATATTAACATTGCCAAAAGGAACAGAACACTTTTTAAGTGATATACATGGAGAATACGAGGCCTTTGATCACATTTTGAGAAATGGTTCAGGTATTATTAAAGAAAAACTTAAAGAAGTGTTTGGAAACAGATTACCTAAAAAAGATTTGAATATACTGGCTACTGTAATTTATTACCCAGAAGAAAAATTAAATCTCTTAAGAAAAGAATTCGATGTGTGTGACTATAAAGAATTCCAAAAAATAATTCTTCTTCGTTTATTAGAGGTAACTCAGGTAGCTGCAAGAAAGTATACAAGATCTAAAGTAAGAAAAATTTTACCAAAAGATTTTAAGTATATTATTGAAGAATTGCTTTACAAAATGCAAAGTAGTGATAAAAATGACTACTATGATAGAATTCTAGAAAATATAATTGAATTAGGTGCAGGGGATAAGTTCATTATCGAATTATCATTAAGTATTCATAAGTTAATAATAGACCATTTACATATTGTAGGTGATATTTATGATAGAGGTCCATTTCCTGATAAAATAATGGATAGATTGCTGAATTATCATTCACTTGATATTCAATGGGGAAATCATGATATGCTATGGATAGGGGCTTATCTCGGAGATAGAATATCATTAGCAAACGTTATAAGAATATGTGCAAGATATGATAATTTGGACATTATAGAAGATAGATATGGAATTCCACTTAGAAACTTATTAAATTTTAGTGAAACATATTATAAAGATGATAATTGTAAAGAGTTTTTACCAAAACTATCTAAAAATGATGAGTTAAAATATAGTGAACATGAGATTATGCAAATAGCAAGAATGCATAAAGCTATGGCGATAATTCAATTTAAACTAGAAAAACAAATTATCGACAAACACCCAGAATTTAAATTGCAAAGACGAGCATTACTAGATAAGATAAACTTTAAAAAACAAACAGTAAAAATTAACGGTAAAGAATATCCATTAACTTCATGTAATTTCCCGACAGTAGATGAAAAAAATCCTTATCAATTAACAGAAGAAGAAGAGAAGATTATTAATAGATTAAAAGAATCATTTATAACGAGTGAAAAGTTGAAAAAACATGTTGAATTATTTATTAACAAAGGCGGTATGTATTGTTGCTATAATGGAAACCTGCTGTTACATGGTTGTATGCCAGTAGATGAGAAAGGTAACTTCCAGGAATTTTCTTTTGAAGGATATAAGTATTCTGGAAAAAGATTACTAGACTTTTTTGATAAGAAAATTCGCAGCATATTTTATTGTGATCGTAGAGAAGATAATGGCTTGTTCTTTTATCTTTGGCAAGGACAATTTTCTCCGTTATTTGGTAAATGTGATATGACAACTTTTGAGAGATATTTTATCGAGGATAAGACCACTCATGAGGAAGTAAAAAATGCTTATTACAAACTTAGAGATAATGAAGAGTTTTGTATTAAGTTATTAAATGAGTTTGGTTTAACTAGTGAGGGTCACATTATAAATGGACACACTCCAGTTAAGGAAACAAAAGGAGAAAATCCGATAAAAGCTAATGGTAGAACGATAGTTATCGATGGAGGAATGTCTAGGGCATATCATAAAACAACAGGGCACGGCGGATATACTTTAACTTATAACTCTTATGGTTTACAAATAATGAGTCATGATATATTCCAAAGTAAAGAAGAATCAATCAAAAATGAGACAGATATAATTTCAACTAAGAGAGTAGTAGACAAATTATGTAGAAAAAAAGTGATTGATACTGATAGTGGTGTTAAGATACTTAAACAAATTGAATTATTGAAAATTCTATTAGAGGAGTATAGACAAGGTACGATTTGTGAGAGATAAGTTAATTAAAAGGAGGTTCTAATCTCCTTTTAATTGTATTTATAAAAATAATCGAAAATATCTAAATAGAAGATTTTGGGACTTTCCTATTTTTAGTGAGGTATACTATGTATTTGATTGGAAATATTAAAAAAATAAAATTTTTTATTGACAATATAAGCAAATTATATTATACTAATTTTTAGTTAATTGAATATGTACCTCACAAAATAAGTGAGGTAGAGGTTGCGATTTTTATCAGTAGAGTAATTGAAAGTGTAGGGCTTGATGAGATTACTTGAAAGGAAACGTCGCCGAAATGATATTAATCCTATGTTAATATTGTTGGGCCTATATTGAACTAAGTATAGGACTGTCATAGTCGTGAGGCTATGTTGCGCTACTAATATCTTGTTTTGGAGAGATAATGTGAAGTATAACTCCGTGCAAATATGGTAGAAGTTATGCTTTTTTATTTTATCAAGGAGGTTTTTATTATGACAAACAACAGCAATAACAATAATGCAACAGAAGTAAAAAGAAATTTACGATCACGTCATATTAGTATGATTGCTATCGGTGGATGTATCGGTAGTGGGTTGTTCATGACAAGTGGTCAAGCAATTCAAAGTGCCGGACCTGGGGGAGCTATTGTAGCTTATCTATGTATCGGGCTTATGGTGTATTTCTTAATGACATCATTAGGAGAAATGGCAACATATCTTCCTACATCAGGGTCATTTAGTACATATGCAACACGTTATGTGGATCCTTCATTAGGATTTGCTTTAGGATGGAACTATTGGTTTAACTGGGTAATTACAGTAGCAGCTGACGTAGAGCTATCTGCATTAGCAATTAGTTATTGGGAGCCTATGCGAGTACTTCCTCACTGGGCTTGGAGCTTATTATTCCTAGTTATTATTATCGCTTTAAACTCACTTAGTGTTAAAGTTTATGGTGAAAGTGAATACTGGTTTGCACTTATTAAAGTAGTAGTAGTAATCATTTTCCTAGTAGTTGGATGTTTAACTATCTTCGGGATTTTAGGTGGAGAATACATTGGATTCAAAAACTTAACAATTGGTGATGCACCATTCGTTGGAGAAGATTCTTCATTATCAGGACAAATTCTTGCAACTCTTGGAGTATTCTTAATCGCTGGATATTCATTCCAAGGTACTGAGTTAATCGGTATTACAGCTGGAGAAAGTGAAAATCCAGAGAAAAGTATTCCAAAAGCAGTAAAACAAGTATTCTGGAGAATTTTAATTTTCTACGTACTAGCTATCTTAGTTATCGGATTATTAATTCCTTATACTTCACCAGATTTATTAGGTGCTGCAAGTGCAGAAGAAATTGCTAAATCACCATTTACAATCGTCTTCAAAAATGCAGGATTTGCTCTAGCGGCAAGTGTTATGAATGCAGTAATCTTAACATCAATTTTATCAGCTGGTAACTCAGGTATGTATGCCTCAACAAGAATGCTTTATGCAATGAGTAAAGAAAAACTTGCGTATCCAATTTTTGGACGTGTTACAAAATATGGAACACCGGTTATCTCATTAATCGCAACAGCTGTAGTAGTATTCTTAATCTTCTTAATCCAACTTACAAGTGCTAATGCGTATACTTATATCGTTGCGGCTAGTGGATTAACTGGATTTATCGCTTGGTTAGGTATTGCATTAAGTCACTACAGATTTAGAAGAGCTTATATTGCTCAAGGTAAAGATTTAAATGATCTTAAATATAGAGCAAAATGGTTCCCAGCGGGTCCAATTATCGCTTTAGTATTATGTATTATTGTTATTATCGGTCAAGATACAGAGCTTATTACTAAAGGTGTTGTAAATTGGAGCGGAATGTTAACAACATATATGGGAGTTCCGATTTTCTTATTCTTCTATCTATATCACAAAATTAGATATAAAACAAAAGTGATACCTTTAGATAAAGTAGATTTATCACAAGATGTAGATACTAAATAATAAATAAAAAAGTTCTAGTTCGTGTTGAACTAGAATTTTTTTTGTTTATAAAGTAAAAAGATACATTATAATTTTATTGTCGAGAATTTCTATCAATTGAATCATTAATATAGTTTTTAATAACTAATTAAATAAATTATGAAAATACTATAAAATTGTAATATTTTTAGTTAAATCACGGGAAATTTTCCTTGATTTGTGGTATTATAAAGGATAGATTAAATTTTGATAGAGGAGGAATTTCTGTGAATCTTGAATATCCATATAGTTATGAAAATGTAGAAGATATGGCGAGTAAATATTTACCAGAAGAGCAAATAAAAACAATAAGAAAAGCTTATGAATTTGCAAAAGTTGCTCATGAAGGACAATTTAGAAAATCAGGGGAACCATACATATTACACCCAGTTCAAGTTGCAGGAATTTTAACTGAGCTTAAATTAGATTATGCAACAATTTGTGCAGGATTTTTACATGATGTAGTGGAAGATACTAAGTATACATTTGATGATATTAAAGAAACATTTGGTGAAGATATAGCTGTAATAGTTGATGGTGTTACAAAATTAGATAAAGTAAAATTCCGCTCTAAAAAACAATCACAAGCAGAAAATCATAGAAAACTATTTGTATCTATAGCAAAGGACTTGCGTGTAATTTTCGTTAAGTTAGCAGATAGGCTACATAATATGAGAACTATGAAATATATGAGAGAGGAAAAACAACGTGAAATCTCTAGTGAAACACTTGAGATTTATGCACCTTTAGCTCATAGACTAGGGATAAGTTCGGTAAAATGGGAGCTAGAAGATACTTCACTTAGGTATTTACATCCATCTCAATATTTCTCAATAGTAGGAATGATGAAACAGAAAAGAAGTGCTAGGGAAGAAAGCATAAAAGATGCATGTTCAAGTATTACCTCGATTTTAGCGGAAAACAATATTAAAGCCCAAGTTACTGGTAGACCAAAACATATTTATAGTATTTATAAAAAAATGGTTAAACAAAATAAAACTTTTGACCAAATTTATGATCTATTAGCTGTTCGTGTATTAGTTGATAGTGTAGCGGATTGTTATGCTACTTTAGGTCTAGTGAATAATCTTTGGGTTCCTATTCCAGGTCGAATAAAAGATTATATTGCTATGCCAAAACCTAATATGTATCAATCATTACATACTACGGTGATAGCACCAGATGGACAAACTCTAGAAGTTCAAATTAGAACTTATGAAATGCATGAGATTGCAGAAAAAGGGATTGCCGCTCACTGGGCTTATAAAGAAGGTAAGAAAGTAAATAAAAATAATAACTTCTATGAAAAATTAAATTGGTTCCAAAAAATCGCTGAAAATGATGAAACTGAAGCGACAGCAGAAAGCTTTATGGAATCATTAAAAGTAGATTTACTAAGTGATAAAATCTATGTATTCACACCAAATAGTGATATTATAGAATTACCAAAAGGATCATGTATTGTGGACTTTGCCTATGCGATTCACTCGGAAGTAGGTAATAAAATGGTAGGGGCAACAGTAAATGATAAAATAGAACCATTTGATTATGTACTTTCTACTGGTGAAATTTGTGATATTCGTACTAGTAAAAACTCTACAGGGCCAAAACGTTCTTGGTTAGAAATTGCGAGATCATCACAAACTAAATCAAAAATTAAAGCATTTTTCAAAAAAGCTGCTCGCGAAGAAAACTTAGTTAAAGGTGAAATATTATTAAAAGATGAGATTAAAGCAAATAACTTTGATGTTGATGAAGTGTTAACGGAAGAAAATATTGCAGTTGCACTTAATAAATATAAATTTGCTAATCTTGAAGAAATGTATGTTGCTATTGGTTATGGTGGTATAACAGCTAATAAGATTTTTGCTAGGTTGACAGAGAAAATCAGAAAAGAAAAGATGACTCAAGAAAAAATTGAGAAACTTTTCAATGCAGAAGAAACTAAAAAAATAGTGACTGAAACAGGTGTTTATGTAAAAGGTGTTGATAATATTCTTGTTAGATTATCAAAATGTTGTCAGCCTATACCTGGAGATGAAATTGTAGGATTTATTACTAAAGGACGTGGTGTTACTGTTCATAGACATAACTGTCCTAATTTAACAGAAGAGGACAAAGCCAGACTACTTGAAGTTGAATGGGTAGAAAGCTTAAATGCTCGTCGTTATAGTGTTACATTGCAAATACACGCTTTTGATAGAGATTTATTATTACAAAATGTACTATTAACATTAAGTGAGAGCAGAGTAGAAATAAAAAAATTAAATTCTGAATCTAAAGTTGATAAAACTTGCGTAATAACTATTGGAATATATGTGAAAAATGTTAGTGAATGTGAATTCATGATTAAAAAACTTAGACAAATTCCAGATGTTTATAGTGTAGAAAGAATAGTTAAATAGGTGGAAATATGAAAATTGTATTGCAAAAGGTTAAAAAAGCTAGTGTAAGTGTAGATAATAAAATAGTGGGAAATATCGATAAAGGATACTGTCTTTTAGTTGGAGTCCATAAAGAATCAACAGAAGAAGATGCTAGATATTTAGCTAAGAAAATAGCTCAAGCTCGTTTATTTGAAGATGAAAATGATAAAATTAATCTAAGTCTAAAAGATGTAGGTGGTAGTATATTATCAGTTTCACAATTTACTTTATATGCCGATACTAAGAAAGGTAATAGACCTAGTTTTACGAGTGCTGCAGGTGCAGAAAAAGCTAATGAATTATATGAAAAATTTAATGAATATCTAAGAGAAGAAGGTGTAAAGGTAGAGACTGGAATTTTTCAAACAATGATGGAAGTGAATATTGTTAATGATGGTCCAGTAACTATTGTTTACGAAAAACTATTAGCAGGAAATTAATATGAGAATAAAAAGAAGAAATGGAAATGGAGTATTATTAGTAATATTTGCACTACTATTATTATTAGTAATAGGAGGGCTTATAAACTTCATTGGAGAAAAAATGAATCCTTCGGCTGGTGCTCAGAATAATATTACTATTTCTAAAGAAATAGAGCTGAGAACAGGTCCGGATGATACATATCCAGTATTAAAAAAAGTAACTGCTGGGGATAATGTTGAAATGCTAAGTAAGTCGGATACTTGGTATGAGATTAAGACAAATGATAGTTTTGTTGGATGGGTACCAGGATGGAGCATTTTGGGAAGTGGACAGAAGAGCCCTGAAGATCAAAATAAAGAAAAGCTAAAATCTTATTCAATATTATTAAATCCAGTAACAAAACAAGATGAAGGTGTTGATTATAAAGGAGTACACGCTAAGTCTTATAATCTAAAAGTCGCTAAACAGTTAAAAGAATTATTAGAAAAAGATGGTATAAAAGTGATTTTAACTAGGGACAATGATGACGTTTCTCCTACAAAAGAAGAAATAACAAAAATTGCCGCAGAAAATTCAATAGAATTGTTAATGGACATAGATACTATAAATACTAGCAATAAAGATAGTTTCGGAGTAAAAATATACTACGGAACTCAACAGTCTGCAATAGTAGCGAGAAGCATCGAGAAAAATCTTTCAGATCACTATTTATCAAAAGTATCGTCTTCTGAAAAACAAGGGAATTTTTCTCAACTTAGTGATAAATTACCACAAGTAAAAGTTATATCAGCAAATTTAGATAAAAAAGTTGATGTAGACCTATTGAATAATGAAACTGTGAATAAGCAGTATATAGATTCATTAAAAGAGGGAATCGAGGGTTACCTATATTATCTAATAAATGTAGATAATTATAATGCTAAGAGAAAAGAACAGCTACTAAACTTACCTCAAAAAGGTCTTTCTGTTCCTATGTATTATATGAAACAAGATGCATATAAAAATATTTCATATGGATTAGATAGTAAGAAAACAATCGAGACTAATGGAGATGCTATTATTTCACTTGCTATGATTGCAAAGTACATAGGTAAAGATGAAGCAACAGTAGAAGAACTTGCGTCTTGGGCAGGAAATAAATACTATATTAAAAATCAAGGAACACAACCTACAATTGTCCCAGCTTTCGCAGATAAGTATAATCTTAAGGTTGAAAGAGTTGAGATGGACAAATTAATTGAAAATATAGAGAGTGCTATAAAAGACAATAAGCCAGTTCTTGTTAGATTAAAATCTGGTGTATTCGGTGATAGAGTAACGTACAAAGTTATTAGAGGCTTTGAAGATGATAAATTCTATATAAATGATCCAAATGATGATGATGTAAAACTTACAAGTTATAATGGATTTACAGAAAATGATCTAAAAAATAATATTGCTCAAGCATGGGTGTTTAGTAAATAAAAATATAGATTAACTTAGATAATCTCTAGGTTAATCTTTTTTTATTAAAATCAAAATTTCTATTGACTAAAAGTGTAAAATAAAATATAATAGTTAACATGATTAACTAATTAGTTAATATTGTGAACTATTATATTTAATAAAGGAGGTAGAAAATGAGCAAGAGTGAAATATCATATCATCAGGCAATCGATATGATGGAAGAATTCAGACAAATAATGAAAAGAATTCATAAAAAAAATAATGCTCCTATTAGAAAACCAGAGTTTCAAGCAATGTTATTTTTATCATATAAAGAAAAAATTACAATGCAAGAATTGGGTGAAGAATTATGTGTGACAAAGCCTAGGGTAACAGCTCTAGTAAGTGAGCTATTAGAAAAAGATTTTGTAGTTCAAAGTATAGATGAAAAAGATAAAAGGAAAAAATATATAAAGTTATCTGAAAGAGGAATCGAATATCTTGAATCACATAAAAAAGCTTATGAAGCATGGTTCAAATCTATGTGGGATAAATTTGATGCTAGAGAAAAGGAAGCTTTTAATATACTATTAACAAAAACAAATCTAGTATTACGAGAAGAAATACAAGATAAGGAGGATAACAATGAAACTAATTAAATATTTAAAGGGTTTCTTAGTGCCGATGATCTTTCTAGTTGCAATATTGGGGGTTCGTGTTGTTGCAGAGCTTGCGCTTCCAACTTACACAAGTAATATTGTCGATAAAGGTATTCAACAAAGTGGTATTGAAGATGCCGTTCCGGAAAAAATAAGTGAAAAATCATTTAGAGAATTGCAATTATTTATGACTGATGATGAAATTAAAAAAGTTTCATCTAAATATACAAAAGACGGTGATGTTTATAAACTGGATACTATAAATGATAAAGAACGTAGTGAATTAAATGATATATTAAAAAATACTATGACTGTAGTATCTGGTGCAAAATCTGAAAATCTAGACTTAGCTAAGGTCGAAGAAGGCGTAAAACTAGGTTTAGTTAAAAAGGCTAGCTTAATTGAACAAAAAAATAAATCAATAAGTGATCTAGGAAGTTCAGCTGATATGATTACAAAACAAGCTGGAATTCGTTATGTTAAAGAAGAATATAGAAATAATGTTGGTATTGATACTAATGAAATTAGAAAAAATTACCTTAAAGAAGTAGGTATTATGATGATAATTGTGACATTTATTTCTGGAATTGGAAGTATTATTTCGAATTTTATAGCGAGTAGAATTTCTTCGAAGATAGCTTATAATTTACGTGAAAAACTGTATAATAAGGTATTATCATTTTCTAAACAAGATATTGATAAGTTTTCAACTGCTTCATTAATCACAAGAAGTACGAATGATATTCAACAAATTCAGAATGCTTTAAATATGATGTTATTTATTGCAATTTATGCTCCGATGATGGCAGTATACGGAGTATACAAAGTTACACAAACAGATACAGGTATGACATGGATAATTGCGTTAGGTGTAGGTATCCTAGGTTTAACATTAGGAATAATCTCATTCTTAGTAATGCCTAAATTCAAAATTATGCAAAAGTTAATTGATAGAGTTAACTTAGTAACTCGTGAAGCATTAACTGGTATATCTGTAATTCGTGTTTTCGGTCGTGAAAAATATGAAGAAGAAAGATTTGATAAAGAAAATATTGTTCTTAAAAATGAACAACTTTTCATCAACAGAACATTGTCAGCACTTATGCCGATGATTATGTTAATAATGAATGGAATTGCATTATTAATAATTTGGGTTGGTGGAAAGAATATAGATGCTGGTAGTATTCAAGTTGGAGATATGATGGCATTTATAACGTATACAATGCAGATAGTAATGTCATTCTTGTTTTTCACATTCTTAATGATGCAACTACCTCGTGCTGAAGTTGCTGCTGGTCGTATCAATGAAGTATTGGCTACTGATGTAACTGTTGTTGACGGTGAAAATATCGATGATAGTAAACTACAAGATGTGAAAGGAAATCTTAAATTTGACAATGTTAGCTTCACATTTGATGGTGCTGATAGTCCAGTGTTAAGTAATATTAGTTTTGAAGCAGAAGAAGGAAAAACTACAGCAATTATAGGAAGTACTGGTAGTGGTAAATCTACATTACTCCATTTAATTCCAAGATACTTTGATGCTAGTGAAGGTGAAATTTCGATTGATGGAGTTAATATCAGAGATATAAGCTTAAGTAAATTAAGAGATATTTTAGGATTTGTTCCTCAAAAAGGTGTATTATTCAGTGGTAATATTGAATCAAATATTAAATTTGCTGATGAAAATATTTCAGATGAACAAATGAAAAAAGCTGCTGAAATTGCTCAAGCGATAGAATTTATTAATGAAAAAGAAGATAAATTTAATAGTGAAATTTCACAAGGTGGATCAAATGTCTCAGGAGGACAAAAACAACGTCTTTCTATTGCTCGTGCAATAGCGAAAAATCCAAAGATACTTCTTTTCGATGATAGTTTTTCAGCATTAGATTACAAAACAGATTTTAAATTAAGAAAAACTTTAAGAGAAGAAATGGCTGGGGTAACTACTATTATAGTAGCTCAACGTATCGCAACAATTCTAAATGCTGATAAGATTATCGTAATGAATGAAGGTAAGATTGTAGGAATTGGAAAACACCAAGAACTTCTAGAAAGTTGTCCAACGTATTTAGAAATTGCAGAAAGTCAACTTAGTGAAGAAGAATTAAAAAAAGGAGGTAAACATCATGGATAGAGATACAAAAATCGAAAAAGCAACTAATTTTTCTGGAACATTAAAAAGAATTATCAAATTGATGTTTACACAGTATAAATTCTCAAGTATATTGATAGTATTCTTTGCATTAGCTAGTACTGTATTTGGTATAGTAGGACCTAAGATTATGGGGAAAGCAACTACAGAACTTTTTGAAGGATTAGTAGCTAAGATTAGTAATGAAGGTAGTATTAACTTTGAGAAAATAGCTGGAATATTGCTTACTGTATTAGGTTTATATATACTTTCATCATTATTTATGTTTATTCAAGGTTGGTTAATGAGTAATATTTCTCAACAAATGACTTATGACATTCGTAAAGATATTAGTAAGAAAATAAATACTTTACCTGTTGGATACTTTGAACAACGTACAGTAGGTGAAACTTTATCACGTGTAACAAACGACGTAGATACGTTAGGTCAATCGCTAAACCAAAGTTTTACACAAATTATTTCTAATACGGCGACTGTATTAGGTGTTCTCGTAATGATGTTTACAATAAGTCCTCTAATGACATTAATTGCGTTAGCTTTAATTCCAGTTTCGGGGATATTATTAGGTGCTATAACAAAATGGAGTCAGAAGTATTTTAGAAGTCAACAAAAAATGCTTTCTGATGTGAATGGGCAAGTAGAAGAAAGTTTCTCAGGTCAAAATATTATTGCAGCATTCAACTATAAAGAAAAAAGTGTTAAAGAATTTAATGATAAAAATGAGCAATTATATACATCATCTTGGAAAGCAAACTTTTTCTCAGGATTAATGTTCCCTGTGATTAACTTTGTTGGTAACCTTGGTTATGTTGGTATTGTATTCTCAGGTGGATTATTAGTTTCTAAAGGAACTATCGGTGTAGGTGATATTCAAGCATTTATCCAATATATAAGAAACTTCACTCAGCCAATTGGTCAAATAGCACAGTCTATGTCAGAAATTCAAAAAATGGCTGCGGCTGGAGAAAGAGTTTTTGAGTTCTTAGATGCTAAAGATGAAGAAGATGTAGAAGTCTTAGAAACAGTTACTAACAAAGAAGGTAATGTAGTATTCGACAAAGTTAAATTCGGCTATGTAGAAGATCAAATAATTATTAAAAACTTCACAAGTGATGTTAAAAAAGGTGAGATGATCGCTATAGTTGGTCCTACAGGTGCTGGAAAGACTACAATGGTTAAACTACTTATGAGATTCTATGATATTAATGGTGGAAATATCTTTATTGATGGAAAAGATATTTCTAAATTAGATAGAGCTGAGCTTCGTTCTTACTTCACAATGGTACTACAAGATACATGGTTATTTAAAGGAACGATAATGGAAAACATTCGCTATGGTCGATTAGATGCGACTGACGAAGAAGTAATAGAAGCGGCAAAAGCAGCACATATTCACCACTTTATAAAAACATTACCAGGTGGATATGATATGGAATTGAATGAAGATGCATCAAATATATCGCAAGGACAGAAACAATTATTAACAATTGCTCGTGCGATACTTGCTGATAAGCCTATATTAATTCTTGATGAAGCGACATCAAGTGTAGATACACGTACAGAAGTATTGATTCAAAAAGCTATGAATAAACTTATGGAAGGTCGTACAACATTCGTTATTGCTCACCGTTTATCAACAATTAGAAATGCAGATAAGATTCTTGTGTTAAAAGATGGGGATATTATCGAACAAGGAAACCATGATGAGTTATTAGAACAAAAAGGCTTCTATTCAGAATTATATCAAAGTCAATTTGCAGAATAATTAAGAAAGACATTTAGAGAATTATCTCTAGATGTCTTTTAATGTTATTTTTTTGACAATATAAAGCTAATAAAGTATAATTATCTCATATTCGAGATAATTGTTAAAAGAAATATTTATAGTAAAAACAGGAGAATCCTTATGAATAATGAGTTTAAAGCCGTTATCGGAATAATGAGAGCAAGCAATTTATTAGTAGATGATTTAAAGAAAACTTTAAAGAATTATCCAATTAATGCGACTGAATTTGCTGTTATGGAATTTTTATATAGTAAAGGTGAGAAGTGTATTCAAGAAATACGAGATAGAATATTGCTTGCTAGTGGAAGTGCAACTTATGTTGTTGATAGTCTTGAAAAAAAAGAATATGTTATTAGAAAAGTTTGCCAAAAGGATAAAAGAGTAACTTATATAAGGTTGACTGAAGAAGGAATGAAATTAATCGATGATATTTTTCCAATTCATAAAAAAAATACTAAGAGAATTTTTGAAAAAATAAATGACAAAGAGTTAGTAATATTAAAAGAAATCTTAAAAAAAATAAACTAGAGGCTTACGCCTTTTTTAATAAATAAATATCTTGAAATTGAGATAATATAGGAGGATATAAAATGATAGAGTTAGGAATTAGTACATTTGGTGAAACTACAGAAATTGAAGGTACAGGAATAACACCTGCACATGATGAACGTATTAGAAATATGATTGAGGAAATGAAACTTGCTGATGAAGTTGGTTTAGATCTTTATGCAATCGGTGAGCATCATAGAGAAGATTTTGCAGTATCAGCACCTGAGATATTACTTGCAGCTGGCGCAGCTGTTACTAAGAATATAAAATTAAGTTCAGCGGTAACAGTATTATCATCATCAGACCCAGTAAGAGTTTATCAACAATATGCAACTATTGATGCAATATCTAATGGTAGAGCAGAAGTAATGGTAGGTCGTGGATCATTTACAGAATCATTTCCGTTGTTCGGTTATGATTTAGGCGATTATGAAGAACTATTCGATGAAAAATTAGCAATGTTAGAGAAAATTAAAGCTAATGAAATGTTAACATGGGAAGGAAAACATACACAAAAGGTAGAAAATAAGGGAGTATATCCAAGAAGTGTTCAAGAAGACTTTCCAATTTGGGTAGCGACAGGTGGAAATACAGAGTCTACTATAAAAATTGCTCAAAAAGGATTACCGATAGCATATGCTATAATTGGAGGTCAATACAAAGCTTTCAAAGGTTTAATAGATTATTATAGAGCTATAGGACGTAATGCAGGTCATAGTGAAGATAGATTAAAAGTTGCTTCACATTCTTGGGGATTTGTAGCTGAAACGGATGAAGAAGCGATTAAAAAATATTTCCATCCTACAAAACAGGTTGTTGATGCAATTTCGAAAGATAGACCGTTTTGGAGACCTCTTACTTTCGAACAATATTTAAATAGCGTAGGGCCAGATGGATCTATGTTAGTAGGTAGTCCAGAAATAGTTGCAAATAAACTTATCGATATGATAGAAACTTTAGGACTAGATAGATTTATGCTACATTTACCACTTGGCTCTATGCCACATGAAGATATAATGAAAGCTATAAAACTATTTGGAGAAGAAGTAGCTCCACGAGTTCGTGAATATTTTAAAAATAAATAAGTAATTGAAATACAATTTCTAATTCAAGTAAAGCTATTTTTTCTAAAAAAACATACTCTATGTTATAATAAATAGACAATAAAAAGATGGAGAGTACAGATGATTTTAGATAAGTATAAATATTTATTATTTGATTTAGATGATACTTTATTAGATTTCGGTAAAGCACAAGTTTTAGCTTTTAAAAAATTATTGAAAGATGAAAATATTGAGTATAATGATGAGTTGTTTGAAAAATATGAAACGATAAATAAATCTTTATGGAGAAGTTTTGAACGTGGAGAAATATCGAATAAAGAAGTCACTAGTGAAAGATTTATAAGATTTTTTAAGTTGTTTGATAGAAAAGTTGATGGTAGTGAAGTAGATAAAAGATATAGAGGGTATCTTGCTGAAGGAAATCAACTTTTTGATGGAATAATTGAGATGTTAGAGAAACTAACAACAACTCATAAAATATATGTAGCTTCTAATGGAATAGGTGTTACTCAACAAACAAGATTAAAAAATAATAATCTTAATAAATACTTTGAGAAGATTTTTATTTCCGAAGAAATTGGAAGTAAAAAGCCAGATAAAGAATTTTTTGATATTATTTTAAAAGAAATCTGTGTTGAAAATAAGGATGAAGTTTTAATGATAGGAGATACTCTTACATCGGATATATTAGGTGCTAATAATGCAGGGATTGATAGTTGTTTAGTAGATATTCATAAAATCTCAAATCCAGAGCTAGTACCTACGTATAAAATTGAGAAGACGATAGATTTATTGGAATTATAAAAAGGAGTCTAAGTTGAAAAAATATCAACTTAGACTCCTTTTTTTATAAACTATGATCGTTGTATTTAATATTTTCTAGCGCGATAAAGCAATGTTCAATATTATATTCTTCTTTAAGAAGTATTTTTACATTTTCTACTATTGTGTAATCTTTAGCTGTATTATACTCATTTAAAAGAATGTGCATTGCTGCGTTGATTTCATTTGTATCAGTGTGCCAAATGTGAAATTCATGAATATCTACGATGCCTTCTATTTTTTTAATCTTATTGTAAACTTCTTTAGTATCTAGAGTAGTAGCTTCCATTAAAATTACAAATGACGATTTAGTAATTTTATATCCGCCTTTAAATAATATTATACTGATAATAATACTCATAATAACGTCAACAATTTGATAGTTTGTAAAGTAAATAATTGTTGAAGAAATTATAATTCCAATTGAACTAATTAAATCACCAAGGAAATGCCATAAAGCACTTTGAATATTAAGATTATCTTCTTCTTTTAAACTTTTTGTTAAAATTATTGTTACTACAATATTGAAGATTAATCCTATTGTCGATATTATAAGCATTGATTTGAAATCAATGTCTTTAGGATTGAAAAATCTCATAAATCCTTCAAAAATTAAATAAATAGAAATACCAATTAGCATTAAACCGTTAATAAAGGCAGCTAATACTTCTAATCTCACAAAACCAAAAGTGTATTTTTTATTTGGCTTTTTTGAACTGAATATCAAAGCAATTAAACTAAAACCTAATGCGATAACATCAGAGAACATATGGAATGAGTCACCTAATAACGCTAATGAATTAGAAAGAAGCCCCCCGATATATTCTAATAATGCAAAACTTATTGTTAAAATGAATGTTGTATAAAGTACTTTTTTTGAATATGATTGAATTTTATAATGTTTTTTATGATGAAAATTTTTTTGTATCATTTTATCCTCCTTAATTTATAATATTGTTATTATAAATCATGAAGTAGAACTTTACAAAAATACTGCACTGATAACAATTATTAGTACTTTTATCATCTGGCTCTATTGCTTTTTTTATATTAGTTTGATAAAATTAAGAAGAATTTAGATGAAAAAAGGTGGAGAAAATTATGCGTATTTTATGTATTGGGGATAGTAACACTTGGGGATATGTTCCAGGTGAGGATGGAGTAAGAACTGATAAACGTTGGACTAAATTACTAGCAGAATTTCGTTCTAATGACACTATTATAGAAGAAGCTCTTTGTGGAAGAACAGTTACTGCAAAAGATACGATTGTACCGGTTAGATGTGGTATTGATACACTACCAATTTTAATGTTAAGTCACGTACCTGTAGATTTAGTAATAATTATGTTAGGGACTAATGATTTGAAAAAACAATTTAATCCGAGTGCGAAACATATTGCTAGAGGGATTGAAGAATATATTAAATATATAAGAAATCCTCATTTAATCGCTGGATATAAAATTCCGAAGATTCTTGTTGTTTCACCTGTTCCATTACGTGATGAAATAGTAGAAAGACAAAGCTTATTTGGAGAATTTGATGAAAACAGTTTAAAACAATCAAAATTCTTAGCTCAAACATTTAAAGAAGTTAGTGATAAATATGAAGTAGACTTTTTAAATGCGGGGCGTGTAGCAGAGACTTCATTAATTGATTGTATTCACTTAGATGAAAAAAATCATGAAAAATTAGCAAAGTATATTGCTAGTAAAGTGTCGGAAGTGTTAGATTACGAAGAAGCAAGATAAGAAGAATCCGATGATAAACTTTCTAAATATGAAAGATTATCATCGGATTTGTTTTTTATATTGTTTAAAAGATAGTTTACTTATATATATTGTTTAAAAGATAGTTTACTTATATATATTGTTAAAATAGCTAGAAGTATATATATCAAATTGAATTCTGAAATAATAAATTGATTAACAAAAGTTATACTAAATATTGTAAAATATATTCCGATTATGTATGTATTACCAGATTGCTTAGTTAAAGTTCGATCGATAGTTTTGAAAATTCTATTATAGATACTTAGTAAAATAATAAAAATAATACTAATTAACCAATATCTATCCACAGGGATATTAAGATTTAAATCACTTAATATCAGAGAAAGAGTAATAAAATTTGTCATAATAAATAAATGATTAGTTAAATGATTAAAATTAATATCTTTCACATGAATACTTCTAGATATGAAACTTGGGAATAGTTGACTTATCATAAAAGCAAAAAATATAAACCAATAACAATAATCAATAAATAAAAAACCTAAAAAGAGAGCTAATGTTCGACCAGTGTGAATATAACTAAACGGTTCCGTTAATTTTTTTATCATTAATTGTTTATTATCTATGAGAATGTACTCTGTAATATGTTGAACACTTAATATAACTGATAGGAGCACTAATGTTGCAAGAATGAATTTAATATCAAATGTATTTCTTATTAATAAATTTAAGACAACAAGTGTTTGAAAAATTAAAAAGAAATAATTTAGAAAACTATCTTTACCATATCTATTTAAATGAACTACTTCTATTAACCAACTATTAAAGAAAATTGTAAAAAGTAGTATAAAATGAATGAATCCATATATTGACTTATCCATATATAAATAGTCTATTGAGAATTTACTTATTAATAAAGACAATGAAATTGTGTATAAAGTTGTAAGTATAGTTTCTTTTTTTAAAATAAATTTTAACACAAAAACTTCCTCCTTATTTACATTTTACCTCACATGATTTTACAAAAAATATTGAAGTTATCCATAGCAAAATGCTAGGGGGATAACTTCAATCCTCTTTACAAAATGAAAGAAGTTATAATCATATTTTATCAAAAAAAAAATTGAATATCAATAAAATGAATGGACCTTAAAAGTCATTCATTATTAAAGAAAGAATTTTAAGATCCATTTTTTAGTTGAGTATTTGAATTTATATAATTTAATTAAATAGTTATTTTTTGAATTTTTTATGAGTTTCTGTGTAAAATACTAAACCAAGTAATGTAATAATAACACCACTTATAGCTAATGTAAATTGAGTAATAATAGCAGCGAGTACTATGTAAGCTCCACCTATGATAGAAATCCAAGGGACTATAGGGTAAAATGGAACTTTATATGGGCGTGGCATATCAGGTTCTCTTTTTCTAAGGACAAATACAGCGAAAAATGTCGCTATGAAGAAAATCCAAATTGTAAATAAAAGAAAATCTGTAAGAGTATCAAATTCTCCTGTAAACATCATCGCAATAGTTAAAACTAAAGTTACTAAAGCTGAGAAATATGGAATTGAGAATCTATTCAGTTTGATCCAGAAGTTTTTAAATGGAATCTGATCTTTCATTGCCATTGCATAAGGAACGCGAATAGCTGTCATAGTAAAACCATTCATAGTTCCGTAAACACTAATCATAATACCAATGGTTATTATTTTACCACCATTTGGTCCAAATAACTTAGTAGCTACATCATTAGGAACATTACCGTTACCTGCTATTTGTTCCATAGGCATAGTAAGTAGATACGCTACATTTATTAGTAGATAAATTGTTGTTATTACTAGTAAACCATATAAAATTGCGCGTGGTAAATCTTTTTTCGGATTTTTCATTTCACCAGCAATAGTTCCAACATTACTCCATCCGTCATAACCATACATGGCGGCTAACATTGCAGCACCAAGAGCAGCTAGAGGTGTAGAACTAGTTGATGATGAACTACTAGGAAAAAGTTCAATTGACGTAGGATTAGGTTGTAATAATCCGAAAACAATAATTGCTACAATTGGTATAAGTTTACAAACAGTAGCAATAGTTTGAATATGACCACTCGCCTTACTACCAAGTAAGTTTAAACCTGTTACCGTAGTAGCGGCACATGCTCCTACAAGTATTGAATATTTCTTGTCAACACCAAAAAGATTTAGAAATTGTGTTGAAAAAATAGCGGCGGCTGCAGCTATACTAGCAGGATAATATATTACAGCCTGAGCCCAACCAAGTAAGTATGATATTGTTTTTCCATAAGCCTTTTCAACCCAAACTATCATACCCCCGGTTTCCGGTATAGCGGCAGCAAGCTCAGCAGTAGTTAATCCCGCACAAATACTTATAATTCCAGCAAGAATCCAAGCTAGTAGACCAAGGCTGACGTTTCCTGTAGTTTTATATATAACTGCCGCTTTAAAAAATACCCCTGAACCAATTACTACTCCAACTACTGTAGAAAAAGCTCCAAAAAATCCAATTTCTTTTCTTAAATTTTCCAAAAGAATCCCCCCTTTATATAATATGGAATATTTTTTAATAATATTTATTTTTTAAAATTTTTATGGTTGTTTTTCTTATTAATTTCTAGGCGTACTTATTATATCTTATTTTTTATATCTAAACAATAGTTTCAGAAGAAAAATTTAACAAATTATGTTAGAAAATTTCACAATATATTTATTTATGAGATTATGTTAAATAAAAGATTGAAATTAGAATATTTCAATTAATAGTACAAAGATTAAATGTTAAAAAATTTAGAAAAATTCTTCCTAAAGATTTAACAAAACGGATGAAAATGTGTTATAATAAGGAGTATCTGAATAAAATTACTAGATTATACTAGAAAGGAATTTAACATGACAGAAGAAATTAAAGTAGATGTACAAGATTTAAATGATCAAATGCTTGTTCGTCGTGAAAAAATGGAAGCTATGAGAGAAAGTGGTTTAGATCCATTTGGAACTAAATTTGAAAGAACACATCTTTCAGATCAAATCGTAGCAGAATATGATAAATTTAGTAAAGAAGAATTAGAAGAAAAAAATATTTCTGTAACAATTGCAGGACGTATTATGACTAAACGTGGTAAAGGTAAAGCTGGATTTGCTCACGTTCAAGATTTAGGTGGTCAAGTTCAAATTTACGTTCGTCAAGATAGAGTAGGAGATTCATATGAATACTTCAAAACTCTTGACCTTGGGGATATTGTAGGTGTAACTGGGGTACTATTCAAAACTAACGTAGGTGAATTATCTGTTAAAGCTGATAAATTTGAAATTTTAACAAAAGCACTACGTCCACTACCAGACAAATTCCACGGACTTAAAGATGTTGAAGAGCGTTACAGAAGAAGATACGTAGACTTAATTATGAATGAAGACAGTAAAGAAACA
This sequence comes from Gemella taiwanensis, assembly GCF_054054385.1. Classification (NCBI taxonomy): domain Bacteria; kingdom Bacillati; phylum Bacillota; class Bacilli; order Caryophanales; family Gemellaceae; genus Gemella; species Gemella taiwanensis. The sequence goes on from NZ_JBSMTL010000001.1 coordinate 252,848, forward strand.
TTTATATTACGTTCTAAAATTATTCAAATTATGCGTAGCTACTTAAATGAACGTGGATACTTAGAAGTAGAAACTCCTATGATGCACTCAGTTGCTGGTGGAGCTGCTGCTCGTCCATTCGTAACTCACCACAATGCACTAGATATGCAATTATTCATGCGTATTGCACTTGAATTACCTTTAAAACGTTTAATCGTCGGTGGATTAGAAAAAGTATATGAAATTGGTCGTGCATTCCGTAATGAAGGTGTATCAACAAGACATAACCCAGAATTCACAATGATTGAATTATATGAAGCTTATGCAGATTACAATGATATTATGGATTTAACAGAATCTATGATTGCTTACATCTGTAATGAAATTCACGGTACCACAAAAATTATGTATGGTGAAGATGAAATTGATTTAACTCCAAAATGGCGTCGTGTACACATGGTAGATGCTATTAAAGAAGTAACTGGAGTTGATTTTTGGCCAGAAATGACTGATGCAGAGGCTCACGCATTAGCTAAAGAACACAATGTTCCAGTTAGAAAAGATATGAAAGTTGGACACATTATTAATGAATTCTTCGAAACATTTGTAGAAGAAACATTAGTTCAACCAACATTTGTTTACGGTCACCCAGTAGAAGTATCTCCATTAGCAAAAACTAATGCAGAAGACACAAGATTTACTGATCGTTTCGAATTATTCATCGTTAGACGTGAACATGCTAATGCATTTAGTGAGTTAAACGATCCAATCGATCAAAAAGAAAGATTCTTAGCTCAAATGGATGAAAAAGATGCTGGTAACGAAGAAGTTTATGAAATGGATGAAGACTTCGTAGAAGCATTAGAATACGGTATGCCGCCAACAGGTGGATTAGGAATCGGAATTGATAGATTAGTTATGTTATTAACTAACTCAGCTTCAATCCGTGACGTACTGTTATTCCCATACATGAAGCACAAGTAAACCGTTGTAGATTTATCAAGGTTCATAGAGGGTATCTAATAAAAAAGGGCAAAAAAAAAGGCAAACTTATAAAAAAAGAAAGAACTAGCTTTTAATTTAAAGTTAGTTCTTTTTAGTTATATTAATATTTTGATTTATATGATAATTATAGATTATATACTTCCGAGTTTCTATATTATAAGAATTGTTTTAGTACATTCTCTAATTCATTCTTTAATTTCGTTATATCCATAGGTGTAGAAATTTCGATTTTGGTTCTATTCCCATTGTTTAATAAAACATATTTTTTAGTTCTGTTCATGTAAACTCGAATTATCCATTTTCTAATATTATCGTCCAATAATATATTGAAATAAGATTGATTATCTCGATAAAAAATTCTATTAGAATCAACGATATCATTTAATAAAACTTTAGTTATTGCGTATGATTCTAATTCTTCGGGAGTTGTAATAATTGCAGCTTCCGTAGTTGTATTCTCCAAATCTTCTTCAGGTTCATCGTGTTTAGTATTAACAGACGTATTAAGTGCAGCGCTTAACTTACTATTAACTTGATCAGTTATAAATATACGGAAAGTTTTTTTAATAATTGGTGTGAATTTTTCCACTACTTGCTTGGTCTTTACTCCATCATAAATTTCATTTAATAAATATTTTATAAAATCTTCTGATGGTTCAGTCCATTGTTGATTTAAATATTCTTTTAAAGAATTTACATATTTCAGTTCATAAGCCGTTTTAGAAATTTTTGAAACTTCAAAATTTTCTTTTGTAAACTTAAAAATTTCAACAATATGATTATCTTTTAATTCACACAGATTGAATCTAAGAAATGGGGAACTATCCATTTTATTTTGTTCATCTAAATCAGTATAGAATCTATATTCAACTCCATTAGTTAGTATTCCAAACTTAGATGTTGTAGTTCCGAAATATCTGAATAATTGAGAATCATGATTATCTAGTTTTTCGTTAACTGATTTGCATTCAATTAATATAACGGGTTCATTTTCTTCTAAAATTGCGTAGTCTACTTTCTCACCTTTTTTAATTCCAACATCTGCAGTGAACTCTGGAGAAAACTCTAGTGGATTAAAGACGTCGTACCCTAATAATTGAAAAAATGGCATAACCAACGCTGTCTTAGTAGCTTCTTCAGTATTCAGAGTGTCCTTTAAATTTAATGTTCTCTCAGAAAGTGCTTTGAGTTGTTCTGTAAATTTTTCCATAATATAATAATTCCTTTCAATTTTCTATCTTACTAGAATAATATTCTATTTAATTAAATTTATTAAGTTAATATTTGTTTATAAATATTACATTTTATTAATCTTTGATTTTTTGTTATTAACATCTGCAATACGGGCTGCTTGTTCTATTGAAGAATAAACCAATTCTTTAGTTAATTCATCCATAGGTACACCATTGTACATTACCTTTTGTGTACTTCTCAGAATATTAGTTAACTGGTTTATTATTAATGAAATATCATGATGTTCTGTTTTTAAACTATTTTCATCTTCAATTAGATCAGACTTTTCTACATTAAAGTAGTCGGCTAATAATTGAATACTTGTCATTCGAGGTATTGCTATACCGTTTATCCAAGTATTAAAAGTTTGAGGAGATATGTTAATGCTAATAGCAATTTCACGTTGAGATAAATTACTATTAGAAACTAATCTTTTTAAGTTTTTTGAAAAAATTTCTTTTTGATTATTACTCACTATAATCAACTCCTTTCTTATATTATATCAAATATATTTTGAAATTCAATTTAGAAAGTAAAATTTAGTTTGATATTTATTATAAATAGTAAATTATAGACAAACATAGAAGTAATAAGTTCTATATAATACGGTGTGTTGATTTATATAATACAAAATGGTATAATACAAACATAAAAGAAGATAAGAACTGCAAATAATAAATTTTTAGTTTTTCATTGAATAAATAATGAGATTTACAGTGGTTTTCTTAATTATATAAATGATAAAATGAATGATGAAACAGAAGATAGTTACATAAAAACCAAAATTAATTATCTAAAAAAGAAAATGGAAATAATTAAAAATAAAAAAGAAATATAAGGAGTATCAAATGGCAAGCTTTTTTGAAAAATTAAAAGAAAAATTTTCTGCTAAGGAAGAATTAAATGAAGAACTGATTTCGCTTGATGAATATGAAGAGTTCGTCGAGAGTCAGTTTGTAACTGAAAAATTTAAAAAAGGACTAAAAAAATCACGTGATAATTTCTCTAATGCACTTAATAACTTAATTAGTTCATATAGAGAAATTAACGAAGAATTTTTTGAAGAATTAGAGGAATTACTTATTCAATCAGATGTTAGTTATAACACTGTATTAGAATTAGTTGATTATCTAAAAGTTGAGTCACAAAGACAAAATCTAAAAGAACCAAGTGAGCTTCAAAGTATGATCATTGAGAAGTTGGTAGATGTTTACATGGAAGGAACAGTAAAATCTGAATTAAACTATGCACCAGAAAAAGAACTTTCAGTGTTCTTATTCGTAGGGGTTAATGGAGTAGGGAAAACTACATCTATCGGTAAATTAGCTCATAACCTTAAGAAAGAAGGAAAAAAAGTACTTATAGCTGCTGGAGATACATTTAGAGCAGGAGCTATTGATCAACTTGATGTTTGGGCAAAACGTAGTGGTGCAGACATTGTAAAATCACATGAGGGAGCTGATTCAGCAGCGATTATCTTTGATGCTATTCAATCTGCTAAAGCAAAAGGTTATGATGTATTACTTTGTGATACTGCGGGTCGATTGCAAAACAAAGATCATCTTATGAAAGAGCTTGAAAAAATTGTCCGTGTAATTAAAAAAGAAGTTCCAGAAGGGCCACATGAAGTACTTTTAACAATAGATGCGACAACAGGTCAAAACGGTATACTACAAGCGAAAACATTTAAAGAAGTAAGTGATGTAACAGGTGTTATTCTTACTAAACTTGATGGAACAGCTAAAGGTGGTATAGTCATCGCCATTAAGAAAGAACTAGGTATTCCAGTTAAACTTGTAGGTTTAGGGGAAAATATCGATGATTTAGAAGTATTTGATCCTGAACAATATATTTATGGACTATTTTATCAAGAAAACTCTGATAAAACTGAAGAACAATCAGAAGCAGAATAGCAATGTTGATATAGTTCAATTTATAAACTTAAAAATACTATAAAGTTATAAAATTTTTTAAAATTTGAAGTTTTAATAAATATTTAAGTGAGATTTTTCATAAATTGGATTTACGAAATCATATTTGGAAAATCTCTCTTTTTTGTATTATTTTAAAATCAATAATTAAATAGAAATATTTTAGTATTAAATTTGAAATTATTTCCGAAAATTAATTGAAAAAATTGTAATAAAAGTATATAATATATATATTAAGAAGGTAAATATATATGGAGGATTAAGATGGGATTTTTATCTAAATTATTCGGAAAAAAAGAAGAGCAAGTAAATGAGGTTGTTTTAAGCTCATATATGAAAGGTAAAGTAGTAGATATTACAGAAGTACCGGACCCAGTATTTGCTCAAAAAATGATGGGAGATGGATTTGCTATTATTCCTGAAGAAGGGAAACTTATTTCACCAGTAGCTGGAGAAATTATCCAAGTATTCCCAACAAAACATGCTTTTGGAATTAAATCAGGAGATGTAGAAATTCTTATTCACGTTGGATTAGAAACAGTTGCTATGAAAGGTGAAGGTTTCGATGTAGCAGTATCTGCAGGAGATAGAGTTGAAGTAGGTCAAACTTTATTAACTTATGACTTAGAGTTAGTTAAAGAAAAAGCTAAGGATATTATTACTCCTTGTGTAATTACAAACATGGATGCAGTAGCAAATATCGAAGTATTAAAATTAAATGAAACTGTTGATTTCTCACAAGAAGTAGCAAAAGTAAAACTTAAATAGACCTAGGTCTATTTAAGTTTTACTATTAGTAACGAATTTATGAATGATAAAAAATTTTGGAAGATTATATACCTGTATATAACGAAATATAATTACAGTATATTATATTATCGTCCAGAAAAAAAAGATGTATGGCTTATTAATGAAGATAATGAATTAATAAGATTTATATACGGAGATAGTTTTAAATCAACAGAAATCGACAGCATTGTTTCTAATGTTATTAGAAATGAAGTTAGACTGAAAAAAATGTTTAAACTGAATAGTTTAAAAATGAAAATCCTTTATGTTTCTCCTGAATTTGATGATATTATAGAAGATTACAAAAAGTATAGAATATCAAATAGCATAATTATCGAACGTATTTTATATAATGAGAAAAATAGTAAGCTGTTTTTAAAAGAAAAAGATAAGAGTTTTATAGAAGGAACGCCTGACACTTTAAGATATAAAAATAGGGTGGTTGAATTATATAAAAGGCAAACATTAGATAGAAATGTATTTAATGTAAAATATAATATATTATCAGGTCTTTATTTAATTTTATTCTTAATAAATTATTTTATAATTTATTTATCGAATAGAAATAGTTCTGCATATCAATATATCGAGTATAGCTATCAGAAAATTATAAGCGGTCAATTTTATAGAGTATTTACTAGTGTTTTTACAGTAGATAACTCTATGAAATTGTTGGTAATATTGGCAACAATCGGGGTTAGTTCAATTCTATTTAATAAGTCTCTTAATATATTGAAAAGCCTTGGAATATTATTAATAGTTTCCTTAGTGTTCAATTTCCTGTTGATATTTGGATATTCAGGGATGCTAGATATTGCCTTGGTTTCAAATATTGCGCTTTTAGGTTCTATTTTTATGGGACAGCTTAGTAAAAAGAATGATAATTTGAAATTCATGTATTCTAGTGCAATATCAATTGTTTATCTGGCCTTGGTTTCAATATTATTTGATACTTCTATAGTTTTATATATTTTTTCTTTTGTATTAGGAGTATTTATAGAACTATTTTTAGTTAAGAAAAGAGTTTATATAGCACTAATTTGTATGGTAGTCTTTTGTCTCCTTGGTGAAACATTGTTAATCGCAGGTGTTAATACGAAAGGTACAATTAATCGATTTAGAGTTTCGAGAGTTGATAGTAGGTTATTAAAAACATACAATGATGAAGATATATTCAATTTAGAAAAAGAATTAAACTCTAAAAATAAATCCGCTTTAACTTATTATGAGTTAGGTATGGTTAAGATGACTACAGCTACAAAACAAGATGCTAAGAAAGTTTTTCTTGAGGGAATAAATTTTGATGATTCTTTTGCACCGCTTTATTATAATTTAGCAATAATTGAACGCCAAGAAGGTAATTATTCGAAAGCAAAAGAGTATGCAGAAAGAGCTTATGAATTAGACGGAAGAGAAGCTAATAAAAATCTAGTTGATGAATTGAGTAATTTTTAAGGTGATATTAATGAAAAATTTTTATGATTTGCAACAATTTTTGAAATCATTTGGTATAATTATATATATGAAGGATAGAAAACATACATTAAGTATGGTAGAATATGAAGTGAGAGAATTAAGACGTTTAGAATTAATTTCAAAAGAAGATTTTATAAGAGCAATTGCTATAATTAGACATGAAGTTAATTATGAATTATCAAAAGGATAGGTGATAAGAAATGGAAAATAACCTAATATTTATTAAGGTTCGTAGAAGAATAGAAGAAGATGTTGTGAAGATTGAAGAAATGATTAATGCTTGTGTATCGGTAAAAGGTCAGAGAAAATGTCCGCTTTATCAAGATGTTATTGATACTCAAATCTATGGTCTTACTAAAGAAATAAACTTAGCAGTAGAAATAGGTTGCATTTCACAAGAAGCTGGGCGCATAATTCTAGCTGATTTAGAAAATAAAGCTAGCGAAATGTACTCTAATTTAGCAGAAGAAAGTAAAGCAAACTAATATGAATTTTGTAAGAAGAATACATAGATCAATTAAGCATGAACGTAGACATGTGAGATTAGATTGGGTAGTGGCATTAACACTTCTTGTATTGTTAGTCTTAAGTTGTATGATGGTTTATAGTGCTAGTATGATTGGTAATAAGTATGGGACTTTCACATCAGGTATTCCAGTAAGTGAAACATACTTCTTGCAAAGGCAGGCAATGTGGGTAGTACTCGCTTATATAGCGTTTTTAGTATTCTCAGTTGCAATACCTTTTGAAGTTTTTAAAAATAAAAGCTTTTTAATGAATGGATATCTAGTAATAGCGTTTCTACTATTTTTACCTTTGTTTATGCCATCAATCAATGGTGCTAGATCTTGGATAAGAATAGGTGCGTTCAGTTTTCAGCCATCAACTTTAGCACAGTTATTTATCATTATGTATATGGCATATATATTAGAAACTAGAAAAGTAAAATTAAGACAAATTTGTACGAGTTCAGAATTACTGAAAATGTTCGGTATACCTTTAGGATTGGTTACTATAATAGCACTACAAAATGATACTGGAATGATACTTATCACGTTGTCGGTTATGGGTATTATGACTTTATGCTCTAATATGCATTCGCAAAATATAAAAAAAATATTATCACTAGCGATAGTAGCAGGTGTGGTAGTATTAATGTTGTTTATGTTGAAAAGTGCATTATTCAGTAGTGGAACTTCATATAGAACAAATCGTCTAAAAGTATTTTTAAATCCATTTTCTGAGGATTTGACAGCTGCAGCCGATCAGGTAATAAATTCATATGTTGCATTTGGTAATGGAGGATTATTTGGTAGAGGATTAGGAAATTCTATTCAAAAACTAGGTTATTTACCAGAAGCACATACAGACTTTATACTTGCTATTATAGCTGAGGAGTTAGGTTTTATAGGTGTTTTATTCGTAGTAACTTTATTATTAATAATCATTGGTAAAGTAATATTTTCTGGTACAAAATCAAGAAATACTTTTTCAGCGATGTACTCATTAGGATTCGCAAGTCTACTAGTAGTACAGGGAGTAGTTAATATTGGTGGAGTTACGGCCTCTATCCCGATGACTGGAGTCCCATTACCATTTATAAGTAATGGTGGTAGTTCAATTCTTGTATTAAGTATAGGATTAGGAATAGCTACTAATATCTTGGCTCATGTTAAATATTTAAGAAGTAACAAAAAATAAAATGGAAATTCGAATTGATATTATTTTATAGTATTGATTCGAATTTTTATTTATTAAATTTTAGTATTGCTAGAAATTGAAAAAATTACAATTTATTATGATGATACTTGCTAACTTAAGCTAATCAAGCTATAATAGTAAAGGTAACTTTTAAAGGAGATTATAGATGAAATTAGAACAATTTGATTTTTATTTACCAGAGGAACTTATTGCACAAACTCCTCTTTTAAAAAGAGATACTAGTAAATTACTATGTGTAGATAGAAAAAACAATACACATGAACATAAAGTTTTTTCAGATATTAAAGATTATTTTAATCCTGGAGATACTTTGGTATTAAATAATACTAGGGTTATGCCAGCTCGTTTATATGGTGCTAAAAAGGACACTGGAGCTGCAATAGAAGTATTATTATTAAAAAATCTAGGACATAATGATTGGGAATGTCTAGTAAAACCAGCAAAAAGAATAAAAGAGGGAAGTATTGTATCATTTGGTGATGGTATTATGGAAGCTGTGTGTACTAAAGTTCTTGATGATGGATTTAGACATTTTGAATTTGTATATGAAGGAATATTCCAGGAAAGATTAAATGAACTTGGTACAATGCCTTTACCACCATATATTAAAGAACGATTAACTGATAAAGAAAGATATCAAACAGTTTATTCTAAAGAAGTGGGAAGTTCGGCTGCTCCAACTGCCGGTCTTCACTTTACAAATGAACTATTAGATAGAATAAAAGAAAAAGGTGTGAATATAGCATATTTAACTCTTCATGTTGGACTAGGTACATTTAGACCTGTTGCTGTAGAAAATATTGAAGATCATGATATGCACTCAGAATATTATACACTAGATGAAAAAACAGCGGAACTTATTAATAAAACAAAAGAAAATGAGGGAAGAGTATTTTCTGTAGGTACTACTACAACAAGAACATTAGAAACAATTGCTCGAGACAATAATGGAAAAATTGTTGCAGCCTCAGGTTGGACAAATATTTTTATCTATCCGGGATTTGAATTTAAATGTGTTGATGGATTAATTACTAACTTCCATTTACCGAAATCATCATTAATAATGCTTGTAAGTGCATTTTATGATAGAGAAAAAGTTATTGAATTATATAATATAGCAGTTGAAAATAAATATCGTTTCTTCAGTTTTGGGGATGCTATGATAATAATATAATTATTGAAAGGAAATTTTTATATGAGAGATGTAAAAGAAAATGCAGTTTGGTATGAACATATAAAAACATGTAAACAGTCTGGGGCAAGATTAGGTATTGTTCATACACCACACGGTAGCTTCGAAACACCAGTATTTATGCCGGTTGGGACACAAGCTACAGTAAAAGCAATGTCACCAGAAGAAGTAAAAGGTATGGGGGCTGATATTATTTTATCAAATACATATCACCTTTGGTTACGTCCTGGTGAAGAAATTGTTGAAAAAGCAGGTGGACTTCACAAATTTATGAATTGGGATGGAAGTATCCTAACAGATTCAGGAGGATTCCAAGTATTTTCTCTTAGTGAAATGAGAAAAATCGAGGAAGAAGGAGTTCATTTTAAAAACCACCTGTCAGGAGAAAAATTATTCTTATCACCTGAAAAAGCAATGCATATTCAAAATGCTTTAGGTTCAGACATAATGATGGCTTTCGATGAATGTCCTGATTATAATCACGACTATAAATATATCCGTCAATCAGTGGAAAGAACTAGTCGTTGGGCAGAAAGATGTTTAGCAGCACATAAAAATCCAAAAACTCAAAGTATTTTTGGTATAGTTCAAGGTGCAGGGTTCAATGATCTTCGTGAACAAAGTGCTAAGGATCTAGTAAGTATGGATTTTCCAGGATATGCCATTGGAGGTTTATCGGTAGGTGAACCAAAACATGAAATGTATAGAGTTTTAGAACATGTTACACCTTTATTACCAGCTAATAAGGCTAGATATTTAATGGGAGTAGGATCTCCTGATGCTCTATTTGAAGGAGTACTAAGAGGAGTAGATATGTTTGACTGTGTGCTACCTACGCGTATTGCACGTAATGGAACATGTATGACATCTGCTGGACGTGTTGTAGTGAAAAATGCTAAGTATGCAGAGGACTTTACACCACTTGATCCAGAATGTTCATGCTACTGCTGTAAAAATTATACAAAAGCATATCTTCGTCATTTATTTAAAGCTGATGAAATTTTTGGAGCGAGATTAGCAACAACACACAATATCCATTTCTTAATTAATATGATGAAAGATATTAGACAAGCTATTAGAGAAGATAGATTACTAGATTTCAAAGAAGAATTCTTTGAAAAATATGGATTAAACCAAGAAAATCCTAAGAATTTCTAGCAATTTAATAAAAAAAGAATAGAAAAGGTTTATTTTTTACTAAGTATATAGTAGAATAAACATATATTATAAATAAACGGAGGTAAAACATGCAAGGTTCATATATTAATATTATTATGATAGTATTTCTTTTTGGATTCATGTACTTCATGATTATTAGACCACAATCTAAAAGAAATAAAGAATTGAAACTTCTACAAGATTCATTAAAAGAAGGAGATAGAATCGTAACTTTCGCTGGAATTTACGGGGATATCGTTGAAGTAGGGACAGTAACAGTAAAAGTAAGAATTGCACCAAAAGTAGAAATCGAAATAGATCGTAATGCTATTCGTAGCTTGGTTGCAAAATAATAAATATTTAAGCGGATTATATTAATAATCCGCTTATTTTTTGAAAAAATTTTATTAAATAGTAGGGGTTAAGTTAAGTACATAGTATATTAATAATTTTGAAATATTATAATTTATGGAATTTCGGATTTCATTATAATAAGGTGATATTAGAAGTAAAAGTTACTAATTAAATAAATAGTGTAATAAATAAATTAGATACGTAAGAAATATCTTTCATTATCGAAACCTATAAATATAAAAATAAATAAATATTTAAGTTTGCTATATTTGATGTTTTCGTGTATACTTAAACAATGTAGGATATATAGTTAACTAAAAATAATGTTAATTAAATTCTAAATACATATATTTAAGATGGTATCTTGGAGGGAATATGTTTAAAAATAATATTGATAAAAAAATAGTAAAATATGGAATAAAGAAACTTAGTTTTGGTATAGCATCAGTAGCTATTGGTACATTAGTATTTTTAGGTGGAACAGCAAGTGCACATGAGGAAAGTAGTGTAAATAATAATAATAATAATAATTCAATAGTGCAGGAAACTCCTAAAAATGTAGAGTCAACTTCTACAGCTGATAATATTGAAAATAAAAGTGCTAAAGAGATTAAAAATATTTCTAATGATAGTACGACAACTTTAGTAAGTGAAAAAAATACAGAAGATAAAAATATAGCTACGGATTCAACTTTAACTACTGAATTTATAGGGAAAACAGATAAAAAAAAGGTTGAAATAAGCTCAGATTCTCAAAATAGTAATTTAAATGTTATTGACAAACGAGTAGATGATAGTAGTAATATTGCTGATTTATTAACTAAGATAATTAATAAAAATGTAGAAGAAAATAAAGTTACAACTGAAGAAGTAGAAAATACTGTAGAACCTGTAGAAAAAGGAACAAAAATAATTTCTAGACTGACTAGCAAATATGCTGAAGACATAGCAAAAGGTTATATTGGGTTAGAAGGTGGTAAATATGATAGTTTGATCTATAAAAAGGCAATACTAGATCCAGATGGTGATGATGATGGGGATGGTATAGCAAATAAGGATGAATTATATATTTATAAAAAAGATGGTCGTACATATCTTGGATATGATATTCATCCAAGACTTGCTGATACTGATGGAGATGGATTAAACGATAAAGTAGATAAAGATAAACTAGTATGGAATGTATCTGCTAGGGATATGGCCATGTTTATCAATTTAGTTTACGAAAATGATAAAAAAATAGACGATATACTTAATAAACAAGCTCCAATAGAAAAACTTTCAAATAATATCCAAAAGATGACTTTTAATGAACTTGGACCATATTGGAAAGTAAAAGAGACATATCATCAAGATAATGGTCTTGACGCAGTACTTTTCGAAACAACTAATAACTTTCCATTTTTAAAAGGAGATAAGATCCAAGTTCTTGCTTTTGCAGGGACAAACGTTAAACAAGCAGGGGATTTGAAAGCAGATTTAGCATTATTCTTTGGAAATGAGTCAAACCAAAGTGAAGCTGCTATTCAATTAATGAAAAAAATAAAAAATGATAGTACAATTACTAATTTATATATCACTGGACATTCACTAGGTGGATATTTATCATTAAGAGCTACAGCAACGGCTGAAAAGGAAAAATTTGGTAAGTATAAACAAACTTATACGTTTAACGCTCCAAAAGTTAAGAGTGGTTGGTTATGGGGAGTTTCTAAGGATGATGTAAAGATTACTGAGTTACTTGCAAAGAGTGGGAAGATAAAAAATTATTATACTGATAATGATAATATAATCCCTGGGAATCTTCAGCCTGATAGTAAAATTAGTATAGGTAAAAGTGCAGGAGCTCATTCATCAACATCATATTTTGAAAACAGAGTTAATACAAATCCTGATTTTAATTTTGGAAAACGTCAAGGAATGGATGGTGTAGGGTATAGAGATGAAAATATTAACAAGCTAAGCGTAATTGATCCAGAAAAGGGAACATTGAGTAAGACATTTTTACCAACTTTAGTTGATGATAGACCTGTATCTATTATGATAGGAGATAGACTTAAAGATAAGGACATAATTAATAAAGTTAATAGAAATTTATTACCAGTTAATACTAAGTTATCATTAGTCTATAAAGATGAATTGACATCTTTGGGTATGAAGCGTGCTACAGTAAGAATTGAGTATTTAGACGATAATAGTAGTAATGATATTAATGTTCCTATATCAGTAAACGAGGCGGATAAGAAAGAATTGATATCTGTAGTTAATGCTGCTCAAAAATTAGTTGAAACAGTTGTAGATTTATCTGATAAGACTAAAATAACAGCTGAAAAGTATAATTTAGCAAAATTAAGTTTAACAGAAAAATTAAAAGAAGCGGAAGCTACTATTTCGAATGTACTTTCCCCACAGCTAACTATTAATAATATTACTAAAGAACTAGCAGGACTGGGAATGAGTGTTATAAATTCACGTACTGCCTTAGAATTAACAGAAGCAGGAAAATATGAACCTAAGCTTTTAAATGATGAAAAATTATTATTACATCAAGGAAGTAGTTTGAATACAAATGATGTATTTAATAAAATTGTTAAAGAAAATCTTCCACAAAATATAAATTATGAAATACTAAATTCTACAGATTTTGGAGAATTGGGAGATGTCAATGCAAGGGTAAGAGTAACATATTCTGATGGTTCAAATGATATAGTTAATGTACCTATTAGAGTTTATACAGATTCTAAAGGCGAGCCACTAGTACAAGAAGAGAGTCCAGAGCTAGTAATAAGCGAAAAAGGCGAGCCACTAGTACAAGAAGAGAATCCAGAGCTAGTGATAAGTGAAAAGGGCGAACCATTAGTACAAGAGGAGAATCCAGAGCTAGTAATAAGCGAGAAGGGCGAACCATTAGTACAAGAGGAGAACCCAGAGCTAGTAATAAGTGAAAAAGGTGAATCGTTAGTTCAACCTGAGTTACCTGAATATCATGAAGAAAAAGGCGAACCACTAGTGCAAGAAGAGAATCCAGAGCTAGTAATAAGTGAAAAAGGTGAACCACTGGTACAAGAAGAGAATCCAGAATTAGTGATAAGTGAGAAAGGTGAGCCATTAGTGCAAGAAGAGAACTCAGAACGAGTGATAAGTGAAAAAGGTGAATCGTTAGTTCAACCTGAGTTACCTGAATATCATGAAGAAAAAGGCGAGCCTCTAGTACGAGAGGAGAATCCTAAAGCCACTCTTGAATTACTAAAAAGTTCAAAACTTGGTGTGGAAGTCGAGTTGTTATCTAATATCAATAATATTTCATTGAATGTTAAAAAAATTGAAAATAGCAGTCAAATAGAAAGGATTAGTAAAGAATTATCTGTAGAAAAAGATAAAATTAGGGTATTAGACTTAAAATTATCTAAAGATAATAACGAAGTCAAACTTAAGAATGATAGAATAGTTCGCATAGCTTTATTAGAAAATGAAAGTAGTGAGATAAAGATTTATCATGTTGAAAAAAATGGAAGTTTAACATTAATTCCATCAGAAGTTAAAAATGGAATAGTCCAGTTTAATATAAACCATTTTAGTTTATTCGCAATTGTTGATTTTAGTAAAACTGCACCAAGTGATGAAAAGGATAAATCAAAAGAAATTTCATTAGATGTTAAGAAAGAGACAAGCGCTACGAATAAAATAAATAAGCAAGAAAATACAACTATAAATAGTAAAGACTTAAATTCCAAACCAAAAGAAATTTCATTAGATGCTAAGAAAGAGATGAGCACTACAAATAAAATAAATGAACAAGAAAATATAACTACATTTAGTAAATACTTAAATTCTAAACCAAAAGAAGTAACACAGGTTGTTGAGGAAAAATATATTGTAAGAAATAACCGAGAAAACTCTAGAAGTAATTTTAAAGTTTATAAACTTGAATCTTCGAATAATAATTTCAAACAAAGTTCTATACTTCCAAAAACTGGTGAAAATTCTTCAAACACAATTCCTATTGCAACTGGGTTAGGTTTAATTATAGGAGTTCTAGGTATTAGAAAATACAACAGATAAAAAATAAAAATCAAACTGGTAAAAAATATCAGTTTGATTTTTTATTTTAAATTATTTACTAAAAACGTTTTTCCATTCTGAACGTTTTTCTAAGAATTTTTTAGCTTCCATTTGAGCACCTTCTAAAGAGTGAGATGTAGCCCAACCACATTGTACTTCATTACATGCTGGTACTTCAGTAGCAACAAGAACATCTTCTAATGTTTTTGCTAGAGCTTCTTCAACTTCTTCATAGCTATTGTTGTTAATTACTGATAAGTAGAATCCAGTTTGGCATCCCATTGGTCCGAAGTCTAGTACATTATCAAGGTGATTTCTGATTAATTCAGCGATTAAATGTTCTAAAGAGTGAAGGTTTGGCATTTCTAGATGTTCCTTGTTTGGTTGACAGAATCTAATATCATATTTATAAATTTTGTCTCCATTATCTCCAGAATAAACACCAACTAATCTAATATAAGGTGCAACAACTTTAGTGTGATCTAGGTTGAAACTTTCAACATTCATTTTCTTTTCAGTCATCTATCTTTCTCCATTTCATTAATTTTATTAGCAGTTATAATTATACTATATTTTTGATGAATATAAAATTAATAAGAAATGGAGAGACTTAAAAATAGTGATTTTAAGTCCCCCCATTTTAGTATTATTTTTTTAAAGGAATAAGTTTATTCATAATAATCGCTACAATTGAACCAACAGCGATAGGAGAACCTATTAGATATTGTAGTAATTGTGGAGCACTAGATTTTAATTCAGCTGGAATGAATAAAAATCCAATTGTAAACATTAGCGGTACTCCGATAATGTACAATTCTCTTTCAGAGAAGTCAAGATTTTTAACAACTCTGAATCCGTTTAGTAGGATGATGATACAAACTACAGAGAATACACCACCAATAACTGCAGAAGGGATTGAATTAATAACTGCAGAAAGTTTACCTAAGAATGATAATCCAATAAACCAGAATGAAGCCATAACGAATACTTTTCTACTAGCTACACCAGTTATAGAAATAATACCAGCATTAGTAGAGTAACCAGTAACAGGAGTTGCTCCGACTAAAGCAGCAGCTAAACATCCGATTCCTTCTCCGATTACACCTTTGTTAACTTGAGTATCGCTTAAAGGTTTGTTAATAACTGAACTTACAGCATACCAAGTACCTGTAGTTTCAGCTAGAAGCACCATGTAAATAATAATCATTGTGATAATAGCAGAGATTTCAAAATGTATACTATAATTTAAAAATAATAGTTTTGGCATTGAGAAGAAGCTAGCATCCTTAATTCCTTGAGTATTAAAACCACCCATTAAATATGCAGAAAAAGTTCCGATAGCTAAGGCGATAATTACAGAAGAAATTTGGAAAATTCTTTTGAATTTATTAACGTAATTTCCTAATGTAGAAAATAGAATTAAAGAAGCGGCTGTAATAAATGCTAATAATACATTTTGTTTCATAGTAAGACCGTTACCTTCGATGTAGATGTTACTTACAAATGCAGAAGGAAGTAAAGTTAAACCAACAATCATAATTATTGTTCCACTAACGATAGAAGGTATGTAATTTTTTACTATATATTTATAAATACCAGAATATCCAAGTAAGATAACTAAAATCGCACCAACAATACTTGCTCCTAGAACAGTACCAAGGTTTTTAGTTCCCATATAAATGCCAATAATAGCACCTAGAGGAATGAATGATGGCCCTTGACATACAGGTAATTTTAAGTAGAATAAAACTTGAATTAATGAGGCAATCCCAGCTCCTAAGAAAGTAGACTGAATTAAACCAGTAGCATCACCAGGTGATAATGCGATAGCTGTTGCTAAAATAAAAGGTGGCACGTAGACATCCATAGCTAGAACGTGCTGTAAACCTAAAATTAGGGATTGTGAAAATGGAATATTTTCTTCAACTCCTATTGTTAAATGATTTTTATTTTTTGACATAAAAACTTTTTTCTCCTTATGTTAAATTTAATTTTACTATTTTTTAAGAATTTGTTTACCCTGAACCCAAACTTCACGAATATTTTCTGAAGTAGAAAGATATAATATCTTTTGAAGAAGATGTTTATCTTCTTCATTATCTAAATAATTTGGAAGTTTATTGGTAGGTGTATTGATATCAATGACTTGAAAATCACAAATGTAACCTTCTTTAAAAAGACCAAGTGGTAATTTCAATGCTTCTCCACCACCTGTAGTAGCAAGATAAAATGCTTCAAATACACTAACTTTCGAATCATGAGTACCACGGTTGTCGGCTTTTAGCTTATTATCTACTCCGTCATTTAGCATTCTACTAACCATGACTGTATGCTTTATATTGTCATAAAGACTAGGGGAGAATCCTCCAGAAATATCAGTACCTAAGCAGATATTTAAGCCTTCTTTTTTTAGTTTGTTAACAGGTAACACTGCATTAGCGAAATAAGAATTAGAGATTGGACAATGGCAAACTGATGATTTTCTATTGTTAAAGATCTTTACGTCATCAGAATTAACAAAGTTGCCGTGAGCCATTATTGATTTGTCAGTTAATAGACCGAATTGATCTAAAACCACACTATCCCTTTTTCCAAATCGTTCGAGAACAAAATTGTGTTCCCAATCACTTTCACTACAATGACTTTGAATATAGCAATTATATTTTTTTGCTAATTTCCCTAATTCTAATAGTGCATCATCAGTGCAACTAGGAACAAAACGTGGAGTGATTACTGGATATACCCCCTGTGGTACATTTTTAGCAAGTGCTTGTACATCAACAATAAATTTCTCGGTATTTTCAATTGCTTCTTTTGTACTATTATCACGGTAAAAGTCAGGATTCATATTTATATCATCCATAACGACTTTTCCTACGAAGCCTCTTTGACCTAAATTAGCACAGATTTTTGCTAATTCAAAAGTAGATTCATTATGAATAGTTCCAAAATACATTGCAGAAGTAGTACCATTCGCTAATAATGTTTTGACCAAATCGGTATATACTTCTCTAGCATAATTGATATCTTTATATTTAGATTCTAAAGGAAACGTGAAATTATTTAACCAATAGCTTAATTCATCATCTAATGCGAGACCAGCTTGTGGCCATTGAGGTGCATGTATATGTAAATCAATAAATCCAGGAAAAAGAATTTTATCTTCAAAATCAAAAAAGTTACTTTCATGTGAGTACTGATTTAAAATTTGTTGATAGTTTTCATCTTCTTGTCTAACAATTTTAGAAATGATTCCATTATCTGTAATAAATATTATCGCCTGTTTTAAAAACTCGATTTCTCCATATTTAGGACTATGGAAAATAGACGCTTTGATTATTTTTTTGTTATTCATAATTTTAATTTCTCCTAAAGAATTTTTATAAATATATCATAGAAAACGAACGTTGTCAACAAAAAAATATAATATTATAAAATTAATTTAAAATAAACGAACGATAAATAGTTTTATTAAATGGTAAAGTTCGTAAAAAAACGACGAAGAGTGTTTTCTTCGTCGTTTTAAAATTTATTATATTGTATTATTATCTAAATTCTTTTCTTTCTTTAGAAACTAATGTATTTACTCTTTCTTGAGCTCTTTCTAAATAGCTTTCTCCATTTTTTAGTAAATCGCAAATAGTATTTGTAATTTCAACAAAATCTTCTTCTACGTATCCTTTAGTAGTCATTGCTGCAGCACCTAGACGTAAACCACTAGTTTTCATCGGAGGTAATGTATCAAATGGAATACCATTTTTATTACATGTAATGTGTGCTTTACTTAATAAATCACTTGCATCATGACCAGTTACATTATAAGTAGAATATGTATCAACTAGACATAGGTGGTTATCACTACCATTTGAAACTACTGGAATATTGTTAGCTTTAAATGCTTCAACCATAGCCTTCATATTTTTAACTACTTGTTGTTGATATACTTTGAATTCAGGTTTAAGAGCTTCAGCAAAACAAATTGCTTTTGCAGCAACAACGTGTTCTAATGGGCCACCTTGTGCACCTGGGAAAATCATTTTATTTATTTTTACTGCGATTTCCTCATTATTAGTAAGAATAATTCCCCCACGTGGACCTCTTAGTGTTTTGTGTGTAGTAGATGTAACTACATCAGCATAAGGCACTGGATTAGGATGTAATCCAGCAGCAACAAGACCGGCGATGTGAGCCATATCAACTAATAAATAAGCACCAACCTCATCAGCGATTTCTCTAAATTTTGCAAAGTCAATGATACGAGAGTATGCACTTGAACCAGCAATAATCATTTTAGGCTTATGTTCTTTTGCGATACGTAGTACTTCATCATAATCTATTAAGTGAGTGTCTTTAGTTACACCATATGAAACAGCATTAAATAATTTTCCAGAGAAGTTTACTTTACTACCATGAGTCAAGTGTCCACCAGCATCCATACTCATTCCTAAAACAGTATCTCCTGGTGTAAGTAGAGATAGATATACAGCAATATTTGCACTTGATCCTGAGTGTGCTTGAACATTCACGAATTTAGCATCGTAAAGTTCTTTAAGTCGCTCAATTGCAAGTGTTTCGATTTCATCAACTACCTCGCAACCATCATAATACCTTTTTCCAGGGTATCCTTCAGCATATTTGTTTGTTAAAATACTCCCAGTAGCTTTTAGTATATCTTTAGAAACAAAGTTTTCACTAGCAATAAGCTCAATATTAGTATCTTGTCTATGTTGTTCTTTTTCAATTAATTCAAAAATTTTATCCATAATGATGCTCCTTGTTTTATATTTTTTTAGAATAACTGAGATTTATAATTTTATAAATATAAACTTATAAATAAATGTATGTTTATTAGAAACTATGTTAACTAAAAAATAGTTCTAGTTTTTAAAAATAAATATTTATAAATTAGTTGTTATTCTTTGTCTTATAATAATAGCATAGTATCAAAAATAAATAAACTAGAAAATGGAAAAAATAGTCAAAATTATTAAAAAATTTAATTGATGATGTAAAAATGCGAACATTATATGTAAAATAAGTAAAAAAATTAAAATCACTAGTACAGATTGTGAATTATTTAAAAGATTGAAAGGGGATATGAATAAAATATATAATAGTATAGTTCTATAGAAAGAGGAACATATGTAAATAGTAAAAAATTTAGTGAATTTTAATTGGTCTATACTTGATAACAGTAGAAATTATCAAATATTTATGCTATAATAATTAACGGAATACATCTGTATTACTATCGAACCAAATTTTAAGGAGAAAAGTTTAATATGCTTGTAGATAAACCATTAAAGCTGTTTTCATTAAATGCTAACATTCCATTAGCAAAACAAGTAGCGAAGTCACTAGGAGTAGAATTAAGTAAATGTAGTGTAAAAAAATTCAGTGACGGAGAGGTTTCAATTAATATAGAGGAAAGTGTACGTGGTAGTGAAGTTTTTGTACTACAATCAACTAGTGGTCCTGTAAATGACAATTTAATGACTTTATTAATTATGATAGATGCACTTAAACGTGCGTCAGTGGACACTATTAACGTTGTAATCCCTTATTATGGATATGCACGTCAAGACAGAAAAGCAAGAAGTCGTGAACCAATCACAGCAAAATTAGTAGCTAACTTATTAGAAGTAGCAGGAGCAGATCGTATAATTGCATTAGATCTTCATGCACTTCAAATTCAAGGATTCTTTGATATTCCAGTTGATCACCTTATGTGTGTACCAATTATTGCGAAATATTTCAAAGAAAAACTTCCAGATATGGAAGAGGTTGTTGTCGTATCACCAGATCACGGTGGTGTAACACGTGCTAGAAAACTAGCAGACGCTTTAAATACACCAATCGCAATTATCGACAAGAGAAGACCAAAACCAAATGTTGCTGAAGTTATGAATATCGTAGGTAACATTGAAGGGAAAACTTGTATCCTAATAGATGATATTATTGATACAGCAGGAACAATTACTTTAGGAGCTCAAGCACTTAAAGATAGAGGAGCAAAAGAAGTTTATGCAAGTTGCTCACATGCTGTACTTAGTGGACAAGCATTAGATAGAATTGAAAATTCTCCAATTAAAGAACTAGTATATGCTAACACAATTGATATACCAGAAGAGAAAAAATTAGATAAAATGGTACCGTTATGTGTAGGTGATTTAATTGCTAAAGCAATTTACAAAATCCACAATAACGAACCTGTAAGTGTTCTTTTTGAATAATAATTAATTAAATTAATCTTTAAAGAAGGCAGCGGTGTCCGTTGCCTTCTTTAAGTCGTATATTCGATAGTGAAAAAAGTAAAGTGAGGATAATTTATGAAATTAATAGTTGGATTAGGAAATCCAGGTAAACAATATGAAAATACAAGACATAATATCGGATTTATGGTACTTGATGAACTAGCTAAATCTTGGAATGTAAGTTTTGATAAAACAAAATTTAACGCTGAATATGCTATAGCATATCACGGTGGGATTAAATATTTATTAGTAAAGCCAACAACTTATATGAACCTTTCAGGAGAAGCGGTAGGCAAGTTTTACGATTATTTTGAAATCGATATTGAAGATATATTAATAATTTATGACGATTTAGATACAAAAACTGCAAATTTTAAATTAAAAGCTAAGGGAAGTAGTGGTGGCCATAATGGTATTAAGAGTATTATAAGCCACTTAGGAACAGAGAAATTCAATAGATTGAAAATTGGAATAGATAGACCAACACCGCCGATGAAGGTAGTTGATTATGTCTTAGGAAGATTCTCAAAAGACGAAATGAGTGAAATTGAAAAAATTTATTCTAAGAGTGTAAACTGTATTGAAGATTTCTCAAAAATGAGTTTCGTAGATTTAATGAATAAATATAATTAAAAATAATCGCAGCAAAAGGTACCGTCCCAGAAGCACTATGTTTCAAAAAGTTTATATGTGAATTTATAGACGAAGTGGACTATAGATATCTAAATATTCTTCAAAAAAGTATGTTGGATAACTAATAACCTAAGTGGAGTCTCAATAAAATCGATTTTTCTGAAATCGTGATTTTTGAGTCACTCCCATTTTGCTGCTATTTGTTGTAGAAAGGAGCGTATATGATAAAAGATAGTCTTTTGGAAATTGTTAATTTGCAATTTGATAAAAAGAATAAAAATATAGGTGTATATGGACAAAATTTAACAACACGTGCTTTAGAAATATATAACGAATATAAAAATAGTGGTAAGACAATTGTAGTGTTATCACAAAGCAAAGCAGAAGCTGAAGAATTGTTCGCTATTTTAAATGATTTTGAAGGTGAAACATATATTTATCCAGAAATTGATATATTAAAACGTCACACTTCTAAAAGTAATGATTTAGTGCAGAACTCTATTAAAGTTCTTGAAAATCTTGTACATAATATTCAAAGTATTGTAATTGTACCGATTGAAGCTATCTATAGAACTGTAAAAAATCCTAGTGATTTTAAAAATAATAGCTTTGAGATTCATGAAGAAACTGTTATTAGTTTTGATGAATTACAGAAAAAACTAGTTAATATGGGGTATCGTCGTGTTGAAACTGTCGATGTAGTGGGAGAGTTTTCAAAAAGGGGGGAGTATAGTTGATATTTTTAGCCCTCTAAGTGAGAAGCCTATTAGGTTAGATTTTTTTGATGATGAACTTGATAGTATGAGAACTTTTGATGAAATTACACAAAGGTCATTAGAAAAAATAGATAGTACTGTTATTTATCCTACAAGTGATTTTTTCCTTACATCTGAAGAAAAAGATGTAGTTGTTGAGAGAATACTTACTAAGTTAAACGATACAAAATTAAGAGAAGAAGAAAATTACCAAGAGATTAGTACCTATCTTCAAGAAAAAATTGAAATTTATAAAGCAACTGATGATTATAGTGATTTAGAAAGTTTTTCGAATTTAGTTTATGAAAATACATATAGTATTGCCGACTATTTAACAGATGATACTATAATTTTCTATGACAATTATCATAAAATCTTAGAAAAAATAGAAGGACTACGAGAATACTTTTTAACAAGTCTTCAAGAGATGAATAGAAATTATATATATCAAGATGTAATAGATAATGTAGCTTTTGAAAAAATTCAAAACTTAGATGTAAGAAAATTCTATTTATCTACCTTAAAGCTTAATGATAAAATTATAGAAAAAAACTATAATTTAGATATAATTGATTTGGCTTATTACTCAAGTGAAGAATATTTAGCTAAGGAAATACGTGAAAAATTAATGGATAATTATAAGGTAATTATTTCGTTAAACACTCAAAAACAAAAAGATTATGTAGAAAAGGTACTATTTGATAATTATTTCTATGATGATATTTATTATGGTGTTAAAGAAGGGAAAATCTTCATTGATGTGAACAAGTATCATCTAAAAGGATTAGAGGATAGGAAGAATAAAATATTTTTACTTACCCCACGTGAACTTTTTACTGAAGAAGAAAGAAAAAAACGTCGCGTAAAATTTAAATACACAAACTCAGAAAAAATTAGAAATTACCAAGAACTAAATGTTGGTGATTATATCGTTCATGTTAGTCACGGGATAGGACTATACGAAGGTATAGAGAATGTTGAAGTTGGTGGAGTATATAAAGACTTCTTGAAGATTGTCTATGATGGTGGTGATATAATATATGTAGATATAAATAATATGAACTACATCCAAAAATATACCGCTTCTACCGATAATAGAAAACCAGCATTAAATAAACTTGGTACAAAAAACTGGCAGAAGACTAAAAGTAGAGTCCGTAAAGAAATCGAGGACATATCGGAAGATCTTATTAAGTTATATATTAAACGAGAATTAAGTTCAGGTTATGCGTATAGCTTAGATGGAAGTATGCAGTCTGAATTTGAAGCTGATTTTGCATATACACCAACGGATGATCAGGTTAAAGCTACTGAAGAAATTAAAAGGGATATGGAAAAACAACGTCCGATGGATAGACTCCTATGTGGTGATGTTGGTTTCGGTAAAACAGAGGTAGCGATGAGGGTTGCGTTTAAAGCAGTTACTGATAATAAGCAAGTTGCAGTATTAGTTCCGACAACGCTACTTGCTGAACAACACTATGATAACTTTGTAAGTAGATTTGCGAATTTCCCAGTAAATATAGAAGTAGTAAGTAGATTTAAATCTGCAAAAGATATTACTGAAATTTGTAAAAAACTTGAAGAAGGTAAAATTGATATAATTGTTGGAACTCATAAACTATTAAATGACAAATTTAAATACAAAGATTTAGGTTTATTAATTATAGATGAAGAGCAACGTTTTGGAGTTAAACATAAAGAAAAAATTAAACACCTTAAAAATACAGTAGATGTTCTTACCCTTAGTGCAACGCCAATTCCTAGAACATTACATATGAGTTTAATTGGTATTAGAGATTTATCGGTGATTGAGACACCTCCAAGAGAACGTCAACCAATTCAAACTTTTGTAACAGCCCAAAATAAAATGGTTATAAAAGAAGCGGTTATGAATGAGATTAATCGTGGAGGGCAGGTGTTTTATGTTTATAATAGAGTAGAAACTATTGATGAAAAATATCTAGAGCTAAAACGATTATTGCCTGATATAAACATAGCATATGCACATGGTAGAATGAGTCAAAGAGAACTTGAAAATATTATGTCTGACGTTATAGATAGAAAATATGATATGTTAATATCGACGACAATTATTGAAACAGGTATTGATATTTCAAACGTAAATACTTTAATAGTTGAAGATGCAGATCGTTTTGGATTAAGTCAATTGTATCAACTTCGTGGTCGTGTTGGACGTAGTAGTAGAGAAGCTTATGCATACTTGATGTATGAACCGTTTAAGTCGTTAACTGAAAATTCAGAGAAGAGATTATCTGCAATTAAAAACTTTACATCTTTAGGTAGTGGTTTTAAAATTGCTATGCAAGATTTATCTATTAGAGGTGCAGGTGATGTACTTGGGGGAAGACAGCATGGTTTCATTGATTCAGTAGGTTATACATTGTATTCTCAAATGTTAGAACAAGAAATTCAAGAGAAAAAAGGAATTTTAGAACCATTATTAGAACAAGATCGAACACAAGATGTTAGTTACTATGAGAATATAATTAAAGAAGCTGCTCCGAAAATTAAGAAAGATATTTTTGAAGTCAAGACAGATGATCTAGAAATTAAACTTAATGTTGATGCCTTTATTCCAAAAGAGTATATTACTAGTGATGCAGATAAAATAGATTTCTATAAGAGATTAAATAATGTAGTTAGTGATGAGGAGATAGATAGCATTGTTGAAGATTTAATTGATAGATTCTCTGATTTTGGAGAAGAAGTTAATAACTTAATAGATATATGTTATTTGAAAGTTATGGCGAAAAATACTATGGTGACTAGCATTAAAGAGTTAGCCAATAAAGTAGTTGTAACTTTTGATAAAGACATTATGAACAGTCTTAAAGGAAAAGAACTATTTACAGCTTTAACGCCGCATAAGGATACACGTATAGTTGCAAAAGATGGATTCTTTCTTGAAATAGATAAAAAAGAAAGATATAGTATTAGACGCATAAGAGAAATGCTGGCTTTAGTAAACAATAATCTGGAGGGGGAACATGAATAAAAATAGATGCCCTTGGGCGAAAGATCCATTAGATATTGAATATCATGACAATGAATGGGGAAGAGAAACTCATAACGATCAAATGTTATTTGAATATCTAATACTAGAAGGAATGCAAGCTGGATTAAGTTGGTCATTAATACTTAAGAAACGAGAAAATTTCAAACGTGCTTTTGATAATTTTGATTATAGTATTTGTGCTAATTATACTGATGAATACCTAGAATCGTTAAGACAAGATGCTAGTATAATTAGAAATAAATTGAAAATATATTCTGTTAGAAAAAATGCTGTAGCATTTCTTAAGGTTCAAAAAGAATTTGGAAGTTTTGACAAATATATCTGGAGTTTTACAGATTATAAAAAAATCAATAACAAATTAGAAAGCTACAAAGATGCACCGAGCGAAACAGAACTATCTATAAAAATAAGTAAAGATATGAAAAAAAGAGGGTTTAGTTTTGTAGGAAGTACGATAATTTATAGTTACATGCAGGCTATTGGAATGATAAACGATCATGAAAAAGGATGTTTTTGCTATAGAGAATGTTGTTAATAAATTTGATTAAATAGGTATTTTGAATATTGTAATTGATAAGTTAACTTGTCTAATTTAGATATAACTTTACTTTATAGAAAATACCGTCTATAATATATAAGTATGTTTAATTTTAAGATTGGATTTTATAAATGGATAAGAGAACTATTAAAATTGAAGAAATAACAGACAATAAAATTTTTGTCGAAATATTTTTAGAAGAAGTAAAAAAAATACAAGAAATTCCCAAGATGCCTAAATGTGAGTTTTTGCATATAGGAGCTACAAGTACTAAGCAGGTGCTTGGGGAAAAGATTGTTGATATACTTGTTGTTGTAGAAAATTTACATGAGATAACAACATTTGATGAGAAAAGATTAAATAATATCGGTTATCATAGAATAGCTCATAATGGAACAAAAGGTGTAATAAAATATGCTAGAATTACCAATTATCTAACCATGAGCTATGATGTTGTATTAAATGTAGTGCAACGTGATACGGAAATACATAAAGATTTTATAAAAACTAAAGAAATTTTTAATGATGAAGTTTTAAAAAATGAATATAATTCATTTAAAAATAGTAATAAAGAACTTTCGTTTAAAGATTATTCAACGAAAAAAGTAATATTTATAAATGATATGTTAAAAAGGATTGAAAATAATGATTAAAATAAACAATATTGAGGAGATTCTTCAAAATAGCGAAGTACTATATAATGAACCTCTAAGAAAATATAGTTTTACGAAAACTGGTGGGAACGCAGAAGTTTTAGTAAAAATAACAAATGAACAAGATTTACAAAATATTATTAAATATAGTAATGAAAATAACATAGAACTAACTATTTTAGGAAATGGTTCAAACGTATTAATTTCTGATAATGGTATTGCAGGAATTGTAGCAATTACTAGTGATATGAATAAGATTGAATTATTAGACGGTGATGTTATTTCTTGTTATGCAGGATTAACGTTAAAAGAACTTACAGATTTTTGTATTGAAAATAGCTTAACTAATCTTGAGTTTTCATGTGGTATTCCAGGAAGTGTTGGTGGAGCAATCTTCATGAATGCTGGAGCATATGGTGGTGAGATGAAGGAAGTTGTTCAAAAAGTTGAAGTTTTCACTAGAGATGGTGAAAAGAAAATATATACTAATGAACAAATGGAATTTTCATATAGACATTCTTTAATTCAAGAAACTAAAGAAATCATTTCTAGAGTGTATTTCCAAATGAAAAAAGGAAATAAAGAAGAAATTATTTCTAAAGTAGAAGAATTAAATAAAATGCGCTCAGATAAACAACCTTTAGAATACCCTTCATGTGGATCTGTATTTAAACGACCAGAAGGTTACTTTGCAGGAAAATTAATTCAAGATGCAGGATTACAAGGATTAACTGTAGGTGGAGCCCAAGTTTCGAAAAAACACGCAGGATTTATGGTTAATATAGATTCGGCAACTTGTGAAGATTATAAAAACTTAATTAAAGAAGTTCAACAAAAAGTATTAGAAGACTCTGGTGTTGAACTTGAATGTGAAGTTAAAATATTAGGTGAATAAAAAAGGAGTGACTCAAAAATAGTGATTTCGGAGAAATCGATTTTGTCAAGTCACCCTCGCACAGTTTATTAGATATCTAAAAAGCTTTTATAAAGCGAATTTAGATATCAATAAACCACTGCGTCTATGAGTTCACATATGAACTTTGTTAAATTTCAGGGCTGGATTAGCCCTTTTTTTATTTCATATTATCTATAAATTTTTTATATTGTGCGAGATTTTGTTCATTTTTATTATTTATTTTTGGTGTGTAAAATGTTTTTCCTACTAAGTTATCAGGAAGATATTGTTGCTTGATATAGCCTGTAGGATGGCTATGTGGATATTGATAGCCGACACCACGATTAAGTTTATCGGCACCATAATAATGTGCATCTCTTAGATGATCAGGAATAATAAATTTTGGATTTGTTTTAGTTTCATGTAGTGCATTGTCGATTGCCATATAAGCACTATTAGATTTTAATGATAGAGCTAGTTGGATAACCGCATTAGCTAAAGGTATTCTTGCTTCAGGTAACCCAAGCATTTTCGCACTTTCTATAGCGGCGTGAACAAAAGGTCCGATATTTGGATTAGCAAGACCGATGTCTTCATAAGCTATAACACTCATTCTTCTATATATAGTGTCTAAATCGCCACTATCTATCAGTAGTGCTAAATAGTATAGTGAAGCATCAACATCACTTCCACGTATAGACTTTTGAAAAGCGCTAATAATATCATAAAAAGCATCACCATCTTTATCATAGGCTTTGAATTTCCCTAGAGATAAGTTTAATAGCTTCTCTTTTGTGATAATTTCACCTTCATTTGATAAATTATATAAAATTTCAAAAGTATTTAAAGAAAATCTCAAATCACCAGAAGAGTTTAAAGCGATTGTTTTAAATACATCATCTTCTATATTCAACTCTTTAGGGAATATTTCTTTATTGTTTGATATTTTTTTTAGATATTCATAAATATCATCGTTAGAAACTTGTTGTAATTCGAAAATAATTAAACGTGATCTAATCGCAGGATTTACAGTATGATATGGGTTATTTGTTGTGCATCCAATAACGTATATATTATCAAATTCGATTTCAGGAAGTAGAATATCTTGCATAGGTTTAGTTAGTCTATGAAATTCATCAAGTAGTAAAATTACTTTTTTAAACCTTTTAGATTCTTCTATTACTGCAGTTAAATCTTTCTTCGTACAATTTACAGCATTTAATATTTTAAATTTATAGTCTAGTTCATTAGCTAATGCATTAGCGATTGAAGTTTTTCCTGTTCCAGGGGGACCATATAAAATAAACGAGAACATTTTTTTGCTTTCTACTATTTTAGTGAGAACTTTCCCATCTCCAATTAAATGATGTTGACCAATAATATCACTAATTTTATTAGGTCGTAATTTATTGATAAGTGTTTCCATGGTACCTCCTTAGTTTTTATTTTATAATATAAATTATATCATAATTGAATTGGTTGTTGTTAGTAAGTTTAATTGGAAGTCGTGTTGTATTAGAAAATAATAAAATTTTACATAATATCAATTTTATGGTAAAATATAATAATCACAATTAGGGGATGTTTAGGATTCGACAGGGATGCTAGTCTTCTTGGTGGCATGTAGGAGGGTTGTCTCCTTTAACAACACATCAGTTAAATATAACTGGCGAAAAAACAAATTACGCTTTAGCAGCTTAATAAGCTAAAGGCTGATTACTTTGTTTGACTGTGACAAAGCAAATCGGTTCATTCTTAGCAGTCTACGATTTTTTTCTTCCGTTTGTAGAAAAAAATAAGAGATTAATCAAACTCGTTTTTCATTGCCTGTTTATCGGCTTAAGTGGAAAATTAAATTCAATAGGTAAACTAAACATGTAGAAGCTAAGGGGAGGTATTTTTGGACGCGGGTTCAAATCCCGCCATCTCCATTCTATTGAGATTAATCTCAAATAAAAAATACGTAGTTAGAAACTGTGTCAACGAGACTCAAGATCTTTAAAATAAAGATTTATGAGTCTCCTTTTTTGTATATCTTAATAATATGTTAATTCGACAAATTTTATTACAAAAATCTAATTGTAATCGCTTGAAATATATATATATTATAATATTAATATAGAGATAATAGTAAATTACCAAAAGGGGGAGGTGATTATGATGAAATTATTATCAATGTTTAAATTTACTAATTTAGATAATCAAGATGAGGTTTATGAAGGTGGAGTAATTTCTATTCTTTTAGCGATAGGTAGACATTTATGGTTAGGATTAACTAATATCGTTAAAGCACTAGGATATACATTTTACCTGGTAACTTGGTTATTGTATATAATAGCATTAATTGTAGGAATAGGATTTATTTTCTATTATTTGTATCTCGTTGGATTAGCTCTATTTTAGTAAAAAAAATTTTTTTAAAAACAGCTGTAACTAAAATTTATAAAGGTTTTAGTTGTAGCTGTTTATTTAGTAATGTTGGTTTGTAAATAGTTATTAGGTATGCTATAATGTAACTATAATCAAAAGGAAGTAAAAAGGATGCTAATTAAATTTTCAGATAGATTTTATTATACAAAACAACGATATATGTATTTAGAACCGACACTTGGTTATTTAAAAGGTGAATATTTTTCTGTAATGTTAGATTCAGGGAATGGTCCTATTCAAGTAGAGAATTTTCTTAATGAATTAAAAGAAAATGATTTACCGATGCCAAGTTATGTAATATTGACCCATCATCACTGGGATCATAGCTTTGGAGCGGCCTATCTAGATATTCCTGTAATTTCTACAGATAGAGCTAGAGACTCTTTAATTGAGTTATCACAACTTAAATGGGATGATGAGAGTCTGTATCAAAGGGTAAAAGATGGAACTGAAATAAAATATAGTGCGGATGTAATAAAAAGAGTTTATGAAAATAATGAAATAAAAATTAGAATACCAGATATGCCAAAAATGGCTGATTTCAATTTGAATCTTGGTGGAGTTAAAATAAATTGTATATATAATGATAACTCACATTCTAATGATGCATTTTTAATTTATATTCCAGAGGAAAAACTATTGTTTTTAGGAGATAGTCATGCTAAAAACTATTATACTAAACCGATGGCATATAATAAGCAGAAGCTCCGTGATTATATAGATAGAATATCAATTCTTGATTTTGAATATGCACTTCCTGGTCATGGAAACATATTTACAAGGGAGGAATTGCTAGAATATCTAGAAAAAGAATATACAAAAATGAGGTGATTACATATGAATTTAATGATGTCTCTCGATTGGATTCTTTTAATTACTATGTCATTAACTTTCTGCCAGCAATTATTCTCAAGAAAATTTAATTTATTTGGAATATTGTCAATAGTTAGTTTAGCGACATACATTGCCTTGCATTCTTATTCTACAGGACTTAGTATTTTTGTTCTATTGCTGTTCATTGGTGGACTTTGTTTAATAGGACTTGAAATGTTTGTCCCAGGAGGAATAGTGGGCACTGTAGGTATCATTACCGTAGTATATGCAATAATTTATGTAAATAAATCAACATATTATATTGCATTTATCTTAATAGTTTCTCTAATACTTGCAGTTATACTGTATTATGTAAATAGAAGTGTTTTCCATAAAAAGTTGGTTTTTCTAGATAGACTTGTATTAACTGATGCTATCTCAACAGAAGGTGGCTATGTAGCAAGTGAAAGTAGATTAGAACTTGTAGGTAAGAAACTTCAAGCATATACAGATTTACGTCCGGCAGGCGTCGCTGTATTTGGCGATGAAAAATTGGATGTAGTAACTGATGGAGACTTTATAGAAAAAGGTAATGAAATAGAAATTATACGTGTTGAAGGAATGCGTATAGTAGTTAAAAAAATATAAATATTTTAAGGAGGTAGTATTATGCCAGAATTAATTTTCTCAGGTATTATCGTGATAGTAGTACTTATTGTACTATCAATATTCTTTACTTTCTTTCCACTTGGTCTTTGGATTAGTGCGATTGCCGCAGGTGTTAAGGTAAGTATCTTCACACTTGTTGGTATGAGATTAAGACGTGTAATACCAAGTAGAGTAATAAATCCAATGATTAAAGCTCACAAAGCTGGGTTAGCTGTTACTATTAATCAATTGGAAAGTCACTATTTAGCAGGGGGGAATGTGGATAGAGTAATTAATGCTCTAATCGCAGCTCACAGAGCTAATATTGTAAGTTTAACTTTTGAACGTTGTGCAGCTATTGATTTAGCAGGACGTGATGTTCTTCAAGCTGTTCAAATGAGTGTTAACCCGAAAGTTATTGAAACTCCATATATTGCTGGGGTTGCAATTAACGGTATCGAAGTTAAAGCGAAAGCTAGAATTACTGTTCGTGCAAACATTGAACGTTTAGTAGGGGGAGCTGGAGAAGAAACAGTTATCGCCCGTGTAGGTGAAGGTATCGTTTCAACAATCGGTTCTTCAGAATCACATACAGTAGTTTTAGAAAATCCTGATCGTATTTCTAAAACAATCTTAGATAAAGGTTTAGATGCAGGTACTGCATTTGAAATTTTATCGATTGATATTTTGGATGTTGACATCGGTCAAAATATCGGAGCTAACTTACAAACTGAGCAAGCTATTGCTGATAAAAACATCGCTCAAGCTAAAGCAGAACAACGTCGTGCAATGGCAGTTGCAGCTGAACAAGAAATGAAAGCAAGAATCCAAGAGATGCGTGCAAAAGTAGTAGAAGCAGAAGCGGAACTACCACTTGCTATGGCTAAAGCTTTCCAACAAGGTAATCTAGGTATTATGGATTATATGAATTATAAAAATATAGAAGCTGATACAGGTATGAGAGATTCAATTAAACGTATGTCACAACCTGAAACAGGAGCAGGTAAATAATTAGATAAAAAGGAGGATGTGAAATGTCATTTTTAATTTTCGCAGCACCAATAACATTTATCATAATTTTTGCTATTTTCGTAATTGTTTTTGCTTCTGACAGTAAAAGATACAGAAAAAATTTAGATAATTCAAAACAAATGGAATTAGACAATGCTCGAGCACAGGCTTTAAAGGCTGTTGAAGAGATGAAAAGAATTAAAGAAGCTACTGATAAAGACTCTGATGCTTTAAGAAATAGACAAAGTTCATTAAGTAATCAGCAAGTATACGAAGAAGATATTTATGAACAACAAGTTGATAGTACATCTATAAATAAATATCAACAATATTATAATGAAAATTATAATAGAGGTAAAAATAAATTTTCAATGCAGAGAAATTTCGATAATACTAATGTTGTTCAAGATAATTCAAAAAAATTAGAGTTTACACAAGAAAATATAGTTCGTGGATTGATTGCTAACGAGTATCTTAATAGGAATTCTAGGAGGGGAAGATGAGTAGTTTATACATCCCGTTAATCTTTCTATTAGTTTCATTTATTATTGATAAAGTAAGAGAAAATAATAAAATAAAAAAGGAGCCTATTAAGAAAGTTAAGAAGAGTAAGACAAAGGTAAAAAATACCATGTCTAAAGCTCAACAGCAAAAAGAAAGTCCTGTAATAAATCAGCAAACTCTAACTCGTAAATCTTTTGAGAAAAAACAAAGAGCTATAGTAGATAGAGAAAAAGAAATATTTTCAAATTCTTTAACTTTTAATAAAGAAAAAGTTGTTAATGATATAATTTTTTCTGAAATTTTGTCTAAACCAAAGAGTAAAAGATAATAAATAGGAGGTATAAGATGAAAAAATCATTTAACTATATTAGTTATTGTATCTATTCATTTATGCCTCTTTATTTTGTTTTACTTATTTATACCTTTGTAAAACAAGATTTGGACGATATATTATTGACTACACTATTAATAATAATTTCTATTTTTTCTTTAATTATTCAAAATAGTAGTAAACCTACAAATATCTTTGTTTGCAGCAAGAAAGAACTCTCTAAACAAAAAGGAATAGATTACTATTATTTAGTTTTAATGATAATTATTACATTCTTAATTATAAATCAAAAAGTACAATTAATTTTTAAAATAGTCATACTTGTATTTATCTTTTATTTATTATTTTGCATGCTATTTAAGTACAAAAATTATACATTAATATTATTAGGCTACAAAATGTACTTGATTCGTGATAAAATAGTATATAGTAAAAAAGATCAAAAAGAATTATATAAAATATTGAAAGATAAGAAAAGTTTGCAGATATTAGAAATCTCTAATAACATATATATTGAAAACGAAAAATATAGAATGACAAATTTTTATTGTAATGATTTTTAGATGAATCAAGTAATTATATTATCTAATTCAATTAATAAAAAATAAGGAGATTAGCTATGAGAGTTGTTGATATCATAGATAAAAAGAAAAAAAATAATGAGCTAACGAAAGCCGAAATAGAGTTTTTACTGGAAGGATATCTTTCAGGTAAAGTTCCAGATTATCAGATGAGTTCATTTTTAATGTCAGTATATTTTAATAATATGACTAAAGATGAGCTTACAAACTTCACATTAACAATGAGAGATTCAGGAGATACTATTTTCTTTGATGATTTAGATCATTATTTAGTTGATAAGCATTCTACTGGTGGTGTTGGAGATAAAGTAACAGTTGTTTTAGGACCAATTTTATCAGCTGTAGGAATGGCTACAACTAAGCTTTCAGGAAAAGGTCTAGGTCATACAGGAGGGACAATAGATAAATTTGAGTCTATTAGAAACTTTAAATTTAGTACAACGAAAGAAGAGCTAGTAGAAGTTGCAAGTAAAACTGGAGTTGGATTAATGGGTTATAGTGATAATATTGTTCCATTAGATAAAAAAATCTATGCCTTACGCGATGTTACTGCAACAGTTGATAGTATTCCACTAATCGCTAGTAGTATTATGAGTAAAAAATTAGCTATTCAATCAGATTTAATTATTCTTGATGTTAAAGTAGGAGATGGTGCTTTCATGAAGACTATTGAAGATGCAAGAGAACTATCACGTCGAATGGTAGAAATCGGTAATAGTGTTGGAAGAAAAACAATAGCAGTACTAACCAACATGGAAGAACCTTTAGGATATAATATTGGTAATGCTAATGAAATAATTGAAGGTATCGAGGCTTTAAAAGGAAATTGGTCAAGTGATCTTAAGGAAGTTGTATATGAAATTGTTTATCTAGCGTTAAAACATAAAGGTGAAGTTGAGACATTCGAAGAAGCTAGTGAAAAAATAGATGAAGTTATTAATAATGGTCGTGCTTTAGAATTATTAAAACAGTTTATAGAACTTAGTGGTGGAGACGGTGAAGTCGTAAATAATTATGAGTTATTACCAACACCGAAATCAGTATTAGAAGTATTTGCGCAAGAAGATGGATATGTTACTAAGATTAAAGCTGAAGAAGTAGGTAAAGCTGCTATGGTAATAGGTGCAGGTCGTGCAACAAAAGAAGATGAAGTAGATCATGCTGTAGGAATAGAGCTTAAGAAAAAAGTAGGAGATAAGGTAGAAAAAGGTGATCTTATCGCTGAAATTTATTACAATGATGATAAGAATGTAGAGTCTAGTAAAAATATGCTATTAGATGCTTATGTTATCGGAAATGAAAAAATAGAAAATATTAAAAATATATTAGAAATTATAGAATAGAGGTAAAAAATGGGATTAAATAAATATATTGATCATACAATCTTAAAAGCTACGGCAAGTAGTACCGATGTCCAAAAATTATGTGAAGAAGCTATTGAACATGAATTTTATAGTGTTTGTGTTAATGGTTGTTATGTTGCTGATGCTAAGCATCTTTTACAAGGTACTGATGTTAAAGTAGCAGCAGTTGTTGGATTTCCATTAGGAGCAATGACAACAGCATCAAAAGTTTTTGAAGCAAAAGAAGCAATCGAAAATGGTGCAAGTGAAATAGATATGGTTATTAATGTTGCAAAATTAAAAGATGGTGAATTCGATTATGTAGAGAATGAAATTCGCCTAATTAAAGAAGCGATTGGTGATAATGTCTTGAAAGTTATTATCGAAACATGTTATTTAACTGATGAAGAAAAAGTTAAAGCCTGTGAATTATCGCTAGTTGCCAAAGCTGATTTTGTTAAAACATCAACAGGATTTGGAACTGGTGGTGCAACTTATGAAGATGTAAAATTAATGAAATCAGTAGTCGGAGATAATGCTAAAGTTAAGGCGAGTGGTGGAGTTAGAGATAAAAAAACTGCTCAAAAATATGTTGACTTAGGAGCTGAAAGATTAGGAACAAGCTCAGGAATTGAGATAGTAAAATAATATTATTAAGTGATTCAGAAGATTGTAAAATATTTTCTGAATCACTTTTTTATTTTCAGGAGGAAAATATGTATAGAAAACGAATAATAGGTAATAATACGGTGTTTTTTATAGCTAAATCTATGTATTTATAGTATAATAAAGGATGGTTTATTATGACGTGAAATATAAAAAGTTATTTTCAATCATTTCACGTGGAAATTGAAGATGGGGAAAACTCCCATATATTTAGATAGAAAAATCATAAAGGAGATTTTAAATGTTACCAAAGTCATTTGAACAATATAAATTTAATGAATTTGTAAATAAGGCAGTAATAGATTTAGGATTTGATAATCCGACAAAAATTCAAGAGAGGGTATTCTCACCAGTATTAAAAGGAAAAAATATAGTAGCTAAATCACAAACAGGAAGTGGGAAAAGTCATTCTTTCTTATTACCAATTTTTAGTAAATTAGATGTAGCTAAGAAAAAAACACAAAGTATTATTCTAGCTCCAACAAGAGAACTTTCAAGACAATTGTATGATATGGCATTGCATATTGCTAGTTTTTCTGAAGAAGACATTAAAATAACATTATGTATTGGTGGACAAGATTTAAATAGGGATATTGAAAGAGTATCTAATGCACCACATATTATTATCGGTACTCCAACACGTGTATTAGAGTTAGATAGAGCAAGTGCTTTAGCAATTAAAGAAGTAGAGAGTCTTGTAATCGATGAATGTGATATGATGATAGATTTAGGATTCATGGAAGATGTTGATAAAATTTCTAAGAGAGCAGCAGAAAATTGTCAATTCTTAGTATTCTCTGCAACGATACCAGCGCAAATGAATCACTTCTTGAAAAAATATCTAAAAAATGCTCAATATATCGAAGTTGATAATGCGAAATTCGGTAAAATTGAATATATTTTAATTCCAGAGAAAAGTTCGTCTCGTTTAGAAAAATTACACGAAATTACTACAGTTATTAATCCTTATTTAGCACTTATCTTTGCTAATAAGAAAACTGAGGTAGAGGAAGTAAGTAGCTATTTAATCTCTAAAGGATTAAATGTAGGTGTACTTCACGGAGATTTAACACCACGTGAACGTAAGCAAATGCAAAGAAGAATTAATAATTTAGATTTCACTTATGTTGTAGCTAGTGATTTAATGAGTCGTGGAATTGATATTGAAGGAGTAAGTCATGTAATTAACTTTAATATTCCTAATGATTTAGACTTCTTTATTCACAGAGCAGGACGTACAGGACGTGCTGGATTAAGCGGTGACTGTATTACAATTTATAACAATAAAGATGAAGAAAAATTACAAGATTTAGAAAAACGTGGTATTGAATTTAATCACCAAGATATTAGAAATGGTGAGTTCGTTGAAGCTAAAGACAGAAATAAACGTCAAAGTAGAAAGAAAGTCGTAGCTGACCATAACCTAACTGAAAAACTGAAATCAAAAGTAAAAGTTTCTAAAAAAGTTAAACCAGGATATAAGAAAAAATATAAATATAAAATGGATAAACTTAAACAAAAAGAAAGAAGAAAATTTGCTAAACGTAGTAATAAGGCAAACAGAGGTAAGTAATGAAGAACTTAAAAATTGGATCTCATGTATCAATGTCAGGAAAAGAAATGATGCTAGGTTCTGTAAAAGAAGCGGCTAGTTATAATAGTGATACATTTATGATTTATACAGGTGCTCCTCAAAATACAAGAAGAAAACCTATTGAAGAATTGAGAATCGAAGAAGCACATAAATTAATGAAAGATAAAAATATTAGTGATATAGTAGTGCATGCACCTTATATTATTAATTTAGCAAATACAGTAAAATCGGAAATCTATCAGCTTGCAGTTGATTTCTTAAGATTAGAAATTGAAAGAACTGAAAAAATTGGTGCTAAGAATATTGTTCTTCACCCTGGTTCACACGTTAAGGCAGGTGCTGATGTTGGGATTGCAAGTATCGTTAAAGGGTTAAACGAGGTGCTAACAAAAGATATGAAACCTAATATTGCTTTGGAAGTTATGGCTGGTAAAGGTAGTGAATGTGGAAAAACTTTTGATGAAATTGCACAAATTATTGATGGAGTTACTTTAAACGAAAAATTAACGGTAACTTTTGATACTTGTCACGTATTTGAAGGTGGATATGATATTGTTAATGATTTAGATGGTGTCCTTACAGAATTTGACAAGATTGTGGGATTAGATAGGATTCAAGTGCTTCATATTAATGATAGTAAAAATACATTAGGTGCACATAAAGATCGCCATGAAAATATCGGATATGGTGGCATTGGATTCGATACGATAAATAGAATTGTTCATTTAGATGAATTCGCAAATATTCCTAAAATTTTAGAGACTCCTTGGTATGGAGAAAAGAAAGATATATCACCTTATAAAGATGAAATTGAAATGTTAAGAAACAAGACATTTGTGGACTTTAAAAAATAGACTATGTAGGAGGTACTTATGAAAATATCAGAAGAAAAAGTTGATAGAATAATGAAACTTCTAAAGGAAAAAGGGTATAAATATACTGATAAAAGAAAAGCTATGGTTGAACTTTTAGTAAAAGAAGATAGATATATTAATGCAAAATATGTATCCGAAACAGTAGGTAAAATGTATCCTGGACTAAGTTTTGATACTATTTATAGAAATCTAAGTACTTATGAAGAAATAGGTATTTTGGAAACTACAGAAATTAAAGGGGAAAAATATTTTAAAATTGGATGTTTGGAAACAGATCATCACCATCACCATCACATATGCTTAAAATGTGGAAAAGCAAAAATAATACATGTACACGTATGTGATGATTTAGAAATTGAAGAATTGAAAGGCTATCGAATAGATGGTCATAAATTTGAGGTTTATGGTTTATGCCCAGATTGTTTGAAAAAAGAGGATAATAAATAATGTTTGAAGGTATTTTGCCGATTTATAAAGAACGTGGAATTACTAGTCATGATGTTGTATTCAGAGCTAGAAGAATTCTTCAAATGAAAAAAATAGGTCATTCTGGTACATTAGATCCTGAGGTAGATGGAGTGTTACTTCTCTTATTAGGAGGAGCGACTAAAGTTAGTGAATATGCAATGGATTTAGGTAAAAGTTATAGAGCTGAAGTTTGTTTAGGGATAAAGACAACTACAGAAGATCTTACAGGAGAAGTTGTTGAAGAATGTAATGTTTCAGACATTAGTGTAGATAAAATTAAAGAAATTCTGAAATCTATGATTGGTGAAATAGAACAAAAGCCACCTATATATTCAGCTATTAAAGTTAATGGTAGAAAATTGTATGAGTATGCTAGACGCGGCCAATTTGATGTGGAAATTCCGACTAGAAAAGTAAATATTTATGATATTACATTTATAGAAAATAGTGAATATTATAAAGATGATAAATTTTATTTTTCTATAGATATAAATTGTGGGAAAGGAACATATGTTCGAACTATAGCTACAAGTATCGGAAAAGAATTAAATTTACCAAGTACGATGAGTAAATTAACGAGAACTAGAAGTGGTGAAATAACATTAGATAGTTGTTTAACGCTCTCTGAGATAGAACAACATCTAAAAGATGAAACATTAGAAGGAAAACTTCTAAGAAAAGAATATGCTCTAGAAGAATACAAATTTGTAGAAATACCAAAATTTAGAGCAAAACAAGTGATGAATGGTTTGAGATTTAGGAAAAATCAATTTCCAGATCACGATTTTACAGATGGAATAGTTTTTACTTATGAAAATGAAGCAATAGCAATATATTATTTGAAAGATGAAGAGGATGAATTGTTATCTGTAAAAACTACATTTCCAAAAATAATAGAGTAGGTAAATGAAGATGGAAATATTTAATATTTCAGATATTAGTGAAATAAAAAAAGATAATACTAAAAGAGTGGCTGCATTAGGTTTTTTCGATGGTATTCACAATGCTCATCAAAAAATAATAGGTGATGCAGTGAGTGTAGCTACTGAGGGCGTTAAGTCTATTGTAATAACACTTGATAAGAGCCCGAAGGAGTACTTTGGTAAAACTAGTGAAGAGTTATTAACACCGATAAATAAAAAAAATGAACTATTAGAAAGTTTATCTGTAGATGAAGTCTATTATTTAGAATTTAATGAAAAATTACAGAATTTATCTGCTGATGATTTTATAGATAATATTTTGAAAAAACTAAATATAGAAAAAGTATTTTGTGGATTCGATTATAGATTTGGAAATAAAGGTTTAGGAACTCCAAAATTGATTGAAGAAAATGGCATAGAAATTAGTGTTCAAAATGAACAAACTATAGATGGAGAAAAAATATCTACGACAGTTTTGAAGAAATTTGTTCGAGATGGAGAGTTCCAAAAGTATAGAGAATATTCAGGAAGATTTTATTCAATTTCTGGTCTTGTAGTAAAGGGAAGGCAGTTAGGACGAACTATTAATTTTCCAACTGCTAACCTTCAATTATCAGAAAAATATCTTTTACCAGAAACTAATGGGGTTTATATTACGAAATTAAAAGTTCACGGTGAAATATACAAATCAATTACAAATATAGGTTATAATCCAACTGTTTCAACTGAAAAAAATAAGAAATTTATAGAAACGCATATTTTAGATTTTGATGAAGATATTTATGGTGAAAAAATAGAAATTTTCTTTTATGAATTTTTAAGAAAAGAACAAAAATTCGAGAGCTTTGATCACCTAAAAGAACAACTTAAATTGGATAAAAAAACCTCTGAAGAAAAAGATTATTAAAATCATATTTATATACTGATTTTAGAGGTTATCTCTTGAATTATTATAAAAAATAGTGTACAATTACTTATGTTCCTTATTCGTGGTATAGAAACCCTCC
Organism: Gemella taiwanensis; assembly: GCF_054054385.1. NCBI lineage: Bacteria > Bacillati > Bacillota > Bacilli > Caryophanales > Gemellaceae > Gemella > Gemella taiwanensis. The sequence goes on from NZ_JBSMTL010000001.1 coordinate 293,711, forward strand.
AGGTTCTACACTAGGATTAAGGTCGCAAAAATATAATTATATGGAGGAAATTGCAATGGCAGCAATTAGTCAAGAAAGAAAACAAGAAATTATCGCTAAATTCCGTACTCACGAATCAGATACTGGTTCTCCAGAAGTACAAATCGCAGTATTAACTGCAGAAATCGATGCTTTAACTGAGCACTTAAACACTCACAAAAAAGATCACGCAGGTCGTCGTGGATTACTTAAAAAAGTTTTCCGTCGTCGTCACTTACTAGACTACTTAATTAAAAAAGATATCCAAAGATACCGTGAATTAATTAAAGCTCTAGGATTAAGAAGATAATTTTTAAAATACTTATAGGAAAGCCGTTTGAGACACTTCGGCTTTCCTTTTTCTATGAATGTAACAGAAGAGTAATGATATTTCCTCTCAAGTTTTTTATATATTTTTAATATGATTATAAAACATAATATTCTTAGAAAATTACAAATATAACAAATATTTATATTTATATCAAAAAAGTATTGACATAATATTGAAAAATTGATATACTATTAAAGTACTTCAGAGAGAGGTAATTATATAATATGTCTCAGTAGCTCAGCAGGATAGAGCAACGGCCTTCTAAGCCGTCGGTCAGGGGTTCGAATCCCTTCTGGGACGTCACTTAGAGTAGATGAAAATCTACTCTTTTTTTATTTTTATAGATAATGAAAATAAAAAAAAGAACGTCTAAACAACGCTCATTTTTACTTCTATTACTTTATTCACTTCTGGTATTTTTTCAACAATAGTTTTTTCAATTGCATATTTTAATGTGATATGTGATAGTTCACAATGTGCACATTCACCTAAAAATCTAATTTTTAAAATCCCATTTTTAAAATTAATAAATTCTATGTTTCCACCATCTTTAATAAGTTTAGGGCGTATTTTTTCTAACTCAAATTTAATTTTATCAACAGTTTCATAATACTCTTTATTCAAAACGAATCCACCTCTCTATAAAATATTATACTGTTCGGCAAAAGAAAAGTCAATAAAGCAAGAAGACATAAATATTTGATATTGTAAGTAATTTAAAATAGTTTACATATAAATATTAAATAAAGATAAAGTTTTATTAAATAGGACGAAGGAGAATTGTTTATAGATAGAATATATAATAAAATTAGAAGGAAAATCAACGACAAAAATAAATATTTAAACATTTGCTTAAATCAAAATAATTTTTCAAAAAATGTTTACACATGTAAATTTTATTAACATTATAGTGTTTCGAGATTAATATTAATAGAAGCCTTTAAAATTATATAAGCAACTATACTTATAAAAAAATATTATGTAAATTTAAACGCTTTTAAATAATTCATAAAATATTCACAAATTATTTTATAAAATATAAGCAAGATACTGTTATTTTGTTAGAAAAACAGTTATAATATTAAATAGAAAATAAAAAATAAAGAGGGATACATTTTATGGCTAATACAGATAATCAATTAATTTTGATAACAGATGTAGCGGTTGGTAAATTCCAAGAAATGTTATTTGATGCTGATAAACGTGATAGTTACTTGAAAATTTCTATCGCTTTAGAAGGAACACAAATGCATTACGCTATTGATATTAAGGACGAATTAGAAGATGGTGATAAAGTACTTAACTTTGGTGATCTTAAAGTTCTTGTTAATGAAGAAGATGAGCTTCTTTTAAAAGGTCTTGAAATAGATTATGTTCAAGATGAATACGGTAGTGAGTTTACACTACACAATCCAAATATGATTGAAATCTATGATGATGAAGATGGCGGTTGCTGTGGAAACGGCTGCTGCTGCGGTTAAAATACAAAATAACAGATAAAAGGAGAAATTGATACTATGAAAAACGTAGTTATTTTAGGTGCTGGGTATGCAGGACTTACGACTTTAAAAGGATTAAAAAAAGCTGCTAAAGCTGGAGAGGTAAAAGTTACTTTAGTAAACAAAAATTCTTATCACTATGATACAGTAAACTTACACGAAGTTTCTGCAGGGAATATCCCAGCAAAAGATATTTGTATCGATATTAAAGATTTAGTATCACCAGGTGTAGAATTTGTTCAAGACGAAGTAATTAAAATTGATGTTGAGAAAAAATTAGTATTAACTAAAAAACATGAGCTTGACTATGATGTACTAGTTGTTGGATTAGGATTCCAACCTGAAACATTTGGAATTGAAGGTATGGCTGAAAATGCATTACCAATCGCCAATGTTAATGCTGCAGAAAAAATAGCTGCTACATTAGAAGACAACTTCAGAAAATATGCTACAAGTGAAGAAAAAGATGTAAAAGATATTTCAGTTATCGTAGGTGGAACTGGATTAGCTGGTATGGAATTCTTAGGGGAATTAGTTCACCGTAAAAAAGAATTATGCTCTAAATACGGAATTGATGAAAAATTAGTTAAAATTTACGGATTAGATGCTGCTCCAACATTATTACCAATGTTTACTAAAGAGTACAGTGACTACGCAAGAAAATACTTAGAAGACAATGGAATCGAAATTATCTTAGGTGCTGGTATTAAAGGGGCTACTAAAGATAGCTTCACTATCGAAGTTGATGGAGAAAGAAAAGATTTATATGCTTCTACACTAGTATGGACTGCTGGTGTTCGTGGTAACAAACTTATGGACGAAGCATTCCCAGAACTTGCTAAACGTGGTCGTCTTGTAACTACACAACAATTAACAGTACCTGGACACGATGAGATTTACATCGTAGGTGACTGTGCTGCATTCATCGAAACTGGTCAAGAAAGACCTTATCCAACAACAGCTCAAATCGCTAACCAAATGGGAGCATATGTAGGAGCTAGAATTAGCGGAAAACAAGTTGGAGACTTCAAATACATCAACCGTGGTGTTGTATGTTCATTAGGTCACAAAGATGGTATTGCTGATGTTATGGGTGGTAAAAAAGCTAAAGGATTCAAAGCAGCTAAACTTAAAAAAATTATCGAAGCTAAAGCAATTTATGAATTAACAGACTTCGTTACTGCACTAAAAAACCAACGTATTCTTTAATACAATTATAATAAAAATTATTTAAGAAGGCCCAATTAATTTTGGGTCTTTTTATTTTTGAATATTATTTAAAAGATAAAGTTAATTTAGTATTAAATTTTTTCTAATTATAGTATTTTTAGCCATGTTAATTTGAAAAAAAGTTGTAATTATGGTAAGATATAGTGTAGAGAAAATTTAACCAAATAAAGTTATGGGGAAAAATTATGATATATAAAATAGCAAATACAGCGGAAGAATATGAACAAATTTTCAAGTTGAACTATGAAACATTTGTCGAAGAAATTCCTCAACATGAAAAAAATGAAACTAAAAAATTAAAAGATAAATTTCATGATAAAAACATATATATAATAGCTAAAAAGAAAAACGATGTAGTTGGTATGATTGCATTATCAGATCAGCGTCCGTTTTCTTTAGACTTAAAACTTAATGATATAGACAAATATTACAAAGGTAGTTATAAAAAACCTGTAGAAATAAGATTATTATCTATAAAAGAAAAATACAGAAAAACTAAAGTTTTTACAGAATTATTGCAAAGAACATTTAATTATATTATTCAGAATGCCTATGATATTGTGTTTATATCAGGAACAACTAGACAAGAAAAACTATACAAGCATATAGGCTTTACAAAATTCCATGAGAACGTAGGAACTAAAGATGCTGAATATATGCCTATGTATCTTTCACTTAAGAGTGAAAATAAGGTTCTTGATAGAATGGCAAAAGCTCAAAGAATTAACTTTTTACCGGGACCAGTAGACTTATCTCAAGATGTTATTGATAAATTATCTAAGCAATTGTACTCACATAGAAGTAATGAATTCGTTAGTTTAACTAAAAATACACTTTCAAAAATAGAGAGAATTTTAGATGTAGAAACAGCGACTATTTTACATGGATCAGCTACATTAGCCAATGAAGCTATAATGGCGCAATTGAAAGGTAGAAATCTTAACAATGGTCTTGTTTTAGCAAATGGTGAATTCGGAAATAGATTAGTTCGTGAAACAAAACGTCACGGCTTAAATATCGAATGTTATTCTGTAGGTTTTGGAGAAAGCTTTGACTTAGAAGTTGTAGCTGAAAAATTAAAATCAGGAAATTATGATTTTGTTTATTTAGTTCATAACGAAACTAGTGTTGGAATATTGAATGATTTAGAAGAAATTACAAAAATCGTTAAACAAAATAATTTAGTACTTGCAGTTGACGCAGTTTCTGCAGTAGGTGCTATTAAATATAGTTATAAAGATGTTGATTATGTAGCTTGTTCATCAGGTAAAGCCTTTTGTTCTGTAGCTGGATTAGCAATTGTAGGTACTAATTGTGAGTTAGTTCCATTGGAAAGCACGCCACTATATCTAGATTTACACTATGCTAATAAAATGACATCGATACCTTTCACTCAACCATCTATTTTAATGGAAGCACTAAATACAGCTTTAGACGCCTTTAAAACAGATGAAAGATATGAAAAGGTTCAGGAAAAATATTCATATATGAAGGCAGGACTTAAAGAATTGGGTCTTCCAATAATGAAAATAAAAGAAAAAGAAGTTTCACCGGTGATTGTAACTGTAGAATTGCCTGAAAACATTAGTTCACTTAACATTGGAGCTTCACTTGCAATAAATAATATTTTTATTCATTATAAGAGTTCATATCTTCAAGAAAGAAATATTATTCAGTTTTCATTTATAAATATTAATACAACAAAAAATGAATTAGATTACACATTAAATATATTAAAAGAAATGATAGGAGATTATTAATGGCAGTATTTAAAGTATTTTACCAAGAAAATTCAAAGGAAATTCCAGTAAGAGAAAACACACAAGTGTTATATGTAGAAGCTGATGGAGTACCAGCAGTAAGAAAGTATTTAGATGACAGAAACTATAATGTAGAACTTGTTCAAGAATTAAGCGAAGCATATTTAGAGTTTGAAAAACAATCTGAAGACTTTAAAGTGGAGAAAGTTAATGGATAAAATCATTAAAAAAAATGAAGTAGGAGTAGCTGCTATTGGTGGTTTAGGAGAAATCGGTAAAAACACCTATGCTATTCAATACCGCGATGAGATTATAATAATCGACGCTGGAGTTAAGTTCCCTGGAGATAATATTCTGGGAATTGACTATGTAATACCTGATTACTCATATATTGAAAAAAATATTGATAAAATCAAAGCGTTGATTATTACTCATGGTCACGAAGATCATATTGGTGGATTACCATTCTTACTTAGAAAAGTTAATTTACCAATATATGGTGGACCATTAGCAATTGGATTGATTAGATCAAAATTAGAAGAACACAACTTACTGGCTAAAGCTGAGCTTAATGTTATAGATGAAGATACAGTGTTAAGTTTTAAATATTTAAAAGTATCATTCCATAACACAACTCACTCTATTCCAGATTCATTTGGAGTTATTGTAAATACTCCACAAGGGAATATTGTTCATACAGGTGATTTTAAATTTGACTTTACTCCAGTAGGTCAAGGATCAAATTTACACAAAATGGCAGCAATAGGAGAAAAAGGAGTATTGTGTTTACTTTCTGATTCAACAAACTCAGAAAGAACAGAATTTACTCAAAGTGAAAAAGAAGTAGGTAAAACTATTTCTAATATTCTTCGTAAAGAGAAACATAGAGTAATATTTGCAACTTTCGCTTCAAACGTATATCGTGTAAAACAAGTTGTAGAGGCTTGTATTGAACATGGTAGAAAGATTGTTGTATTCGGCCGTTCTATGGAGAAAGCTATTAAAATTGGTACAGAATTAGGGTATATTAAAGCACCTAAGGAAACATTTGTAAATAGTAAGTACTTAAATCAAGTAGATCCTAATAAACTACTTATTTTATGTACTGGAACTCAAGGAGAAGAATTAGCAGCGTTAAGTAGAATAGCAAATGGAACACATAAGAAAATTACAATAATGCCAACGGATACTGTAATTTTTGCTAGTTCGGCAATTCCAGGGAACACTCTGTCTATTAATAAAAATATAGATTTATTATCAAAACTTGGAGCAAATGTTATTACTTCTAGTGTTAATAATGTTCATACATCTGGGCACGGTTCGAAAGAAGAACAAAAACTAATGTTTAGATTAATCAAACCTAAATATTTCATGCCTATTCACGGCGAATATAGAATGCAGGTTATTCATGCTCAAACAGCAGTAGAATGTGACATTCCACTAGAAAATTCATTTATTATGGAAAATGGTGAGGTATTAGCATTAACTAGCGATAGTGCAAGAATTGCTGGTAAGTTTGATGCATCAGATGTCTATGTAGATGGACTTGGAATTGGAGATATCGGTAGTGTTGTAATTAAAGATAGAAAAGAACTATCTGAAGAAGGTGTTATCGTAGTTTCAATTGCAATTGACTTTGAAAACAAAAAATTAATGAATAATCCCGATATAATAAGTCGTGGATTCGTTAATGTAAATGAATCAACAGAATTATTCGGACAATCTAAAGCAGTTGTTAAAGATGCTGTTTTATCTGTACTATCAAATGAGGAGTGCGGAGTATATCAAGTTAGACAACAAATTTTAGAATCTTTAGGGGAATTTTTAGAAAGTGAAATAGGAAGAAAGCCTGTTATTTTACCAACAATATTGGAGGTGTAAATATGAAATACAGAAGTGTATTTGATATTATAGGTCCGGTAATGGTAGGACCGTCAAGTTCACATACAGCAGGAGCAGTTCGTATCGGTCTTTTTACAAGATATATTTTTGGAATGCAACCAGAAGATGTAAAAATAACATTATATGGTTCGTTCAAAGAAACTTATAAAGGACACGGAACAGACATTGCTCTTATCGGTGGATTATTAGGGTATAATACGTCTGATAAGCGTATAAGAACTAGTATGGAAAATGCAAAAGCAGCAGGGATGGAGTTTGAGTTCATAGAGAGTGGAATTGAACATATTCATCCAAATACAGCAAAAATAGAAGTTCAAGCTGGTCGACATAGCCTCGATCTTATTGGGAAGTCAATAGGAGGAGGAAAGATGGTTATCTTTGAACTGCTAGGCTTTGATGTGAATTTATCAGGTGACTTCCCCACTTATTTCATTTTTTATAAGTTTAATGATAAAAATAAAGAAGAATTATCACTTAAAATTGAAGAATTGTTTGGTGATAAAAAAGTAAGTGAGAAATATTCTAGTTCTATTTTAGAAGGAACTAATTTACTTGTAGTTGAGTCTCTAGAGAAATTAAATGAAGAAAGCATTCAAAAAATAACTGAACTAGAATTTGTTAATGAAGTAAAATTTGCAGATAAATTGTAGAGGGTACAGAAATGTTTACTAGTTTAGAAGAAATCGTAGAAAAATCAAAATCAGAACAAAAACCTGTTTCTGAATTGATGATAGAACAAGAAATTGAAGTGAATGGTGTAACTCGTGCTGCAGTAGAAAAATTGATGAAAAGAAATTTAGCTGTCATGATGCAAGCTGTTGAAGAAGGATTAGCAGGAGTAAGTTCAAAAACAGGACTTACAGGTGGAGACGCTAAAAAACTACAAGAGTATATCAATAGTGGTAAATCAATTACTGGTAGTGATTTTTTAAACGGAGTTGCAGCAGCAATTGCAACAAATGAAGTTAATGCATCTTTAGGATTAATTTGTGCAACTCCGACTGCTGGATCGGCTGGAGTACTTCCAGGTTGTATTCATGCGTTAAAGGAAAAATTCAATATTAATGAAGAAACGCAGTTAAGAATGTTATTTACAGCTGGAGCTTTTGGATTCGTAGTAGCTAATAATGCTTCATGTTCAGGAGCAGAAGGTGGATGCCAAGCTGAAATTGGTTCAGCAAGTGCAATGGCAGCGGCAGCTATAGTAGAAGCCATGGGAGGAGATGCCGAGATGAGTGCTCATGCATTTGCCATTGCTTTAAAAAATATGTTAGGACTTGTTTGTGATCCAGTAGCAGGATTAGTAGAGGTACCTTGTGTAAAAAGAAATGCGGCTGGAGCTTCTACAGCTTTGATGGCAGCAGATTTAGCTCTAGCAGGAATAAAAAGTCGTATTCCAGCTGACGAGGTGTTAGAAGCAATGTATAAGATAGGACTTGAAATGTCTACTACATTAAAAGAAACTGCTAAGGGTGGTTTAGCAATCACAAAAACTGGAGAAAAATATAGGAGTTTATTATTCGGTAATGATTAATATTTTAGAAAAATCGGTAGGAACTATAAAAGGTGTTGGAAAGAAATATTTACAGACATTAAATGAATTAGAAATATATACAATTCGTGATATTCTGTACAATATTCCTTACAGAGTATCTAGTTCTACTGATTTTTCTTCTTCTGTAAAGGATAATGAAAAGGTAATAACTACAGGAAAAGTAGAAACTAGAGTAAGCACACAGTTTTATGGAAATAGAAGAAGTAGATCTTTTTTTACATTATCAACTTCATCGGGAAGTATTAAAATAGTATTTTTTAATCAACATTATTTAAAGAAAAATCTTGTTGAAGGTAGAGATGTAGTAGTTAAAGGTACATATAATGCTGCTAATAACACAATTACTGCTTCAAGCGTAAGTTTCAATACAACTGAAGAAAAACCTAAAGGTGATACTATCGAAGTTTTTTATCATCTGAAACAAGGAATTACACAAAAAAAGTTTATAAAACTTGTTGAAGAATCATTTAAAATGATAGATGGTGAAAATGTAATATTAGATTTGGTTCCTGAAAATTTTAAAGGGATTTGGAAGTTAGAAAGAATACTTTACACTTTACATTATCCAAAAAATTCAGAAGAGTTTGATAAGGCAAGAAAGATGTTTGCATTTCACGAATTGTTTAATTATCAGCTAAAACTACAACTTCAAAATATAAATAGCAGAATTGAAGATACTAGATATACTGTAGGAGCGAATAATAAAGATATTAAAGTATTTAAAGATAGTTTACCTTTCACGCTAACGGGTGCGCAAAGTAGAGTTATAGATGAAATAGTAACAGACTTAAATGATCCTTATAAGATGGACAGATTACTTCAAGGTGATGTTGGAAGTGGTAAAACTGCCGTTGCAGCTGCAACTTTATATGCAACTATTAAAGCAGGTTATCAAACTGCAATTATGGCGCCAACAGAGATTCTAGCAAATCAACACTTTGAAACATTCTTTGAGTTTTTTAAAGATTTGAATATCTCTGTAGCGTTGCTGACAAGTAGTACTCCCAAAAAAGAAAGGAATACTATTTTAAGTCTACTTGAAGTAGGTGAGATAGAATTATTAATTGGAACACATTCTTTAATACAAGAAGATGTAAAGTTTAATAATTTGAAATATGTAATTACAGACGAACAACATCGTTTCGGAGTAAGACAACGTCAATTATTAAGTAATAAAGGTGAAGCTGTTAATTCATTAATGATGACAGCAACGCCAATACCAAGAAGTTTAGCAATCACTTTAATCACAGATATTAAGGTATCAACAATAGACGAGTTGCCAGCGGGTAGAAAAAAAGTTCAAACTTATAAAGCAAATAATAAGAGTTTTTATAAAGTACTTGATAATATTCGGATGGAACTTGATAATGGTAGACAAGGTTATGTGGTTTGTCCATTGATTGAAGAATCTGAGAAGATGGATCTTCAAAATGTAGAAGAAACCTATGAAAATATTAAGAATTATCTACCAGATGACTATAAAATTGCAATACTTCATGGTAAAATGAGTAATAAGGAAAAAGATGCAATTGTTGAAAAATTTTTAGCTAAAGAAATACACATATTAATCTCTACAACTGTTATAGAAGTTGGTGTAAATGTACCTAATGCTACATTTATGATAATTGTGGATGCTCATAGATTTGGGCTTGCTACATTACATCAACTTAGAGGACGTGTAGGAAGAAGTAAGTATCAATCGTACTGTATCTTAGTAACTGATTCTAAGAGTGAGCGTATTGATATTATGTGTTTAGAAAATGATGGTTTTAAAATTGCGGAATTTGACTTAAAACAACGAGGACCTGGTGATTTTTTTGGTACGAAACAAAGTGGTGTACCTAGTTTTAAAGTTGCTGATTTAATTAATGATGTAGATTTAATGTATTTAGCCAAAAAATTGGCTGTGAAAATTATAGAAGTAACAGATAATAAGCAACGGCTATTACAATATGTAGGATTAGAAGAGACAATTATTTAGGAGGATTAGATGAATAAAAAATTAAAAAATACATTACTAAATATTCTTATCGTAGTATTGTTATGTACATCGGTAGTACTTATATTCAAAAATCAAATTAGAGAATATTTAACAGGAAATGCTAACGATAAGATAATAACAGCTTATAAAAATGGTAAAGGTGAAGTAGACATACCATGGTGGCAAAAAATGTTTACAGATAATGAATCAAAAATTAAACTGACAGACTCAATGTTAGGAATTTTAAAAATTGATAGTGTACAAATAGAAGAACCAATTTTCCAAGATGTTACTGAAATTAACTTAATTAATGGGGTAGCAACATCACAAGAACCATCAACTTTAGATGCGCAAAACGTAGTTATCGCAGGTCACAGTGTGCAAGGTGTTGGTATAAGATTTAATAACTTAAACAAAATAAAAAATGGAGCTAAGATTCAAATTATTTCAAAAGATAAATTACGTACATATGAAGTAAATAAACTTTATGATGTAGTGCCAACACAAGTGGAAATTTTAGAACAGCATGAAAATGAACCGAAGATATTAAAATTATTTACATGTGATAATTTCAATCCGCAAACAGGTGTATGGGAAAGTAGATTTGTAGTCGAAGCAAAATTAATAGGAGAGGAAAGTGCATAATATTATGAAAATAGGTATTGATATATTAGGTGTTGATGAACCTAGTAGAATTGTTAACTTTGTAAATAGTTATAAAGATGAAGAAGTAGAACTTTATGTTTATGGACTTGAAGAAAACTTAAATCAAATAACTAAAACAGAAAATATTATTAAGAATGTTTGTACTGAAGAGGTGTTAATGTCTGATGATGCAGCACGTGTTCACAGAAAGAAAAAAGATGCCTCAATGATCAGAATGTTATCTGATTTGAATAATGATGTTATTGACGTAGCAATTTCTGGTGGAAGTACTGGAGCTTTCATGGCGAGTTCACTATTTATGTTAGGTCGCATAGAGGGAATTTCGAAACCAGGATTAGCGTCACTATTACCTACAAAAAGCGAACATAAGTTTTTACTTACAGATTTAGGAGCTAATGTAGAAGCTAAACCTGATGATTTAGTAAATTATGCTAAACTAGGTCAATTATATATGAAATATATTTATAATATAGAAACACCATCTGTAGCATTACTAAATGTGGGTGTTGAAGAATCAAAAGGAAACAAAGTATATAAAGAAGCTCATAAGTTACTTAAAGAAGATATTAATAACTTCAAAGGAAATATTGAAGCTAGAGAGATTCTTGAGCATAAATATGATATAGTTATTTCTGATGGTTTTGCAGGAAATGTGTTATTAAAAACTATAGAAGGTGTTGCTAGTACATTAGGTTCTATGATTAAAGGAATCTTTATGGAAAACATTAAAACTAAAATTTCAGCATTACTTGTAAAAAGTGGAATTACAAAATTTAAAAAGAAATTTGATTATAGTGAATATGGTGGAGCATTCCTACTAGGGATTAAGAAACCAAGTATAAAAGTTCATGGTTCATCTGATGAAAATGCATTATATTATGCAGTTCAACAAGCAAAACAAATACACAAAACAAAACTTTATGATATAATGATAGAAACGATGGAAAAAGGAGAATAAAAGCAATGGCAATTTTCGAAGAAGTAAAAGAAATTATTACTAAATATATTAAAGTTGATGCAGATAAAATTACATTAGAATCAAGATTAAACGAAGATCTAGATGCTGATTCAATTGATGTTGCAGATGTAGTAATGGATATTGAAGAAAAATATGGTTTTGAATTTTCAGATGAAGATGCAGAAAACATTGTAAAAATCAAAGACTTAGTAAGAGTTATTGAAGAAAGAAAATAATATAAATAAGAGCTAGAGTTTTACTTTAAGTATGACTCTAGTTTTTTATAAAAGTTGTTTTATTAGAATTATAGGACATATTATTTAAACTAGTTGTAAGTTTTATATGATAAGATAATTTTCAATATTATTTATATCATATAGAATTTATCTTTTTAGCTTTTAACTAAAAGTAAAATATGATATAATTTATTAGAAAATAAATAAAAAGGAGAATAGTTTATATATGGATATGTTATTTAAACTATTAGCTGAACATGTATATTTAATATTATTTGTGTCACTTATTTTAGAATTTGCAGCTTTACCTTTACCAGGTGAAACTATGATGGTTGTAGCTGGAATAATGGCATATAATAATCATGGTAGTTATATAGGGATGATTATTGCAAGTGCGTTAGGAACTGTAATAGGGATGCAATTTTCTTATGAAGTTGGTAGAAGATTGGGAACTAGAGCAGTTGATAAATATGGTTCATATATTGGACTGACGCCGTATAGAATGACGAAAGCGGCTGAATTTTTCAATAAATTCGGCAACATAGTAATAGTAATTGCATACTTCTTACCAGGAGTTAGACATATACTTGGATATTTCTCAGGTATTTCACGAATTGATGCCAAAAGATTCCATCTATATTCAACAATCGGAGGGATTTTCTGGGTAGTAGTATTTATTACTTTAGGATATGTATTAGGACCAAGTGCTCCACATGCATTTAAATTATTACATAAATATGGAACAATGTTGTTCATTATTGGTATAGCTGCGTTGTTTATCTACTTAATCTTTAAAAAATTAGGTGCAAAAGATTTTGCGATCTTCTTTAAAAAACGATTTAAATATCTAGTGGTACTGCTTATTGTAGAGGCTGCGGTACTAATTAAATTTGTAGTATTAGATGAAAGAGCACACCCTAAATTAAAATCTGATATTATATTTTATTGCTTAGGATTTTTAGCATTTGTAGCATTTTTACTATATCTAAGAGTAACTTTAAAACATGATACATCTGAGAAATTACTTGTAGTTGTTGATTATCAAAAAGATTTTGTTGATGGTGCATTAGGGTTTGAAACTGCTGATCAATTAGATAAAGTCATTGCTAATAAAATTGATGAATATTTAAAAGCTGGACAAGATGTAATATTTACTAAAGATACTCATTACACAAACTATCTTTCAACTCGTGAAGGTAAATATTTACCAATTGAGCATTGTATTATTGATAGTGAAGGTCATAATTTATATGGAGATGTTGCTAATTATGAAAGTTATGCGAAAAGAGTATTTAATAAAACATCTTTTGGTAGTATCGATTTAGCACATTATATCTCACGTAGTGACTATAAAGAAGTGGAATTTTGTGGTTTAGTTTCTAATATTTGTGTATTAAGTAATATTATTATGACGCAAACATATAACGAGAAAGTAGAAATTACTGTAGACTTAAATGCGACAAAAGGATTAAGTGAAGAGGTTAACTCGACATTTAAGACTTATCTACAGAATTTAACAGTAAATGTAAAAGAATAGAATATAATATGAATCATTTTCCGAACATTTAGAAAGTGGTTCATATTTTTTTTATGTTTTTATTGGAAATTTAGTGAACTTTATGATAAACTAATGAATAATATTAGGAAGGAAGGGACTGTTATGAATTATTTATTAGTATCACCAAATTTTCCAAGTTCACAGGAAAATTTTGCAAGAAAGTTAGTAGAAAAAGGAGTTAAAGTATTAGGAATAGGGAGTGAGAGTTACGATAGTCTTTCTAGTGTTTTAAAAGATGCTTTAACTGAATATTATAAAGTAAATGATTTAGAAAACTATGGGGAAGTTTTAAGAGGAGTAGCATTTTTAATCTATAAACATGGAGTTATAGATAGAGTGGAGTCTAATAATGAGCATTGGTTATTTTTAGATTCAATAATTAGAGAACAGTTTAATATAACTGGTGTGAAACCGAAAAAACTAGATTTTACAAAATATAAATCGAAAATGAAAGAAAGATTTATAAAAGCTAATGTTCCAGTTGCTAAGGGGCGTGCTGTAAAAAATATTAGAGAACTTGAAAAAGCAATTAAAGAGATAAAATTACCAGTAATTGCTAAACCAGATAATGGAGTAGGAGCAAATAATACTTATAAACTTTTATCAAAAAAAGATGTAGAAAACTTTAAAAAACAATGGACTCAAGAAGTTGTATACTTTATTGAAAGTTATGTAGACAATGGGATTCTTTGTACGTATGATGGACTAATTGACTCTAAAGGAAAAGTTGTTTTTGAAACTAGTTTCTATTACACAAAACCTACATTAGATTTATTGAACGATAGCCTAGATTATGGAAATATTATTCCAAAAGAAATTGATCCTAAACTAAAAGAATATGGAAGAAAAATTGTTAAAGAATTTGGAATGAAGGAAAGGTTCTTCCATATCGAATTTTTCAAATTACCTAGTAACGATTATATTGCTTTAGAATATAATAATCGTATAGCTGGAGGATATACAATAGATTTATATAATCATACATATGAGTGTGATTTGTTTGAAATGTATGCGGATGTTGTCGTAGGAAATGAACCGAAGAAAGTCCAAAATAATTATAATGGAATAGCTCTGTCAAGACGAGATAAATATATATATAAGTATACGAATGAGGATATTTATAATAAATACTCAAAAGAAATTCGCTTAGTAGATAGAGTGCCAGCGGTTTTTGCAACAGCTATGGGAGAATGGATGTATATATTGGTAGATGAAAATATTGAAAACATCAGTGATATGATGAATTATATTCACGAAAAATATGAATAGGAGGATTATTTGTGAAAAATAAATTTATTAGTGGTCTTTTACAAATTTTAGGAATTATGATTGTTGGGGCTATAATAGGATATTCTGTCGGTAAGATTGCTGGAGACTCACTTTCAAGAGTTGGTGCTCCAAATATAATATTGTTATTAATAGCAGGAGTAATAGCTTTTATTTTACAAGTTATAGTTCATGAAGCGGGGCATTTAGTTTTTGGATTGCTATCGGGATATAAATTTATAAGTTTTAGAGTATTTGATTTCAAAATAATAAAAGATGAAAATGGAAAACTTAAAATTAGATATGAAAGATTACCAGGTACTGGTGGTCAGTGTCTGATGAGAGCACCTGAATATGTTGAAGGAAAGTTTAAGTATAAATTATATCTTCTAGGTGGTGTAATATTTAATATTGTATTTTCTATTGTTTCTTGGCTAATCCTACCAAGTTATTATACATTATTATTTGCTTTAATAGGATTTACATTAGCTTTTCTAAACCTGATTCCGATGGGATTTAATGATGGTATGACGTTCTACCACGCTAGTAAAGATGAAACTACTAGATTTGTTCTATACTTACAATTAGAATACGTATATTATCAAAGTATTGGTAAGAATTTATTAATAGAAAAAACAGAAGTAGTGGAGAAAATAAATTCATTAGAAATAACTAATACAAATTATCTAACTGACTCATTAGAATTTATAAAATTAGATGGTTTAGAATATTTCTTTGAGTTTGAGGCTTTATATAACGAATCAAGAAAATTATATATTGAAAGAGAGGATTTGTTACCGGTTTATAAAGTAGAACTAATGGCATTGTTAGTGAAATTAATAAGCTTGGTAAATCCTGAAGATGAATTATTGGAAGAACTAATGAATGATAAAAGTTTGAAAGTTCGACTTAAACAAAAAAATCCACAGACAAAGAATATACTCGCGACTTATGAATGGGGAATAAAATTTGATGATGAAAAAGCTATGATCCTAATTGAAGAAGCTAGAAAATTAAAAAATAAAGCACCAAATTTATATGTTCAGAATATAGAGATGAAATATTGTAATTATTTAGAAAATAAAATCTTAAAGTAAACAGAAAAGATATCAAGGGCTATATAGAGCTGTTGATATCTTTTTGTAATAATATATTATTAAATAAATTGGAAGCGATGTGTTCTTAGAAATATAACTGTATAAAGAATTATTTTATTTAGGTTTCTTCGATATTAAAGCTGAAAAGTCTAAATCATCGTATTTACTTTTGTTTAGACCAGTTAATGAATCGAAATCAGTATCTGGAAATAAAGGATCGAAATCATCAAGTTCAGTGTTTGAAGAGGTAGTCTTTAAAACAGTATCAGAAGACTTAGAAATCAAATTATCTATCTTAATATCATTATTGGCATATTCTTCAATATTAAATTCCTTAGTTTGAATAGCCTTATTAATAGATTGTGGGGTTATTTCATCACCATTATCATAATTATATTCAATAGAAACTTCTCCGAAATTAGAATCAACAGCGTCTTGTTGATTGTAAAATAATACTCCATACTCTTCTAAGAGTTCTTCTTTTGAATAATTCTTTAGTGGATCTTCTATAGGCGATATTGTACTTTCGTAAACTTTCTTAACTAGATTTTCATCTGTTTGAATTTTATTGTCCTTAATATTCCAAGAAGAAATAAGTCTATGAATAATATCTAATTGTTCACTTGAAAGAAAATGAAGTTTTGATTTGATTTCATTTAGTTTATCCATAGTATTATACTGCTTCTCTATTTTCTTTTAAGTAATTAATGTAGTCATTTCCCCAGATTTCTAATTCATTAAGTACTGATTGGAATTTTTTTCCAATATCTGTCAGACTGTATTCAACTTTAGGTGGAATTTGAGCATAAACTTTACGGTTTATTAATCCATCTTGTTCTAATTGCTTTAATTGTTTTGTTAATGTAGCTTGGGTAATTGTCCCTAGTGATCTTTGTAACTCATTAAATCTAACACTTTTATCTTCTAGAAGATGAAGAATAAGGATTGTCCATTTTCCAGATAATATTTTTTGAGTTGTAAAAAAAGGGCATTTTCCAAAAGGTTCTTGTTGTTCCATAAAAAAATCTCCTTAAAATTCCGTTGATATTATACAATTCTATCTATAAAGATACTTACTATTATAAAAAAACGTACTTGTTATTTTTTTGGTAAATATTATAATAATATATATAACAATTATAAAACAAATAATAAAGTTTAGCAATAGCTAAAAAATGGAGGACATAATAATGACAGAAGCAAAAAATTTATATCAAAATAGAAGAAGTGTATATGCGTTAGGTAAGAACTTACCAATTTCAGAACAAGAAGCATTAGAAATTATTGATAATGCGGTTAAGCATTCACCAAGTGCTTTTAACTCACAAACTGCACACGCTGTAGTATTATTAGGAGAAAATCACCAAAAACTTTGGGATATTACTTTTGGAGAATTAGAAAAATTCTTACCAAATGAAGAAGCTAAAGCAGCTACAAAAGGTAAAATTGAAAGTTTCGCAGCAGCTTACGGAACAATTTTATTCTTCGAAGATCACGATGTAGTGAAAGGTCTTCAAGAACAATTCCCATCATATGCTGATAACTTCCCAATTTGGTCAGAACAATCAACAGGGATTGCATCATTTGCAGTTTGGAATGCATTAGCAGAAGCTGGAGTTGGAGCTAACATTCAACACTATAACCCAGTAATTGATGAAAAAGTTGCTGCAGAATGGGATATTCCAGCTAACTTAGTACTACGTGCTCAAATGCCATTTGGTGAAAAATTACAAGAAGTTGCACCAATTGAAAGAACTTCAAGAGTAAGAGTAGTAAAATAATATTTAATTTAACAACAGATTAAATGAGTAATAATAACAGTGCTTACTCAAAAGTACTAGATTTTAAAAATAGTTTACATGAAAACTCATAGACGCAGTGGTTTATTGATATCTAAATTCGCTTTGCAAAAGCTTTTTAGATATCTAATAAACTGTGTGGGAGTGACTCTACAAAATTGATTTCAAAGAAATCACGTTTTATGAGTCACTCCCATTTTTTTACGTTACTAATTACGCTGTTAGTTGTTGGAATATACTGGTAAATATGGTATTATAGTAGATGGTAAATAAATTAAAAATTTAGAAGGTTTAACAATGTTAAAAATAGTTATAAGAGATTTAGAAGATACTAAACGTTTAGCGAAAATTGTTAGTGAAGGTATAAAAGGTAGATTAGTACTTTTATTAAATGGTGATCTAGCCGCAGGTAAAACAACATTTACGAAATATTTAGCAGAATATTTAGGAGTAAGAAGTGTAGTTAATTCACCAACTTTTAATATAATGAAAGAGTATAAGTATCCTAATGGAAAATTATATCATATTGATGCTTATCGTTTAGAGGATAGTGATGAGGACTTAGGATTTGAAGATATTTTCTTTGAAGATAATGTTAGTATTATTGAATGGGGAAAATTTATTGAAGAATTCTTACCAAATGAAAGATTAATTTTCAATATTCGCTTAGTAGAAGATTACAGAGAAGTTGAAATTATTTCTAGTGGTGAATATAAAAAAATTGAAGAAAGGATTCGTGAAAATTGGTAAGTTTAATAGTAGAGGCTTCTAATGGAGTATGTTCAATAGCATGCTTTGATAATGAAACAGTATTGGCAGAAAAAAACATTGTATGTAGTAATAATTTATCAGCAGTAATTTTAGAAGAAATCGATAATTGTTTAAAAGAAGCGGATAAGAAAAAAACGGATTTAACTGAAATTATATCAAGTGAAGGACCAGGATCGTATACAGCAATTCGTGTAGTCGCAGCTGTTTGTAAGACTTTAGCTTACACACTGAAGATTAATTTGAAGAAAGTATCTTCTTTAAAATTACAGGCTTTATTAGAGTTTGATAGTAACAAATTATTAGTTCCATTTATCGATGCTCGTCGTGGTAATGTTTTTGGAGCTGTATATAAAAATGAAGAAGGAAAATTAGTAGAGATACTGAAAGAAGGATACTACTCTCTTGAAGAAATTAATAACTTTTTATCATCTCAAAGTGATGAATTTGTCTATATTAGTAAAGATATAGAAAAGTTAAATGATCTTCTTTTAGAAGGTTCAAAAAATAATGATATGGTTCGTGCAGCTAATGTTTTAAAAATTTATGATTCATTAGAAGATGTGGATTGTTATAATATGAAACCACAATACTTAAGAAAAACTGAAGCAGAAAGGGAACTTGAAAATGATAAAAATAAATAAAGTTGATGTTAATGATTTAGATGTATTATCGAGAATAGATGTAGATAATTTTGAAGATGCATGGACAAAAGAAATGTTTAAGTCTGAGCTGGAACATGAGAACGCAGAGTATTACGGATTATTTAATGATGGTGAAATCATTGGATTCTGTGGTGGTTGGCTTGTTGCTGATGAATATCAGGTTAATAAGATAGTTGTTGATAAACCGCATCAAAATAAAAAATTAGGACAAATTTTCTTCACTTATGTAATGCAACTTTTAAAATTAAAAGGTGTAAAAAAAGCGATCGTTGAAGTTCGTGTAAGTAACATGCCTGCGATAACTGTTTATGAAAAATCTGGCTTCACAACAGTTGATATGAGAAAAAATTATTACAAAAACAATGGCGAAAATGCTTTTGTAATGGTAAGGGATTTTAGTAATGAAAGAATTTAAAAATTTAGATAATGTAACTATCTTAGCTATAGAAACAAGTTGTGATGAGACAAGTGTAGCGGTAGTTAAAAATGGAAAAGAAGTGCTTTCGAATATCGTAAGTAGTCAAATTGAAACTCATAAGCAATTTGGAGGAGTTGTTCCTGAAATAGCAAGTAGACAACATATAGAAGTAGTAATGCAAATAGTTGAAGAAGCTTTGGAAGAAGCGCAAACTGCTCTGAGTGATGTAGACGCAATTTGTGTAACACAAGGACCTGGATTGATAGGTTCATTACTAGTTGGTGTTAATGTTGCGAAAACATTAAGTTATGCTTTAGATAAACCATTAATAGGTGCACATCATATTGCAGGACATATTTATGCTAGTAATATAGACAATGATATAGTTTATCCATCATTAGCTCTTGTTGTAAGTGGGGGACATACAGAACTAGTTTATTTAAAAGATGAACTTGATTTTGAAATAATCGGTTCTACTCACGATGATGCTGTAGGTGAAGCGTACGATAAGGTCGCGAGACAGTTAAACCTTGAGTATCCTGGTGGTCCTAAAGTAGACAAACTAGCCAAGTTGGGTGAAGATAAGTATAAATTCCCGCGTGCAATGATTGATAGTGATGATTATAATTTTAGTTTTTCAGGTATGAAATCAGCGGTGATTAATTTTGTACATAATGCAAAACAACGTGGTGAAGAGATTGTACCTGAAGATTTAGCTTGCAGTTTCCAAACGGCGGTAGTAGAAGTTTTAATCGCAAAAACTAAAAAAGCTATTGCGAATCTAGGTGTTAAACAGTTGATTTTAGCAGGTGGGGTTGCAGGTAATAGCGAACTTCGTAAGCAAGTCATAGAGCTAGAACAACAATTAGGGGTAGAAGTACTTATTCCAAAAATGAGTTATTGTAGTGATAATGCGGCGATGATGGGAGCGGCGGGATATTATTATTATAAAAATAATATATTTGCAAATCCATTAACGCTAAATGCGAAGTCAACATTAGATTTAGAAGAAGTTAGAGGATAAACATTAGAAGGGAACTGACTCGACAAAATTGATTTTTTCAAAAGCATGATTTTTGAGTCACTCCCTTTTTATAACTGTTTTGGTGTAATTATGAAAAGACAACTTGAAGAATTATTAGATACTAATTTGCAACAAATAAATCATATTTCTGAAAATAAGCATTTTATAGGATTTTCTAAAAGATTAGGACAACGAGTATTCGTTAAAATTTTTAAAGATCCATTGAAATATAGACCAGAGTATAAGTTTTTAAGAAATAAAAGTAATTTTTTACTAAATTTTCCTGAGTATTTTGCACTAGTATTGAAATATGAAGACTTTACCCCACTAAATAAGGAAAGCATAAATGATGAAGATATAATAAAAATAGCAGAGCTAATATCTGATTTTCATAGAGGAAATTGGCTCTCAATTGAAAATGACAAAGAAATTTCATTGGAAAAAGTTCTAGAAAAAAATGTATATAGATTAGCTGATAGAAAAGAGTATACTAAAATAAGTGAGTTTCATTCTAAGTTTCTAAAAAATATTAGTAAATTAGATGAAGAGTATGAAAAAACATTAGTTTTAATTCATGGAGATTTTGGTCTTAGAAATATTATGAGAAAAGATGATAATTTAGTATTAATAGATTTCGAAAGAGTTAAATATGCTAGTTATTATTTAGATTTCATTAAATATTTTTATCAAGATTTAGATAATGATAAATTAAAAAAAGAGCTTTTTTTAAAACATTATTATGAACATTCAAATGAGGAAGTGCTTTCTGAGG
Organism: Gemella taiwanensis; assembly: GCF_054054385.1. NCBI lineage: Bacteria > Bacillati > Bacillota > Bacilli > Caryophanales > Gemellaceae > Gemella > Gemella taiwanensis. Next base: position 315,214 of record NZ_JBSMTL010000001.1, read on the forward strand.
AACTAGAGTACTGCATGATTTTTATCTCGGCATTAGGTATTTTAAACTATACCAAACGTGTTAAAGATAAAGAATTTGAGGAGTTAGGATTAAAAATGTTAGAAGATGTTGAAAATTATTTTTTTAAATAACTATTAAGGAATAGGAGAGTTTAAGAGTGAATAGAATTAGTGAAGAAAAACTAGAAGAAAGTCGTAGACAAGCATTACTTTTAGTTGATAAGTTGAAAGATAACGTTAATGATTTAAAAAGTATGAGAGAACTGTCAAAAATAGTTTCTAAGGATTCAGAAATGAATGATGATTTTTGGACAGAAATATGTAATATAGATTTTACAAAAATTGAATTTTTCCCTGTAAGATCTTTGTTGGCTGGTATATTAAAAAATAAACAAGATAATTCAAATATTTCAAATATATATAATTATTTAGTAGTAGAAAATACAGAATATCTTAATAAATACGGGCAGAGTGCTTCTAAAAATTCACCAGCAATGATGGTGATATATTTTGCAGGTTTCTTGGGAGTCGGATTGTTTGTAATTGTTAATTTTATAATGTTAATGTTAGCTCGTGGAAATTTTGAAGAGGTTCTTTTTAATTTAATAGCAGGAACATTTTTAAATGCCCTTGTTCTTGAAGTAATTGATAGACAGTACATCTGGGAATGGGAAGTACCATATTTTGAAAATAGTAAATTCCTAGCGTATGTTTGGACATATATTCCGATTATAATAATGTACATATATATGAATATTTCAACATTTATTACACAAGGATCTAACTACAATATTAGTAATGAAATTAAACTTACTATAAGTACTTATATTTTAATTTTAATTATTGTTAATGGTTTATTCAAATTAAAAAATTCTGCGGATTTTATGTATAAAGTATACATAATAATCTTTAAAATAATAGCTTTCATAAGTTTTATTTGTATTATACCTGCCTACTTTTTCAGAAAACTACCAATTGATTGGATGTATATTCTGATAACTGTTCTGATTGTAAGTAGTGTTAGAGTATTAGAGAAAATTAATGATACAAGATCTGCAAAACTTCTATTTTATCCAATGACGTTTTGTTATTTAGCATACACTCAACCACGAGTGATTAATACTCCTATTTTAGAGGAACAAAATATATTGTTGTATGTTTCAGGAGTATTAGCAATCTTAATAATAGTCATAAGTAAACTTAGAGAAATAACTAAATAAAATTAATACTACTCCCTTTCTATATTGATAAGAAAGGGAGTGATAATTTTTATAACTAATAAATTTATATTACAAAGTGGTTTTGATTTTATTTGACCATTATTTATGTTAAAATATAATATGATTAATATTAGGAGGCGATGATATGGCGAATATTTATTTAGATTACGCAGCAACATCAAGGAAACATTTTGATATTATAGAAAAGAATATGAATATACTAAAAGAAATCTATGCTAATCCAAGTAGTAGCCATACTCTAGGAAAGAAAAATGATAGGCTAGCTCGTGAAGGCCGCGAGAAAATAGCTAAAACTCTAAATGCAAGTAGTAATGAAATAATTTTTAATTCTGGGGGTACTGAAAGTAATAATACAGTATTTAATCATGTATTAACTAGATTTGAAACAGGAGAAATAATAATTTCATCTATAGAACATCCATCTGTTAAAGCTAGTGCTAAGAGACTTGAAAGATTTGGATTTAAGGTTCATGAATTATCAGTAGATAAAAGTGGTGCTATATCACTAGAGGAATTAAAAGATAAGATTAATTCCAAGACGGTGTTAATTTCAATTATGTTAGCAAATAATGAAACAGGGGTATTAAATCCTATAAAAGAGGTTTCAGAACTTATTGTAGATAAAAATATACTATTACATAGTGATATTGTTCAAGCATTAGGAAAAGTTGAAATTAATGTGAAAGAATTAGGATTGGATTTTGCCTCTGCGTCAGCGCATAAATTAGGTTCACTTAATAACTTTGGATTTTTATATGCAAAAGATGGAGACGTTGAACCATTATTATTAGGTGGAGGTCAGGAAAATGGTCTTCGTTCCGGGACGACCGATTTATTAGGTATATTAGTTCTTAAGGACTGTTTGTCAGAGACATTAAATTCAATTCCAGCTCTTAGAGAACTGAAGAACTACTTTATTTCAGAACTTGAAAAAAATGGAGTTGAATTTGAAGTAAACGGATCTATAGAGAATTCATTGCCGAATATATTGAATATATACTTTAAAAATATTGAAGCACAACGACTTATTACGTATCTAGATGCTCGTGACATTTATATTTCTGGTGGATCAGCTTGTAGTTCAGGGAACATTAAAGGAAGTCGTATAATTACAGAAATGTATGATATTGAACGTGCTGCACATTCTGTTAGAATTAGTGTAGGATTTGATACTAGCAGAGAATTAATTGATGAAGTTATTGAAAAGATTGTAACTTTAGAGAAAAGAATAAAAGAAAGGAACTAATAATGAATAGCAACAAAAAAGTAGTAGTTGGAATGAGTGGTGGAGTAGATTCATCTGTAACAGCATATCTTTTGAAACAACAAGGTTATGATGTTATCGGTGTTTTTATGAAAAACTGGGAAGAAAAAGATGATAGAGGAGTTTGTCTTGCAGAAAAAGATTACGAAGATGTAATTAAAGTATGTGAACAATTAGATATTCCTTATTACTCTATTAACTTTGAAAAAGAATACTGGGATAAAGTATTTACTTACTTCTTAGATGAATATAAAAAAGGTCGTACACCAAATCCAGATATTATGTGTAATAAAGAAATTAAATTTAAAGTTTTCTTAGAATATGCTGAAGACTTAGGTGCAGACTACGTGGCGACTGGACATTATGCACGAGTAAAAGATGTGGATGGAGAACGTTTAATGTTACGTGGTGTTGATAATAATAAAGATCAAACTTACTTCTTATCTCAATTAAAACAACACCAAATTAAAAATATTTTATTCCCTGTAGGAGAACTTGAGAAAAAAGATGTTCGTAAAATTGCTGAAGAAGCGGGTCTTGCTACAGCGAAGAAAAAAGACTCAACGGGTATTTGTTTTATCGGTGAGAAAAACTTTAGAGAATTTTTATCTCAATACCTACCAGCTCAAGGTGGCAAAATGGTTGACTTAGATGGTAATATCCGTGGAGAACACATCGGTTTAATGCACTATACAATCGGTCAACGTCATGGATTAGGTATTGGTGGAACTAAAGATACTGAAGGTGAAGCATGGTTTGCATGTGGTAAAGACCTTGAAAATAATGTACTGTATGTTTGCCAAGGATTCCACAATGAAAAACTATATTCAGATAGCTTACTAGCAAGTTCACTATCATTCACAACGAAAAATCCACAACCTAATAAATTTACATGTACTGCAAAATTCAGATATCGTCAACCAGATACTGAAGTTGAAGTAGAAGTATTAGAAGATAACAAAGTAAAAGTTGTTTATAAAGAGCCAGTGCGTGCTGTTACTCCAGGACAAGCGGTTGTTTTCTATGATGGTGATGTATGTTTAGGTGGAGCAATTATTGACGAAGTATATAAAGACGGAAAAAAACTTCAACTTTAATAATTAATAAAATCCTAAAAGTTAGAGGAAATCTCTAACTTTTAGAATTTTTAGTTATTTAATTCTAAGTAGTAAAATTATAGTATATATTGAGCGAGTAAAGTATCAAATCTTCGAATATCGATATCTTTTTTTAGATTAATTTTTATTTTTCCAACTTTAGTCCAAAGTTCTACTTCAGCATTTAGGTCGAAGATTTTACCTGCATTTTCAGTTGACCACATTAATATAGAAGAGTACGGTAGAGAATAGATTTCTACTTTTTTCCCTGTTAATCCTTGGGCATCTTTTACAATAAGTCTTTTATCTGTAAATACTGCAACATCTCTTATTGTTGCAAATGCAGCAACTGGTTGTTCGCCGTTTATCAATAAGTTTGCAATATCTTGTGGAATAGCAACTTCTCTGAAGAATGTCCAATTTAATAAATTCATTTCGTTAGCCATAGTAACTCTCCTATCTATTGTATGATAATGTTTATTTTTACCTTAGTATAGCATAAATTATAAATAATAAGAAGGTTAAGTTTTCAGTATTATTATAATAAATTTAATGATATAATATTAGTACTAGGGGGGGAGAAATATGAAAATTAATAAAGAAGACGTTGTTTTATTTTTTAAACAAAATGTTAAGACGATTGTTTTGGCATTACTCTGTAGTTTACTTGTTATAATTGGAGGACTTTTGTATTTTAACCATGATAAAACAGAGGATTATAATGATGTAACCTTTTCTAATTCTCAAAATTCAGAAGTAAGTAAGGATGACAAAAAAGAAGAACAAGATTCCAAAATTTTTGTTGATGTAAAAGGTGCGGTTAAACACCCTGGAGTATTTGAAACAACGAAGGATAAAAGGGTAAAAGATTTAATTGAAGAAGCTGGTGGTTTATTAGAAGATGCCGATACTTCTACTTTAAATTTAAGTCAAAAAGTTAAAGATCAGATGGTTATTTATGTTCTTAAACACGGTGAAAAACCAAAACAAATATCCGATGGTGTTACTAGTTCATCTAGTGGAGATGTGATTAACATAAATACTGCCAATAAAGAACAACTTATGAAAATTTCAGGAGTTGGAAAGACTAAAGCTGAAGCAATTATTTCATATAGAGAAAAAAATGGGGATTTCAAAAAGAAAGAAGATATAACAAAAGTAAAAGGAATAGGAAAAGCTACTTTTGAGAAAATTAAAGATAAAATAGAGGTATAGTTATGCAAAGAATTAGTTGGGATGAGTACTTTATGGCTCAAAGTCACCTGCTTTCTCTTAGATCGACTTGCAGTAGGTTATCTGTTGGAGCGACAATAGTTAAAGATAAACGAATAGTTTCAGGTGGTTATAATGGTTCAATTAAAGGTGATGAACATTGTATAGATGTTGGTTGCAAAGTAGTGGAAGGGCATTGTGTTAGAACGATTCATGCCGAAATAAATGCTATTTTACAATGTTCTAAATTTGGTGTTGGAACTGAAGGTGCAACAATTTATGTTACACACTTTCCATGTTTGAATTGTACAAAATCTATCATTCAAGCAGGGATAAAGGAAATTTGCTATGCAAATGACTATAGAAATAATGAATATGCTCGAGAGTTATTAGAAAAATCAGGAGTTGTCGTAAGAAAAATAGATTACGACGTAAATAATGTAGTAGAAAGGTTACTAGATAAATAGTAATGATTTACTTACAACTTTCTTTACTAGCATTAGGGGCGATATTATTAAATTACGATTTAATGATATCTATGCTATGTATTGTTATTTTTCTACTAATAACTTGGAAAAATAAAAATCTTAATGCTAGGGAAACTATTATTTGTTTAATAGTCTTCTTAGCTTTTTTTATTCGGGGAGCATATGAACAAAAAACTAATATTTCTCATTTAAATAATGTTGAAAATAATAATCTAGAACTAGTGATTTCTGACAGATTCAGTGTTAATGGGGATTATATGTCGGGAATTGGGCGTATTGGAGGAGAGCATGTACTAATTAATTATAAAATTAAGAGTGAAAAAGAGAAGAGTTTTTTTAAAGAAAAATTTTGGGGCGGAAAATTATCTGTAGTTGCCAATATTGAAGATGTTCCAAGTAAAACTAATTTTTATTCTTTTGATTATAAAAAGTATAATGAAAACAGAGGAATCTTTAAAAAAGTTTCTATTAATGAAATAACTGAGGTTAAGAATGTAAATTCGCTACTTTTTAAATTCACAACTTTTAGGAATAGAATGAGTTTGAAGATAGATAGAGATCTTATCTTTGATAAAAGTGGATATTTTCAAGCTTTGATATTTGGTGATAAAGGATATTTGTTGAGAGATGAAATTAATTCTTTTAAAAACCTAGGTACTAGTCATTTATTAGCAATTTCTGGCTTACATATTGGGGTACTTATATCACTAATATATTTTATTTTATTGAAACTTAAAGTGAGTGTTGATCATATCGAAAAAATAATCTTAATTATAATTCCGTTATATATGCTATTAAGTGGGGTTAGTGCATCTGTTCTTAGAGCGGGTTTTATGATTATATTATATATAATTTTCAGAATAAAAAGTATTGATAAATTGGATAGTTTACTTCTTACATTTTTAATCTTATTATTCTACAATCCGTTATATGCTTTTAATATTGGTTTTCAATTATCCTTTTTTATAACATTTAGTTTATTGATGTCAGAAAGTTATATTAAAACTTCTAGAAATAAACTACATATGTCTTTGAGGATTAGTATTATTTCTACATTGGCAAGTGTGCCGATATTACTTTATAATTTTTATACTATAGTTTATATTTCTGTACTAAGTAATATAGTTTTAGTTCCAATATTCAGTATAGTATTGTTCCTGTTAGTATTAATAAGTTATATTATATTTTTAATAAGTATTCCTATATTCAATATTTTGTGTAAACCGTTATTGAATTTTACCTTTACTATTTTCGATAAACTTCAAGAAGTATTCTTATATGTAAAACCGTTAAGAATTGGAAAGCAAAGTATATTTGTAATAATTGTTATTTTTATAGTAATTGTATATATTATGGTAGAATTAAATAGATCTAAATATTTAAGAGCTGCAACTGGAGTTATGACAGTCACTATAATATTACTTATTACAAGTTATATTCCTAGAAATTATATAGAGGAGCTAAAAATAGGAAAAGAGAATGTTTATTATATTAGAGAAAATAGAAATAATATGATAATAAATACATCAAGTAATATGAAAAATTTTTATACAGATTACAGAAAAAAAGATAGAGATTATGATATAATGAATGAATATGATTCACTCTTGAACTATGAAGGTAAGGATAGATTCAATTACTTACTACTTACTTCAGCCAAGAAAAATAAAAGTGAATATGTGACAAATTTATTAACAGATGGCTTAGTAAATAAGATTGTTGTAGTAGATAGTGTGAATAGAAAATTATTAGAATTAAAAGATATAACTCAATATAAGAAAACAGATTATATCGTTTTGAATAATGGAACTGAGATGAAATTGGGTAATACTTCTGTTTATTATTATGATAAAAAAGTAAAGGTGAAAAATCAGTATAGAGAATTTGAGATTGAGGTAGATGATTGATGAAAAATATCTATGTGATATATGGAGAAAATTTTGAAGCTATTAATGATTACGAGAAAAGTTTAGCGAAAAAATATCTTAAAGAACTAGATGAATTTAATTATGTAAAAATTAATATGCATGAAAATACAATAGAAACATTAGTCTATGAATGTAGAAGTAGTGGATTATTTGGGAATGAAAAAGTTGTTGTTGCCGAAAATTGTAATTTCTTATTAGCGAAACCTAAAAAAATTAAAGTAGAACATAACGTTGATGCATTGATGAATTATTTAGAGAATATTAATGAAGAGGTTGTGCTAATTTTAAAAATACCGGATAAGATTGATAGTAGAAAGAAAATAATAAAGAAGATTAAAGAAGCGGGAGAAGTTAAAGAATTTTCTAACTTTAATGAGAAGGAGATTTCAGAGTACATCGTGAAAACAGTGGCAGTGCATGATATGAAAATTTCTAAAGTAGATGCGGAATTTCTAGTGAATTACACTCGTTTGGATTTTGCAAATATAAAAAAAGAATTGGAAAAACTACTTTTATATTGTGATGAGAAGAAGATAATAACTCGAGATGATATAGAATTATTAGCAACTAGAAGTTTAGAATATGATGTTTTTAGCTTAACCAATGAATTGTTTGGGAAGAATTATGCTAAATTGAGAGTTGTATATAATTCATTAGTATTAAAAAAAGAAGAACCAATATTCTTGCTATCTTTAATTAGCGGTCAATTAAGAATGTATTATAAGGTGAAAGTACTTCTAAATGAACATTATTCACAAAAAGACATAGCGAAGGAGTTAGCTGTCCATCCGTATAGAGTGCAGTTAGCAGCACAAGGGATCAGAAATTATAGTGTCGATAAAATTATAAAAACATTAATATTATCAGCTGATTATGATAAATTATTGAAATCTTCATATATGGATAAATACATAATATTAGATCTTTATATTAATAAATTGATAGATGAATTAAAATAAAAATAAATTCTTGGAGTACTAGTTACCCTGAATATTTTAAATTTTTTAAATGGTTTATCGATATCTAAATTTACATAATAAATGGTTATTTGAAACAAGTTCAGATAATCATTTATTTTTTATTCAGATAATTGATTGGTGATTAATAAAAAAATATTTCGAAAAAAACAAAAAATTCAGATAAATTTATTTATTATAATTTGATATAGTGATATAATAATAATGTTAAAATAGAAAAATAAAATGAGGTATTGTTTAATGAAGAAAATAGAAACTAAATTAGCTCAATTAGGAAACAGAAAAGATAAGGTGACTGGAGCAATAGTGACACCGATATATTTATCGACAGCTTATGCTCACCCTGGATTAGGAGAAAGTACAGGATATGATTATACGAGAACTAAAAATCCAACTCGTACAATTTTAGAAGAAGGTTTATGTGAACTTGAAGAAGGGTGTCGTGCGATAGCGACTAGTTCAGGGATGAGTGCTATTCAACTAGTTTTTGAACTATTTGATTTAAATAGTGAATTCTTAGTGTCTAGAGACTTATATGGAGGAAGTTTTAGATATTTTGATGAGTTAGAACGTAAAGGTGCACAAAAATTTATTTATTTTACAGATGAAAAAGATCTTGAAGATAAAATCACAGATAATACTAAAGCAGTATTTATAGAAACACCAACTAATCCATTAATGCAGGAAGTTGATATAGAGAAGGTTGCACAGATTTCTAAATCAAAAAATGCGTTGTTAATAGTCGACAATACATTATTAACACCATTAAGACAAAAACCATTAGCTTTGGGGGCTGATATTGTAGTTCATTCAGCAACTAAATATTTAACAGGTCACAACGATATACTTGCTGGTGCTGCTATTACAAATGATGAACAAATTGGAGAAAGATTAGCGTGGATTTCTAATACGACTGGAGCAGTCTTATCGGCATTCGATAGCTGGTTATTTGTTAGAAGTTTAAAAACATTACCACTTCGTTTTAATCAACAAGAAAAAAATGCTAAAATATTAGCAGAAGAATTAGCGAAACATCCTGAAGTGAAAGAAGTATTATATCCTAAAAAAGGAGCTATGCTAAGTTTCAAATTAAATGATGCTACTAAAATTGATAAATTTTTACGTTCATTAAGAGTTGCTACTTTTGCTGAAAGTTTAGGTGGTGTGGAAACATTAGTAACTTATCCTACTACTCAAACTCATTTTGATATACCAGAAGAACTACGTTTATCTTATGGACTTACTCCAGATTTACTAAGAATTTCTGTAGGTGTAGAAGATGCTGAAGATTTAGTTGAAGATTTTCTAAGAGCATTAGAAGCATAGGGGGGAGAAAAAATGACTATAGTAGAAGAATTTGTAAAAAAATACTATGTTGAAAGAAGAAATACAAATAGTTTAAAATGGGATGCTTTGGAAGAACGATTTGGTGATCCTGAATTACTAGCTTTATGGGTAGCTGATATGGAATTCAAAACTCCCGAAAGTATTAGAGAAGCGTTGAGTAAACGTGTTGCTCATGGAGTGTTTGGTTATACTAAATTACCAGAAAGTTACTATTATGAATATAAAAACTGGCATAAAGAAAAATACGATTTCGAAGTAGATAAACAATGGATAAGATTTGCTCCTGGTATAGTTCAAGCTATATTATGGGTGATTAAAGCGTATACTAGAAAAGAAGATGCAGTTATTATAATGCCACCAGTATACTATCCTTTTGCTAATTCTATAAGAAATAGTGGTAGAAAGTTAGTGGAATCTCCATTACTAGAAGAAGACGGTAAATTCAAGATAGATTTTGAAACTTTCGAAAAAGAGATTCGAGAAAATGATGTTAAATTATATATTCATTGTTCACCTCATAATCCAGTCGGAAGAGTGTGGACGTTCGAAGAGCAGAAAAGAGTATTTGAAATTTGCGAAAAACACGATGTTCTTGTATTATCTGATGAAATCCACCAAGATTTCACATATGGAAACCATAAACAAATTTCAGCATTAGCATTAGAAGGTGGTAGATATAACAATCGTTTAATAGTAGCTAATTCAGGATCAAAAACTTTTAACCTTGCTTCACTAGTACATGCGACACTTTTAATACCGGATAGTAATGTTCGTGAACAATTTGATAAATTTAGTAAAGAAAATTTAGGAGCGGAGCCAAGTTTATTAGGACAAATAGCTCTTGAAGCTGGTTATAGAGATGGAAAAGATTGGGTAGAAGGATTAAAAGCGACAATTTTACACAATTATAATTTAATTCATGATACATTAGCTCAAAAAGTACCAGAAATTAAAGTTTATCCATTGGAAGGAACATATTTAGTATTTTTAAACCTTGAGAATGTTTTAAATGGAAAAAGCACGAAACAATTCATTCAAGATGAATGTGGACTAGCAATTGACTTTGGACATTGGTTTGGAAAAGGGTATAATAGTTATGTAAGGATTAATCTTGCTACTAGTCCAGAAAATATACAAGAAGCTGTTGAAAGAATCATAAAAAATTGTAATAGATAGTATTAATTTTAAAGAAGGATGTAGACAACATGTCTATATTCTTCTTTTTTTGAGGAAATAAAAAAAACTACTCAGAAGTCTGAGTAGTCTTTAAATTATTTAGCTAGGTTTGATTTATATCTAGCAGCTGCGTTTTTGTGGATTAAATTAGTTTTAGCAGCTTTATCGATTTTTTTGTAAGCAAGGTTTACTAACTCTGCAGCGTTAGCAGCACCTTCAGATTTAGCTACTTTAGCTTTTTTAATAGCTGTACGCATTTCAGATTTTTTAGCTGTGTTAGCAGCGTTTGTTTTAGCATCTTTTCTTACGCTTAATACTGATGATTTAATGTTTGGCATTCGATTCACCTCCTGGTCCTTATTTTTATTACTAAGAAATATTAATTAATATTCTTAATTACAATGAATTAAGTGTTGTTAGATACAACTACCTCATTTTAACATATTAAAATTGTAAATGCAAGATATTTTTATACTTTTTTTGCTATAAGTTATTTTTTAGAATTTTTTATATTTTGGTTGACTAATGACTATAATTTATGTTAGTATATATGACGTTGATATTTAATTTTACATAGGTAAGGTTATTTGTCTTCTGACTTTATTATAATAAAAGATGTTTGAGAGATCCATCTATAAAAAAAACCTGAAGTACTGGTTTCTCAAATCAGTACTTTTTTATTTTCTCTTGAACAAGATAAGGAGATATAATGAGAAATAATACAGTTAAAGTTTTAACTATTCAAGCGTTAATCGCAGCTATTTATGTTGTATTAACATTAGCTATCGCACCATTCTCATACGGTGCTATCCAATTTCGTATAAGTGAATCACTTTCACAATTAGTAGTGTTTAGTAAAAAATATTGGTTTCCAATTACTTTAGGAGTGGCAATTGCTAATATCTTTAGTCCACTTGGTATAGTAGATGTGTTCTTTGGAACTTTAGGAACAGGATTAGCTTTAGCAATCAGTATTTTTGTTTTTAAATTTGTAAAAAATAGAATTGCTAGACACATCATTAATATTATTTTATACCTAGTTATTTGTATGCCAATTATTGCATATGAAATTACTATTTTTAGTGGTGATAATTCAGCTAGAGTACCATTCGAGTTTGGTGCATTTACAGCTATCTACGGATCACTTCTATTATCACAAGTAATCGTTATGGTTATCGGTATTGTTATTACTGAAGCATTAAACAAAGCGATTGATCTAAAAAAAGTATTCGAATAATATTTATATAGAATCGTTAGGAAAACTCCTAGCGATTTTTTTATTATAAATTATTGACTCTCACGTAACGTTATAGTATATAATAAGAATATCACTAGTGAAATATTATAAATTATAGAGGAATGATTATGAGGATAAATGAAGTTGTGAAAATTACTGGAGTAAGTGCAAGAACATTACAATATTATGATGAAATTGGTTTACTAATTCCTCAAAAGTTAGATAATGGTTATAGAGATTATTCTGAGGAAAATTTAGAGAAATTACAAAAAATATTGTTTTATAGATTTCTTAAGTTTAAGTTAAATGATATAAGAGAATTATTGGAAGGTGATTTTGATAATTTAAAAATACTTGAACAACAACGTGAATTAATTTTAAGAGAAAAAGAAAAGTTTGAAGTGATTTTACATAATATAGAAAAAACGATTAGAAATTATAAAGGAGAACAAACAATGACAATAGAAGAAAAATTTAATGGATTTAAAAAAGAGGATTTAAATAAGTATGAAAATCAAGCAGTAGAAAAATATGGTAAAGATACAATTGAAGAATCTAAAAAGCGTCAAAGTGGAAGAGAGGAAATAGTAACCGAGGAATTTAATGAAGTATTTCGTTCAATGGCGAAATTCAAAGATGAAAATGTAGATGTAGCAGAGAAAGAAGTACAATCTAAGGTAGAAGATTTATATAATAATATGAATGAATATGCTTTTGATTGTAGTATAGAAGTTTTTTCTTATATAGGAAAAGGATATGTTCATAATCCAGAGTTTAAAAAAAATATAGATAAGTTTGGTGAAGGTGTAGCAGAGTATACATCTAAAGCAATAGAAAAGTACTGCAGTGACAGATTAAATAAATAAGAACATAAAAAAATGCTAAAAAGAGTTTTTCAAAAAAAAAAAATTAAAAAAACTATTGACAAATAAAACTATATATATTAAAATAACTAAGTCAGTTGAAAATGTACCGTAGACAGTAGGGGGAGAAATCCTTAATTAACCTACCGAGGACAAAATTCGAAAAGAAACTTATGTGCCTTTTTGTATGTTCTCGCATGCAAGAAGGTTTTTTTAATGGTACTGAAATTGATAAATCTACTTAGGAGGAAGTTCAATGTCAAAAGCTATTGAGAGAAAACAAGAGTTAGTAAATCAAATCGCAGAAGAAATTAAAGCAAGTTCTTCAGTTGTTATCGCTGACTACCGTGGATTAAACGTTGCGGAAGTAACAGAATTACGTAACAACATGCGTAACGAAGGTTTAACTTTTAAAGTTTATAAAAACTCATTAGTTCGTCGTGCGATGGAGCAAGCAGGAATTGAAGGATTAGACGAAGTTCTAACTGGACCAAATGCTTTTGCTTTCTCAACAGACGATGCTGTAGCTCCTGCTAGAGTTTTAAACGATTTCGCTAAAGAACACGAAAACTTAGAACTAAAAGCTGGTGTTATAGAAGGAAAAGTTGCAGATCAAGCTGAAATTAAAGCTATCGCTACATTACCAAGTCGCGAAGGATTACTTTCAATGTTACTATCTGTATTAACAGCGCCAATGCGCAATACTGCTTTAGCTGTTAAAGCTGTTGCAGACCAAAAAGCTGAACAAGAAGCTTAATAAACAACAATATTAAAAATATATAATTTAAAAATCGGAGGAAATTTATAATGACTAAAGAACAAATTTTAGACGCTATCAAAGAAATGTCAGTTTTAGAATTAAACGACTTAGTAAAAGCAATTGAAGAAGAATTCGGAGTAACTGCTGCTGCACCTGTAGCTGTAGTTGGTGGAGCTGCTGCTGGAGCTGCTGAAGAAAAAACTGAATTTGACGTAGTTTTAGCTAACGCTGGAGACTCAAAAATTAAAGTAATCAAAGTTGTTCGTGAAATCACTGGAGACGGACTAAAAGAAGCTAAAGAAAAAGTTGATGGTGCGCCAGCAACACTTAAAGAAGGAGTTTCTAAAGAAGAAGCTGAAGAAATCAAAGCTAAATTAGAAGAAGTTGGAGCAACTGTAGAAGTTAAATAATTTCTAATCTAAGTAGATAAAAAGATAGATGTAAATAAACAATAATATTCTATTTGAGAATATTTGATACGATGATAATAACAAAAATAGTATATCTCAAGTGTCTAACTGTGGGATATACTATTTTCTTTCATTTTAAGAGGTGTCTTTATTATGGAACATTATTATACAAATAATCCGACAACAGAAAGTCGTGAAAAAATTATTAACTCAACAATAGCAAATGAGAATTTGAAGTTCTATACAGATAACGGGGTATTTTCAAAAGAAAGTGTTGATTTTGGAACTAAAACAATGTTAGAAAGTTTTAGTACAGAAAAGGAAAATGCTAAAGTTGCTGATATTGGATGTGGTTATGGAGTCATATCTATATTTTTAGCAAAAAAATATCCGACGTTTAAGTTTACTATGGTAGATGTAAATAATAGAGTTTTAGAACTATCTAAAAAAAATATTGAACTTAATAACATAAATAATGAAGTAGAAGTACTAGAAAGTAGTTCCTTTGATAATGTCGAAGGGAACTTTGATATAGTATTAACAAACCCACCGATAAGAGCTGGGAAAAAAATCGTACATAAAATAATGACAGATAGTTATGAACATCTAAATGCTTCGGGGGAGCTTTGGGTGGTTATACAAAAAAAACAAGGAATGGCTAGTTGTAAAAAATTATTAGAAGAGACTTTTTCTATGGTAGAAGTAGTTACTAAAAATAAAGGTTACTATATACTGAAAGCCGTAAAATAATTGACAACTTGCTATGACTATGATAAAATGATATATTGCAAGTAATTCTATTTTCTTTTAGATGGAATTACCTAAATTATATAAGTAAGTAAGAGAAAATGTATATATTTTCTTTTTAGTTTTTAAGAGAAAAGCTGAGAGGTGACACAGTTGCAAAAAGTTAAATTTGGTAAGCACAGACAAAGACGTAGCTATGCTAGAATATCAGAGGTAATTGATTTACCGGACTTAATTGAAATTCAAACGTTATCTTATGATAAATTTTTAGAAACTGGTCTAAAAGATGTTTTTAAAGATGTATCACCAATTGAAGGTAATAATGATAAATTAAGTTTAGAATTTATCGACTATAAATTAGGAACACCTAAGTATGATGTAGATGAATCTAAAGAACGAGATGCTACATATTCAGCACCTTTAAGAGTGCGCGTACGTTTAATCAATAAAGAACGTGACGAAATTAAAGAACAAGAAGTATTTATGGGTGAATTACCGTTGATGACTGAAACTGGAACGTTTATTATCAATGGTGCAGAGCGTGTAATTGTATCTCAATTAGTACGTTCGCCTTCTGTATATTTTACAGAAGATGACAAACTTAAAGTTAAAAATATCCCAAATGCCTATAAAACAACTGTTATTCCTAACAGAGGAGCTTGGTTGGAATTTGAAAAAGATATTAAAGGATTAGTTTACGCTCGTATCGATAGAACTAGAAAAATTCCTTTAACAACGCTTATTAGAGCGTTAGGTTTTGAATCTGATGAATCAATTATTAAATTATTCGGTGAAGATGCAGAACTATTAAATACATTAGAAAAAGATGAAAACTTAGACACAGGAACTGCGTTAAAAGTAATTTATGATAAATTACGTCCTGGTGAACCAGCTAACGTAGAAACTGCTAAAGCTACTTTACACGGAAGATTCTTCGATCCAAGAAGATATGACCTAGCTAAAGTAGGACGTTACAAATTAAATAACAAACTTCACGTTGGTGAACGCCTAGAAAATCAAATTTTAGTTGAGCCAATCGTTGATACAGAAACAGGAGAAATCTTAGTAGAAAAAGGTACTAAGTTAACACGAGAAATCATTGATGGAATTTATGAAGAATTAGGAACTACAGCTAACGTAGTTGAATTCGATATGAATGAAAGTCTTGATGGAAGTGATAGCCTTAAATTACAATTATTCAAAGTTGTAAATCAAGTTAAAGTAGGTAATGACTTCGATATCGATGAATTAACTGATGATCAAGTATTACACGTAATTGGTAATGGAGCACCTAATAAAGATGTTCTTACATTAACAATTGCTGATATCGTAGCAAGTATTAACTACTACCTATTATTAATTAAAAACCGTAGAAATAACGATGGATTTGAATTTGAATTAATCGGTCGTGTAGATGATATTGACCACCTTGGTAACCGTCGTCTACGTTGTATTGGTGAATTATTACAAAACCAAATTCGTGTAGGTATTTCTCGTATGGAGCGTGTTGTACGTGAACGTATGAGTATCCAAGATACTAATGAAATCACGCCACAACAACTTATTAACGTAAGACCAGTTACAGCAATTATTAAAGAGTTCTTCGGAAGTTCACAACTTTCACAATTCATGGACCAAGTAAACCCACTAAGTGAGCTTACTCACAAACGTCGTTTATCTGCACTTGGACCTGGTGGTTTAACAAGAGAACGTGCAGGGATGGAAGTTCGTGACGTTCACTATTCACACTATGGTCGTATGTGTCCGATTGAAACACCAGAGGGACCAAACATCGGTCTTATTAACTCACTTTCATCATTTGCCCGTATAAATGAGTTTGGATTCATTATGACTCCATACAGAAAAGTTGAGTTTGATGCGGAAGGACGTCCATACGTAACTGAAAATGTACAATACTTAACTGCTGATCAAGAAGATAAATACGTAGTAGCGCAATCAACTGCGAATGTTGATGAAAAAGGTTACTTCGTTGATGATGAAGTAGTATGTCGTTTTAGAGGAGATAATACAGTTAAACCTCGTGAAATGATGAACTTCATGGACGTATCACCTAAGCAAGTAGTATCTGCTGCCACTGCATGTATTCCGTTCTTAGAGAATGACGACTCTAACCGTGCACTTATGGGAGCGAACATGCAACGTCAAGCAGTACCTCTAATGATTACAGAAGCGCCATTCGTTGGTACTGGTATGGAGCACCTTGCAGCACGTGACTCAGGAGCGGCTGTTATCGCTAAATATCCAGGTATCGTAGAATACGTAGACGGAGCGAAAATTAAAGTACGTCGAATTGAAACTCTAGAAGGTAAAGAGATTAAAGGTGACTTAGATACATATGTAATTCATAAATTCGTACGTTCTAACCACTCTACAGCTTATAACCAAAAACCAATCGTTAAAGTTGGAGATAGAGTAGAACCTAAAGATATCCTTGCGGATGGTCCATCAATGGATAAAGGAGAGTTAGCTTTAGGTAAAAACCTTGTAGTAGCATTCGTTAACTGGGATGGTTATAACTATGAGGATGCTGTTATCATGAGTGAGCGTCTTGTAAAAGATGATGTTTATACTTCTATTCACGTAGAAGAATACGAAACTGATGCTCGTGATACTAAACTAGGGCCTGAAGAAATTACTCGTGAAATTCCTAACGTAGGTGAAAATGCACTTAGAAACTTAGATGCACGAGGAATTATTAGAATCGGGGCTGAAGTTAAAGATGGAGATATCTTAGTAGGTAAAGTTACACCGAAAGGATTAACTGAACAAACTCCAGAAGAAAAATTATTATATGCTATCTTTGGAGCTAAATCTAAAGAAGTACGTGATACATCATTACGTGTACCTCACGGTGCAGATGGAGTAGTTGCTGATGTTAAAATCTTTAAACGTGAAGATGGTGCAGAATTACCTAACGGTGTAAATGAACTTGTACGTGTATTCATCGTACAAAAACGTAAAATCCGCGTAGGGGATAAAATGGCCGGTCGTCACGGTAATAAAGGGGTTATCTCAAATATCTTACCAGAAGAAGATATGCCTTACCTACCAGACGGTACACCAGTTGACGTAATGTTAAACCCACTTGGGGTTCCATCTCGTATGAACATCGGACAAGTATTAGAGCTACACTTAGGTATGGCTGCTAAACAATTAGGAATCCACGTTGCTACACCAGTATTCGATGGAGCTACTGATGAAGATGTTTGGTCTACAGTTGCTGAGGCTGGAATGGCTAAAGATGCTAAAACAGTTCTTTATGATGGACGTACAGGTGAACCATTCGATAGCCGTGTATCTGTAGGGGTAATGTATATGATTAAACTTGCACACATGGTTGATGATAAACTTCATGCACGTTCAATTGGACCATACTCATTAGTAACTCAACAACCACTTGGAGGTAAAGCTCAGTTCGGTGGACAAAGATTTGGTGAGATGGAGGTATGGGCACTTGAAGCTTATGGTGCTGCATATACTCTTCAAGAAATCTTGACATACAAATCAGATGATACTAATGGTCGTGTTAAAACTTACGAAGCTATCGTTAAAGGTGAAAACATTCCACGTCCAGGTGTACCTGAATCATTCCGAGTGCTTATGAAAGAACTTCAAGCTTTAGGTATGGACTTTAGAGTAATGGATAATGAAGATAACGAAGTAGATATGGGTGATATCGATTTAGGAGATACAATTGACTTCCACGAATCACATAACCATGATCACAACGAAGAAAATTCAGAAGAAGCTAAAGAAACAAAAGAAGCTTCTGAACAAAGTACTGAAGAAGGATATCAAGGTTTAGCAAACTTACTTCTATCTGATACAGATGAATATGAAGATGTAGAAGAAGAAGCTGAAGAAGAAACTTCAGGATATCAAGCTTTAGCAAGTCTTTTAATGTCAGATACAGATGAGTATGAAGATGTAGAAGACGATACAGATGAAGAATAATAAAAATTTGACAATCAATCACAAAGAACTATTCAAGGCATTTATACAAAAAAATAAAGGAGGTATGCTCCTTGATAGACGTAAATAATTTTGCATATATGAAAATTAGTTTAGCTTCTCCTGAAAAAATCAGAAGTTGGTCTTATGGAGAGGTTAAAAAACCTGAAACTATTAACTATAGAACTTTAAAACCAGAAAATGATGGACTATTCTGTGAAAGAATCTTTGGTCCAACTAAAGACTGGGAATGTGCTTGTGGAAAGTACAAACGAGTAAGATATAAAAACATAAAATGTGATAAATGTGGAGTTGATGTAACTTTAGCTAAAGTTCGTCGTGAAAGAATGGGGCACTTAGAATTAGCTGCCCCAGTCAGCCACATTTGGTATTTCAAAGGTATTCCAAGTAGAATGGGTCTTCTACTTGACCTTAGTCCAAGACAATTAGAAGAAGTAATTTACTTTGCTTCTTATATTGTTATCGATCCAGGTGAAACTGACTTCATGAAAAAACAAATCGTTTCTGAACGTGAAGTACGTGAAGCACGTAGCACATTTGGAGCAAATTCTTTCGTAGCTAAAATGGGTGCTGAAGCTATTCGTGACCTTTTAGCTGAGTTAGACATTGAAAAAGAACTTAAAGACCTTAAAAATGAACTTAAAGAATTAAGTGAAAGTAACTATAAATCAGGTCAAAAAGTTGTAAAAATTATCAAACGTGTTGAAGTATTCGAAGCGTTTAAACACTCTGGAAATAAACCAGAATGGATGATTATGACTGTATTACCAGTTATCCCACCAGAATTAAGACCAATGGTTCAATTAGATGGTGGACGTTTTGCAACAAGTGACTTAAACGATTTATACAGACGTGTAATTAACCGTAACAACCGTCTGAAAAAGCTTATCGAACTTAAAGCACCAGGGCTAATCGTACAAAACGAAAAACGTATGTTACAAGAAGCAGTTGATGCATTAATCGATAACGGACGTCGTGGCCGTCCTGTAACAGGTCCAGGTAACAGAACATTAAAATCATTATCTAATATGTTAAAAGGTAAACACGGTCGTTTCCGTCAAAACTTATTAGGTAAACGTGTTGACTATTCTGGACGTTCAGTAATCGTAGTTGGTCCAAACCTAAAAATGTACCAATGTGGATTACCTAAAGAAATGGCTCTTGAATTATTCAAACCATTTGTTATGCGTGAATTAGTTAAACGTGAATTAGCTAATAACATTAAAAATGCTAAAAACCAAATCGAAAGAATGGAAGATCATGTTTGGGATATCTTAGAAGATATTATTCGTGAGCACCCAGTATTACTTAACCGTGCCCCGACTCTTCACAGACTTGGTATCCAAGCATTCGAACCAATCTTAGTTGAAGGACGTGCTATTCGACTTCACCCTCTTGTAACAACAGCATTTAACGCCGACTTCGATGGTGACCAAATGGCCGTTCACGTTCCTTTATCAAAAGAAGCTCAAGCAGAAGCACGTATGCTAATGTTAGCTGCACAAAACATCCTTAACCCTAAAGATGGTAAACCAGTAGTTACACCGTCTCAGGATATGGTATTAGGTAACTACTACCTAACACTAGAAAGACCTGGAGCAGTAGGGGAAGGTATGATTTTCAAAGATGCTGATGAAGCAAGAATTGCATACCAAAATGGATATATTCACCTTCACACTCGTGTAGGTATTGCAGCTAAATCTTTTGAAAACCCAACGTTTACAGAAGAACAAAACAAAAAATTACTTGTTACTACAATTGGTAAAGTAATTTTCAACGATATATTACCAGAAGGATTCCCATTCTTAAATGAACCTACTAAGGAAAACTTAGAAACAGCGACTCCTGATAAATATTTCGTAGCACCATCTGACTTAACAGAAGGTGGATTAAAAGCTTATATAGCTGAACAAGAACCAGCGACACCATTTAAAAAAGGATTCTTATCAAAAATCATTTCTGAAATCTTCAATAGATTCCACATCACAGAAACATCTATGATGTTAGACAGAATGAAAGACTTAGGATTCAAATACTCTTCAAGAGCTGGTATTACAGTTGGGGTAAGTGACGTATTCGTCCTACCTAACAAATATGAAATCTTAGCAGACTCACAAGCTAATGTTGATAAGATTACAACATTATATAGACGTGGTCTATTAACAGAAGAAGAAAGATATCAAAACGTTATTGCTCAATGGGCAAAAGCAAAAGATATTATCCAAGATCAACTTATGGACTCTCTTCCAGCTACTAACCCAATTTATATGATGAGTGACTCTGGAGCCCGTGGTAACGCGTCAAACTTTACTCAGTTAGCCGGAATGCGTGGTCTGATGGCTTCTCCATCAGGACGTATTATGGAGATGCCAGTACGTTCATCATTTAAAGAAGGATTAACAGTATTAGAGTTCTTCATTTCCTCTCACGGTGCGCGTAAAGGTCTTGCCGATACAGCCCTTAAAACAGCCGATTCAGGTTACTTAACTCGTCGTCTTGTTGACGTTGCACAAGATGTTATCGTTCGCGAAAACGACTGTGGTACATCTCGTGGATTAAGAGTTGCAGCACTTAAAAATGGAACAGATGAAATCGAAAGCTTACAAGAACGTCTTGAAGGTAGATACAGTAAAGAAACTGTTGTTCACCCAGAGACTGGAAAAGTTATCGTTGAAGATGGTCAATTAATTACATTAGATACAGCTAAAGAAATTGAAGCAGCTGGAATCGAAAGTGTTGTTATTAGATCAGCATTTACATGTAACTCACGTCACGGTGTTTGTGAGAAATGTTACGGTAAAAACTTAGCAACAGGTGAAAAAGTAGAAGTTGGGGAAGCAGTTGGTACAATTGCCGCTCAATCTATCGGAGAACCTGGTACACAGCTTACAATGCGTACGTTCCACACAGGTGGGGTTGCCGGTGCCGATATCACACAAGGTTTACCTCGTATTCAAGAGTTATTTGAAGCACGTAATCCTAAAGGTAAGGCATTAATCTCAGAAGTTGATGGAACAGTTACAAAAGTAGAAATCGATAATAACCACGTACGTAGAATTTACGTATTAAGTGAAATCGGTGAAGAAAGAGAATATCAAGACTATGGTGCAAGCCGTATGTTAGTTAAAGAAGATGACAAAGTTAAACGTGGTCAAGCTTTAACAGAAGGTTCTATTGAACCAAAAGAATTGCTATCAATTGCAGGGTTAGAAGCTGTTCAAAGCTATCTATTAACTGAGGTACAAAAAGTTTACCGTATGCAAGGGGTAGAAATCAGTGATAAACACGTTGAGGTTATGGTACGTCAAATGTTAAGAAAAGTACGTGTAATCAATGCTGGAGATACTGATTTACTTCCAGGTTCATTAGTTGATATTCACAAATTTACAGATGAAAACAAAAAAATTCTTGAAGCAAGAGGTAACATGGCGACAGCTAAACCTGTTATCCTAGGTATCACTAAAGCTTCATTAGAAACAGAAAGTTTCTTATCTGCAGCCTCATTCCAAGAAACAACTCGTGTTCTTACAGATGCAGCTGTTAAAGGAAAAGTTGATAAACTTATGGGACTTAAAGAGAACGTTATTATTGGTAAGCTAATTCCAGCAGGAACAGGAATGCCAAGATACAATGATGTTGATATTAAAGCAGAAAAATCATTAGAAACTGAAGTTAATAATGAATTAAGTAGACCAATTGAAGAAGAATTACACGAAGAATTAGGTTCTATTTAATAAAAAATAGATAAAAGTTAATAGGAATATAAAAAAAAATATTATATTCCTATTGACAAATCTAGAAAAAATATGTAAAATAAATAATGTTGAATACAAAAGTAGAAGCACCCGTTTCTCACCTGCCAATTTTGATTGTACAGGTTAATGTAGATGAAATGTAGAATTTTATGCTGGGTGTTTTGCACTCAGTTTTTTTTTAATGCTTTTAGTATTTAATGAATTTATAAATAGGAGGTGCTGATCATTAGTAAAGATACTGCACAAGTAAATGAAGGTATTAAAGCGAAAGAGTTTCTTTTAATTAGCCAAAATGGAGAACAATTAGGAGTTAAAACTAAGGCAGAAGCTATGCAAATTGCAGAGCGTATGAACCTAGATGTTGTTCTAGTAGCTCCAAATGCTAAAACACCAGTTGCAAAAATTATGAACTACGGTAAGTTCAAATTTGAACAGCAGAAGAAAGAAAAAGAAGCACGTAAGAAACAAAAAATCGTAACAACAAAAGAGATAAGATTATCTCCAACAATTGAAAAGCACGATTTTGAAACTAAGTTGAAAAATGCACGTAAATTCTTAGCAAAAGAAGACAAAGTTAAAGTTTCTATTCGTTTTAAAGGGAGAGCAATCACCCACAAAGAAATTGGACAGAAAGTTTTAGAAAACTTTTCTAACGAAGCTAGCGATATAGCTACTGTCGAACAAAAACCTAAAATGGAAGGTCGCAGTATGTTCTTAGTTCTAGCACCAAAAAAAGAGAAATAAAGGTTTAATATAGGAGGAATTTGATAATGCCAAAAATGAAATCTCACCGTGGTTTAGCAAAACGTGTGAAAAAAACAGCTAGCGGTAAATTAAAACGTAGCCGTGCTTATACTTCTCACTGGTTTTCAAGAAAAACTACTAAACAAAAACGTCACTTACGTAAAGCTTCATTAGTATCTCGTGGTGATTACAAACGTATTAGAACTTTATTAGTTAAATAATATTAAAGAAGATTAATTATAGCGTAAATACTTATTTAAGTTATACATAAGGAGGAATTAGATATGCCACGTGTTAAAGGTGGAACTGTGACTCGTCGTCGCCGTAAAAAAGTTTTAAAACTAGCTAAAGGATATTTTGGTTCAAAACATACATTATTCAAAGTTGCTAAGCAACAAGTAATGAAATCAGGAATGTATGCTTTCAGAGACCGTCGTCAAACAAAACGTAACTTCAGAAGATTATGGATCGTTCGTATTAATGCAGCTGCAAGATTAAACGGATTATCTTACAGCCGTCTAATGAACGGACTTAAAGTTGCTGGAATCGATATTAACAGAAAAATGTTATCAGAAATCGCTATCCACGACGCAGCTGGATTCGCAAGTATTTGTGAACAAGCTAAAGCAGCTTTAGCTAAATAATAAAAATTAATTAAAAGGTTACTTACATAATTTTGTAAGTAACCTTTTTTCTTAGGATAAATTTAAGATATAATGAAACTCAAGTTAAGAAAATAATTCTTATCTTGAGTTTTTGTCATATTTATTAGTTAGTAGACTATTTTTCTTGGATTCTTTAATCTATGAAGCTTATCTTTAGCTATTTCATTATATATTTCTTCATTTCTTTTTTCATATAACAGTGTAGCCCATGTATACCAAAGTAAATCACAAAAATTTAAGAAGACTTTTAATTTATTATAATTACATTCTTCATCAGTAAAATATGATTTTAAGAACGTTATTGTTTCTTCATAGCTTAAATCATTTTCAGAGATGAAACTTGCAATATCAAAGTAGTAATCATTATATCCAGCATATTCAAAATCGATTAAGTATAAAGCATCTTTAGAGAATAGGAAATTACCTTCTACTAAATCGTTATGGCATAGTCTATCAGCTTTATATACTTTTTTAAATTCATCAATTATATACATATATTTATCTAAGACATGTGGAACTTCGTCAATTTGATTGAAATATGTATTGAATTGATCAATTGGATCAAAAGTATTTTCAGCTTGAAATTTATTTGAATGAAACTCTTTTAAAAGCTTTCCTATTCTTACAATATTTGATAAACTTCTTTGTGAAATAAAAGTTTTAGGATTTGGTTGAAACACAGTTATTAAATTATCGTTATTAATATAGACTGGTTTTAAAAAATAGGGTTCATTCGATAATAACTTTAGTGCCTCTTTTTCATTTTCTTTATTAACTATTTTTGTTGAATCTTTCGATGTTCTATAGAAGTATTTATTTTTATCAGTAGTAACAATATAATTATTATTTGTAATTCCATAGCTTGTTTCTTCGATAGAAAATACTTTTTCATTTAGTATTTTTTCTAATTTCTCTTTACTATACATAAAATAATCCTCCTTTATTTCAGAAATTTAATATACTTTTCACTTTTATTATACAATATAGGTAATAAATATGAAAGAAAAACGATTTCAATATATTCATTAAGAAAAATAAACTTTTGTATTAAAATACTATTTATTTTATAATAACTTTCAAAAAATAGTAATTTATATTCATAAATTTTTATGATGTTATTTATGTGAACTATTATAGTTTCTAAACTGTGAGAATAGCTGATATATATAGTTATTTTTGAATTACATAATAATAAAATAAATGGAGTATTGTTGAAAAAAACGTAGAAATTTGGTATAATTAAAGTATATAAAATATATTTATATACATAGAGTTTCATTTTTAAATACTTAGGAGGTGTAAAATGAAAGAAGTTTTTATTAATAGTGAATATATCACGTTAGCACAATTTTTAAAGTTAGAAGGTTTCATAGGTTCTGGAGGAGAGGCTAAGTACTTTTTACAAGATGTAGAAGTTGAGTTAAACGGAGAACTAGAAAATAGACGAGGGAAAAAGTTATATTCAAACGATATTATTAAATTAGAAGGAAATGAATTCATAATTATTAATGAGAATTAAGAGTTTAAAATTACTGTACTTTCGAAATTATTTATCAATGAATATAGATGTACATCCCTCGCTTAATGTTTTAGTAGGAAACAATGCGAATGGAAAAACTAATATTATAGAATCTATTTTTTGTTTAGCGCTTGGACGTAGTTACCGAACAAAAAGTGATAGTGAATGCATAATGTTTGGCGAAACTGCCACTGCGATGTCATGTGTAGTTAATAAAAATGACAAAAATCTCGATATTATGTTAGGTATAAGTAATAAAGGAAAAAGTGCTAAAATTGCAGGAGTAAAGAAAAGTAAACTAACAGATTTTGTAGGAGAGCTTAATGTAGTATTATTTTCTCCAGAAGATTTACAATTAGTAAAAGGATCTCCGTCACTCAGAAGAGAGTTTATAAACAGAGAATTTTATCAGTTCTCACGTATTTATCATAAGTATTATTTAATGTACCAACATTTATTAAAACAGAGAAATTCTTATTTAAAAGATATGAAGAAAAATCCAAAGGATGAGATGTCTCTTGCGTATTTAGAGACGCTTACTTCTCAATTAGCTAAAGTGGCTATATATATAACAAAAGAAAGAGTATCGTTTGTTCAAGATATTTCAGAATTGACCTATAAAAATATGATGAATATATCTAATGGTCAAGAATCACTAAAAATCAGATACAAAAGTTCAGTTCTAGAATCCTTAAATATAGCTGATATAACAGATGAAGGATTTACTGAAGAGAATTTAACTAAAGTTATGATGAAAAAATTCTTTGATGATATAATGCGCGGTAGTACTAAAATAGGACCGCATCAAGATGACCTTGAATTCTATATAAATGATCTTGATGCAAAAATGTATGCATCACAAGGACAACAACGAAGCATCGTATTATCACTTAAATTAGCTGAGATAAATTATCTAAAATCGAAAACAGGTACTTATCCAGTTTTACTTTTAGATGATGTACTAAGTGAATTAGATAAAAATAGACAACTAAAATTATTAGATGCAATTAATGAAAATGTACAAACATTCATTACAACACCTTCGATATCAGATATTAAAGAAGATTTATTAAAAAAAGCTAAAGTTTTCAAAATAGAAAATGGAAATATTAGTGAATTAATCTAGAAAATTTATTTTATAAATTTACTAAAATGAAAGGAAAAATCATGGTAGAAAAAAAACAAATACAAGAATATAATGCCGATCAGATTCAGGTTCTTGAAGGACTTGAAGCCGTTAGGGTAAGACCAGGTATGTATATCGGTTCTACATCTAGTAAAGGTCTACACCACCTTGTTTGGGAAATTGTAGATAACTCTATAGATGAAGCCTTAGCCGGATATTGTGACACAATAACAGTTGCAATTGAAAAAGGAAATTGGATAAGAGTAGAAGATAATGGACGTGGTATTCCAGTAGATATTCAAGAACAAACTGGAAAACCAGCGCTTGAAGTAATTCTTACAGTACTTCACGCCGGAGGTAAATTCGGTGGAGGCGGATATAAAGTATCAGGTGGTCTTCACGGGGTAGGTGCCAGTGTAGTAAATGCTTTATCTACGAATCTAGAAGCTTCAGTTCATCGTGATGGGAAAATCCATACAATGAAGTTTGAACGAGGAGATGTAGTTCAAGGAATTACAGTAGTAGGAAATACTGATAGAACTGGAACGACTATTCGTTTTAAAGCAGATCCAGAAATTTTCCAAGAAACAACAGTATATGAATACGATATTTTAAGAACACGTATTAGAGAACTTGCTTTCTTAAATAAAGGTATAACAATTATACTTAAAGATGAAAGAGAAGGACAAGAAAAAGAAGAGACTTTCTACTATGAAGGTGGATTATTAGAATATGTAGAAATGTTAAATGAAAATAAAGATGCTTTACACGAAGCAATTTATGTGCATGGTGAGATGGATGGAAAAGAAGTTGAAATCTCAATGCAATATAACACAGGATATTCTAGCAATGTATTAAGTTATGCTAATAACATTAATACACATGAGGGTGGAACTCACGAAAGTGGATTTAAAACAGCACTTACAAGAATCATCAACTCGTATGGTAAAAAGAATAAACTTATTAAAGACAAAGAGTCATTAACAGGTGATGACGTTCGTGAAGGACTTGTTGCGATTATCTCAATTAAACACCCAAATCCACAGTTCGAAGGACAAACAAAAACTAAACTAGGTAACTCAGAGATGAGTACAATTACTAATAAGTTATTCTCTGAAGAATTAGATAGATTCTTACTAGAAAATCCAAAAATAGCAAAAATAATAGTTGAAAAAGGACTTCAAGCATCACGTGCTAGAATTGCAGCTAAAAAAGCTCGTGAATCTACACGTCGTAAAAATGCTTTAGAATTTACAAACCTTCCTGGGAAACTAGCTGACTGTTCGAGTAAAGATGCAGCTGAATGTGAACTATTCCTAGTCGAAGGGGACTCTGCGGGAGGAAGTGCAAAACTTGGACGTAATAGTAAATTCCAAGCCATTTTACCATTAAAAGGTAAAATTCTGAACGTAGAGAAAGTAAGAATAGATAAAGTATTAGCTAATGACGAAGTACGTTCATTAATTACAGCTATTGGTATGGGAATTGGAGAAACATTAAATATTGATAAACTTCGTTATCATAAAATTGTTATCATGACTGATGCCGATGTCGATGGAAGTCACATTAGAACATTATTATTAACATTCTTCTTCAGATATATGAGAGAACTTATCGATGCAGGATATGTATATATCGCTAGACCGCCTCTATACGGTCTAAAAGTAGGTAAAAAAGAATTCTACTGTCATACAGAAGAAGAGCTTAAACAAAATATTGAAGAACATGCTGGAGATAAAAAGTACACTGTTCAACGATACAAAGGTCTTGGAGAGATGAATGCAGAAGAACTATGGGATACTACAATGGATCCAGAACATCGTTTAATGTATCAAGTAAGTATTGATGATGCTCAAAGAGCGGATGCAGCATTTGATACGTTAATGGGTGAAAAAGTAGAACCAAGACGTAAATTCATCGAAGATAATGCTCTAAATGTTATAAACTTAGACATTTAGAAAGAAAGGATAGAACATGGAAGATAATAAAAATAATATTACCTTAAGAAACATAACGACTGAAATTGAAAATTCATTCTTAGATTATTCAATGAGTGTTATTGTATCACGTGCCTTACCGGACGTACGTGACGGGTTAAAACCAGTTCATAGAAGAATACTTTATGCTTTTAATGACTTAGGGTTAACATATGATAAACCTTACAAAAAAAGTGCCTTCGTTGTAGGGGAAGTAATGGCGAAGTATCACCCACATGGTGACTCTGCAACATACGGTACAATTGTACGTTTAGCGCAAGATTTCAACAGTAGATATCCTTTAGTAGATGGACAAGGGAACTTTGGTTCTATCGATGGAGATGGAGCTGCTGCGATGCGTTATACAGAAGCAAGAATGAGTAAGATTGCTTCTGAGTTACTTCGTGATATCAACAAAGATACAGTTGATATGCAAGATAACTATGATGGTACTAAACAAGAACCAAAAGTATTACCAGCAAGAATACCTAACTTATTAGTTAACGGAAGTAGTGGTATTGCAGTTGGTATGGCGACTAACATTCCGCCACACAACTTAGGGGAAGTTATCGATGGAGTAATCGCATTAGCAGATAACTCTGAAATAACTATTGCTGAACTTATGTCTAAGATAAAAGGACCAGACTTCCCAACAGGATCATTCTTATTAGGTCGTAGTGGAATAGTTAAAGCCTACACAACAGGACGTGGTTCTGTAATAATGCGTGGTAAAACTGAAATTGAACAAATGAAAAATGGTAAAGAAAGAATTGTTATTACAGAAATTCCTTACCAAGTAAACAAAGCTAAATTAGTAGAAAAAATTGCTGAATTAGCTCGTGATAAAAAAATAGAAGGTGTTACAGACCTTCGTGATGAAAGTAACCTAAAAGGTATAAGAATTGTAATAGAATTACGTCGTGATGTTAATAGTAACGTAATTTTAAATAATTTATACAAATTAACGCCATTACAAAGTTCATTTGGTGTTAATATGATTGCTCTTGTAAATGGAGTACCTAAGTTATTAAATCTTAAAGAAGTACTTTACTACTATCTAGAACACCAAAAAGAAGTAGTAGTTAGAAGAACTAAATTCGATCTTAAAAAAGCTCAGGCGCGTGCTCACATATTAGAAGGTTTAAGAATTGCTTTAGACAATATAGATAGAATTATTAGCTTAATTCGTGGATCACAAACTGCTGAAGAAGCAAAAGCTGGCTTAATAGATCAATTCGGATTAACTGAAATTCAAGCTCAAGCTATCCTAGATATGCGTCTTCAAAGACTTACAGGTTTAGAACGCGATAAGATTGAAGAAGAGTACAGTAAACTTATGGAACTTATCGCTGATTTAGAAGATATTCTAGCTAAACCAGAACGTGTAATTCAAATAGTTAAAGATGAATTATTAGAAGTTAAAGAAAAATTCGGAGATAAACGTCGTAGTGTAATTATCGAAGGACAAGTAGATCAAATCGAAAATGAAGATTTAATCGAAAAAGAACAAATTATAATTACTCTATCCCATAACCAATACATTAAACGTCTTGCTGCAAGTACTTATAAATCTCAAGGTCGTGGTGGACGCGGAGTAAATGGTATGACTACAAACGATGAGGATAATGTAGCTTATATGCTAAGTTGTTCAACTCACGATCATATTCTATTCTTTACAGATAAAGGTAAGGTTTATACTCTTAAAGGTTATGAAATTAACCAAATGAGTAGACAATCTAAAGGAATACCTATCATTAACTTATTAGAAATTGAAAAAGAAGAGAAAGTAAACTCTATTATTGCAATATCTGATCTTCAAGAAGAAGGAACAAGCTTAATCTTCTCAACTAAATATGGTATCATTAAGAAATCTAAATTAGGAGATTACGCAAGTATCCTTAAGAAAGGTAAGATTGCTCTTAAACTTGATGAAGACGACTCACTAATTGATGTTCAAAGAATTACTGATGATCAAGATATTATGATTGTTACAGCAAATGGACAAGCAATTAGAATTAATGCTGAAAAAGTCCGTACAATGGGACGTGTAAGTCGTGGTGTTAAAGGTATTACACTTTCTCCAGATGACTATGTAGTAGGTATGGAAGTTGTTGATGAGTCTAAGAAAATTTTAACAGTAACAGAAAATGGTATTGGTAAAATTTCTAAATCTACGGAAT
Organism: Gemella taiwanensis; assembly: GCF_054054385.1. Lineage (NCBI taxonomy): Bacteria > Bacillati > Bacillota > Bacilli > Caryophanales > Gemellaceae > Gemella > Gemella taiwanensis. The sequence goes on from NZ_JBSMTL010000001.1 coordinate 345,918, forward strand.
TCAATGTAATTAACCGTGGAGGAAAAGGTGTTAAAGTAGCGAAAGTTACTAAGAAAACAGGTAAGATTGTAGCGGTTAAATCAATCGCAGGAAACGAAGATTTAATGATTATGACTGATCAAGGAATTATTATTAGAATAGACGTTTCAACAATTAGCACACTTGGAAGAACAGCGACAGGTGTTAAAGTAATTAATCTTGTTGATGATCAAAAAGTAGCAACTGTTACATTAGCAGCGAAAGAAGAAATCTACGAAGAAGAATAATAAAATATAAATCGAGGAAATTATTGAAAGTAAGATTGATAAAATTTCACTTTCAAATTCCTCGATTTTTTATGTATAGAAATTAAAAACTACCAATTTAATCTTCTAGTTATTAGAATGATAAATCATGTGAATATTAGAATATTATTAGAATTTTTAGATATAATATAAAATATTATTCGATAAAACAAAATAGGAACAATAAAATTAAAAAAACAAAAAAAGTTAGTAAAATGCATGAGAAAATGAAAAAAATTCTCAAAATTTATTGTGTTATTTCTAAAAAAGTTTTATAATGGAATATGTAGTTAAAACTGATAAAATAAACTTTATTAGTAAAAATCTTATCAAGGAGTAACTAGATGCAAAAAACAAGACTAGAAAGCAATGTAAATGAAAATATTATCCAAGAGGAGATTAAGATTCTTACTGAAATGTTATTGAAAGCAACTCAAAAATTAATTTCAGAAGAAACTTTTCAAAAGATAGTAGAATTGAAATCATTAGCAGATCAGAAAAATTATGAAAAATTAAATCTTATTATTAAAGACTTAACACAAGAGGAAATGGAAATTGTTGCTAACTTCTTCTCAGTTTTACCTCTTTTAATTAATATTGCCGAAGATGTTGACTTAGCTTATGAGGTAAACTATAAAAATAACTCTGGTGAGTCTTACATAGGTAAGTTATCTGATTCAATAAAAAATATTAAAGATAAAAATATTTTAGATAATATTAATGTTGTACCAGTATTAACAGCACACCCTACACAGGTTCAACGCAAAACAATTCTTGATTTAACTGAAAAATTACACTCATTATTAAGAAAACATAGAGATGTGAAAAATGGTTTAATTAATGAAAGAAAATGGAGAAATTCAATCCAAAAACATATCGAAATATTAATACAAAGTGATATTATTCGTGAGAAAAAACTAAAAGTAGCAAATGAGATTACAAACGTATTAGAATATTATAATTTATCTTTCATAAAAGCAATTGGAAAACTAATGACTGAGTATAAGCTGTTATTAGAAGAAAATAATATTGATTTAAAAAATGAAACACCTATAACTATGGGAATGTGGATTGGTGGAGACCGTGATGGTAACCCGTTTGTAACAGCTGAAACACTGAATTTATCAGCGATGAAACAGTGTGAACTTATATCTAATTATTATTTAGATAAATTAGAAAGTCTATATAGAACATTCTCAATGTCGACTCAATATATTCAAGAAAGTAAAGAATTAGAAGAATTAGCTAATCGTTCTAATGATTCATCAGTATATAGAGAAAAAGAACCATATAGAAGAGCAATATTTTATATTAAAGAAAAACTTGAAAATACTAAGGAATTCTTACTTAATGATAAGGAAATTGGAGAAAAGTACTTAACATCATTAGAATTTATTAATGATTTAGAAGTAATAAAAACATCTTTATTAGAAAATAAAGGTGAAATATTAATCACTGGAGAATTTGAGGAATTACTAAATGTTGTGAAAATCTTTGGATTCTATTTAGCAAGTATAGATATGCGTCAAGATTCAAGTGTCTATGAAGCTTCTGTAGCAGAATTACTAAGAAGTGCTAATATTGAAAAAGACTATAGTTCTCTAAGTGAAGATGAAAAATGTAAATTGTTATTAAAACAATTAGAAGAAGATCCACGTCCTCTAAGTATTAATGATGAAGATAAACAATCAGAAGAATTAAGAAAAGAGCTTGCTATTTTTAGAACAGCTAGAAAATTAAAAGATAAACTTGGAGACAATGTTATTAAACAAAACATTATATCTCATACGACTAGTGTGTCAGATTTATTAGAACTAGCGATTATGCTTAAAGAAGTTGGATTAGTAGGTAGTGATTTTGCTAGGTTACAACTCGTACCATTATTTGAAACTATTGAAGACTTAGAAAATTCATATGAAGTTATGGATAAATACTTAAGCTTAGATATAGTGAAAAAATGGGTGAGTGATAATGGTCGATACCAAGAAATAATGTTAGGATATTCAGATAGTAACAAAGATGGTGGATATTTATCATCAGGATGGTCATTATATAAAGCTCAACAAGAACTTTCTTCGCTTGGTGAGAAACACAATATCAAAGTTACATTCTTCCACGGTCGTGGTGGTACTGTAGGTCGAGGTGGAGGACCAAGTTATGATGCGATTATTTCACAACCACTAGGAAGTGTTCAAGATAGGATCCGACTTACGGAACAAGGGGAAATTATAGCTGCTAAGTATGGAAATAGTGATGCTGCTTATTATAATCTAGAAGCATTATTCTCTGCTGTAATTCAAAGAATGAATGCCGATAAAGTGAATACTGACATTAGAGATATTCCAGAAATTCAAATCATTATGGATGAAATCGTTGATGATAGTTATAGTAAATACCGTGAGTTAGTGTTTGAAAATCCAAACTTCTACAATTATTTCTTTGAGGCAACACCAATTAAAGAAATATCAAGTTTAAATATAGGTTCTCGTCCAGCATCACGTAAGAAAATTACGGATATCGGTGGCTTAAGGGCTATTCCTTGGGTATTTTCATGGTCACAAAGTAGAATTATGCTTCCAGGTTGGTATGGAGTAGGAACAGCATTCTCTAATTTTATCAATAAAGACAAAGCAAATATTGAAAAGCTACGTTCTATGTATAAACAATGGCCATTCTTTACATCATTATTATCAAATGTAGATATGGTTATGTCAAAATCAGATATGGATATTGCAAAAGAATATGCAAATCTATGTAATAATGAAGAAACTAAAAATGTATACGAAGAAATTCTAAGAGAGTGGAACTTGACTAAACAAGTAGTACTAGAAATTTCAGAACACAAAGAGTTCTTAGAAGATAATACATATTTAACTCGAAGTTTAGAAAATAGGTTACAATACTTTAATACTCTAAACTTACTACAAGTGGAATTGATTAAACGTGCAAGAGAAGGTAAATTGCCAGAATCTCAAATTAATACAATTCACATAACAATTAACGGAGTTGCTACTGGACTTAGAAACTCAGGATAATATAAAAATGACACTAAGATTGAATCAGTCTTAGTGTCTATTTTTACGGCTTCCTAATCATTTATAATTCTGAAAAATACCTAAATGAAGATACAAAAAGAATAGGAAGTTGCTCAAAAATCGTGATTTCGAAGAAATCGATTTTGTCGAGTCACCCCCGCACAGTTTATAAGATATCTAAAAAGCTTTTATAAAGCGACTTTAGATATCAATAAACCACTGCGTCTATAAGTTCTCATAGACACTTTGTTAAATATTATGACTTTTGGGTCAGCCCCTTAATTTGTTTTATTTAACTTTTATAGCAATATAGCTATTAGGGGCTACAACAGTACCAAAAGGTGTTGAATAAATTTCATTGTTTCCAAATATTTTTTCACCAAAATAATCTTCAATAAAGTGAGCCTTAGAATCTAAGTTTATTATACAAAGAATGTTATTACGTCTATATGCAACACATTTTTCATTAGTATAAATAAATTCAAAATTTGTAATAAAATCATCTTTATTTTCATTTCTAAATTTTGATAATTCTATATAATGATTTAGTAAATCTTCATCTTTATTATTATGAGAAAATCCTAGTCTGTTATATGGGTCTCTAAATCCATACATACCAATTTCATCACCATAGTAAATACAAGGAACACCAGGTAATGTAAATTGTATGAAACTAGCAAATTTCAATAGATTTTTAGCTTTGTTATATTGTTTTTGTGACATTTTATATGTTGGACGTTCATGAACAGGTACATCTTCTGGATTGTTAAATGCTAATATTGTAAGAACACGCTCAGTATCATGACTTCCAAGTAAATTCATCACCGCATCAAGAGAAGGGCGAGGATAGTTTTCTACCAATTTTAGTATTTCTAGGGTAAAATCATCTGCATTTTTATATTTTACGAAATTAATAATAGCATTTTTCCATGGATAGTTCATTACACTGTCTAGTTGATCACCTAAGAAATATCGACGTCGTGTATTGTAAGAAATTTTATTAGTTGCATCTTCCCAAACTTCTCCGATAATTAGGGAATCTTTATCATAGTATTTTGCACTTTCACGAATTCTATCTAAGAATTCATCAGGAAATTCATCAGCAACATCAAGACGCCATCCAGCAATTCCTAATTTTTGCCAAAAGTTAACAACACCAGTATCTTTATTATTTATGAAATCACTATATTCTTTGTTTTCTTTTACCACTGTAGGTAAATTGTCAAATCCCCACCAAGAGTGATATTCGTTAGGGAAATTAATAAAATTAAACCAAGAATAGTATGGTGAATTTTGAGAGTTATAAGCTCCAATACTGTCATAATTGTTATATCGATTGAAATAAATACTGTCAGAACCTGTGTGGCTAAAAACACCATCTAGAATAATTTTAATATTATCTTTTTTGAAATCTTTACAGAATTTTTCGAATTGCTCATTAGTTCCAAAATAAGGGTCAACATTAAAATAATCGGCAGTAGAGTATCGGTGATTCTCAGGGCTCTCAACAATAGGATTTAAATAAATACTTTCTATATTTAATTTCTTAAAGTAATCTTTTTCTTCCTCTATCCCTAATAGATTCCCCATTAGGAAATCTTTAGCACCATAATTATCATGAGTAATAGATGAGTGTGGAACGCTGTACCAATTTTTATGTCTAATTCTTACATTTTCATTTTTTGCTATTGTTGCGGTATATTTATCACTTCGTTTAAATCTATCTGGGAAGATTTGGTACATAATTGAACCTTTGTACCAATCTGGTGTAGTGAAGTTTGCATCGTAGACTGTAAGTTGCCAGTCAGGTAAGTCATCATTACTATTAACTAACTTAGCATTTAATCTATCATTTTTTAAATATACATTAAAATTATCAAAATGTACTTCAAAATGATAAAAGTATAAGCCAATATTAAAAGGATCAAACTCTACGAAATATTTAGAATAATTACTTTCAGTCTTTTCTTTAAATTTCAAACTTTTAGAAATAATCTCTTCAGAAAATTCATTTTTTATAATAATTTTGAAATCATTAAAATAAAAATCATCTTTAATTAACACTTCAAAATGAAAAACATCTTTATTTTTTATTGCTCCTTTAGGAAATTTATTTTTTATAGGATTAAATTTAATCATTTTTTCTTCTCCGAAATATAAAATTTGCATTATCAATTTGTTTTACAAAAATAACAATCTTAATTTTAATACAAAAATATTTAAAAGTAAATGTTAATATTTTAAAAAATAGAATTTGATTAGTATTAAAGCATTAAATTCGAGATGAAAATTTGTAACGAAATAGTAAAGAAAACATTTACATAAAAGCTTTCATATGTTATACTATAGGTATAAAAAATAAAGAATAAATTAGTGTTGATTTGAACTATTTTTTATGAAAATTTTATAAAATTAAATTTTTTTAAAAACTGAAGAAAACGTTTACTTTTTATTGAAAAGGGGGTTATTTAGTGAATAGTAATATGGCCGAATATTTATTCCATGAAGGAACTAATTACCATAGTCATAAATTTTTAGGATCGTTTTTAGAAGGGGATTCTTGTACTTTTAGAGTATGGGCCCCAAACGCGAAAAGAGTTTTTGTTACAGGTGAGTTTTGTTCTTGGTATCCACATACATATGAAATGAAAAGAATAAATGATAGAGGAATCTATGAAATTCAAATTCCAGGAGTTAGCGAGTTTGATACCTATAAATATGTAATTGTAACACATAGTGGGGTTGAATTATGGAAGGCAGATCCCTACGCTAAGCATGCTGAGACTAGACCGTTAACAGCATCAAAAGTTTATACTTTACCAGAATATAAATGGAAAGATAAAAAGTGGATGGATAATAGAACGGTACCTTATCATCAGCCTATGAATATTTATGAAGTACATCTTGGATCTTGGAAACATAATGAAGAGGGTAAAGAACTAAGTTATAGAGAATTAGCACATAGACTGGTAGAGTATGTAAAAGAAATGAATTACACTCACGTTGAGTTATTACCGATCACAGAATATCCATATGATAAATCATGGGGATATCAAGCTACAGGTTATTTCTCTCCTACATCAAGATATGGGACACCGGAAGATTTTATGTATTTTGTTGATATTTGTCATCAAAATAATATTGGGGTAATACTAGATTGGGTTCCAGGACACTTTACAAAAGATGCTCATGGATTATATGAATTTGATGGAACACCATGTTATGAATATTCTGATACGAGAAAAATGGAACATGAAGGTTGGGGAACTAGAGTATTTGACTATGGTCGCAATGAGGTTAAGTCATTTTTAACATCAAGTGCAGTATCATGGATTGAAGATTATCACATAGACGGAATCAGAGTCGATGCTGTTAGTTCTATGATTTTTCTAAATTACTGTCGTGATGAAGATAAGTCGGCACGAAATATTTATGGTGGATTTGAGAATTTAGAAGCAATAGATTTTCTGAAAAATCTTAATTTGTATATAAAAGAAAATTATCCAGGTGTAAGTATGATAGCAGAAGAATCAACTAGTTATCCAAAAGTAACTGCTGCAGTTGAACATGGTGGTTTAGGATTCGACTTCAAATGGAATATGGGATGGATGAATGACAGTCTTGATTATTTAGAAACAGATCCTTTCTTTAGAAAAGGAGTACATAACAAATTTACATTTTCTATGCATTATGCATTCTCTGAAAATTTTATTCTTCCAATCTCACATGATGAAGTAGTTCATGGGAAAAAATCTCTTTTAGATAAGAGTCCTGTTCCATACGAAGACAAATTTGCAAACTTTAAAGCATTTTTAGGATATATGTATGCACATCCAGGGAAAAAATTAGCATTTATGGGAATTGATATTGCTCAATTTATCGAATGGGATGAAGAAAGAGAACTTGATTGGTTATTAATGTTATATCCTAAGCATGTTTTTACACATAGATATGTAAAAGAACTTAATAAGTATTATAAAACTACGCCAGCACTATGGGAAAATGACAGTGATTGGGATGGTTTTAGATGGCATGTTGTAGATGATAATAATAACAATGTTTTTGCTTTTTCTCGTAAAGATAGATCAGGTAAAGAAGTCTTAGTAGTTAGTAATTTCTCAAATCAAGTATTGAAAAATTATGAAATTGGGGTAGATACTTGGGGAAGCTATAAGATTGCGCTAAATTCTGATGCTAAAAAATACGATGGTATTGCAGTATTAAATAGAAATCTTAAAACAATTAATAAAGAAAAAAATGAATTTAAATATACGTTGAGTTTAAACATTCCGCCTTATGCGACAATGTATATAGAAAAGAAATAACAAGTTTTGAAGAAGGGGGTCAACTTAATGGCACGAAAAAAAGAAGTTGTAGCTATGCTACTAGCAGGAGGACAAGGTACAAGATTACAAGTATTAACAAAAGATATGGCTAAACCAGCTGTACCTTTTGGTGGAAAATATAGAATTATAGATTTTCCACTTTCAAACTGTGCTAACTCTGGAATTTCAACTGTAGGAGTACTAACTCAATTTATGCCTTTGGAACTTAACTCATATATGGGGAATGGTCAACCATGGGATTTAGATAGAATGGATGGAGGATTATCTATTTTACCACCTTATACTGCTGGAAAAACTGGAGAGTGGTATAAAGGAACTGCAAATGCTATTTATCAAAATATTAAATATATAGAGCAATATAAACCAGAATATGTCCTTATATTATCTGGGGATCACATTTATAAAATGAACTATAAAGAAATGTTAGATTTCCACAAAGAAAAAGGAGCAGATTTAACAATTGCACACATTAATGTTCCAATTGAAGAAGCTAGTCGATTTGGGATTCTAAATACAAATTTTGACCTTAAAGTTACTGAGTTTTTAGAAAAACCAGAAAATCCAATATCTACTAAAGCATCTATGGGAATCTATATTTTTAGTTGGCAACAATTAAGAGAATATTTAATTCGTGACGAAGAAAACCCAGATAGTGAAAAAGACTTCGGTAAAAATATTATTCCAATGATGTTAAATGAAGGAAAAAATATCTACGCCTATCCATTCTATGGTTACTGGAAAGACGTTGGTACAATTGAGAGCTTATGGGAAGCAAATATGGACCTTATTAAAAATAAAGAAAACTTCAATATAGATGATAGACTTTGGAGAATTTATTATCGACACGAAGGAGCTATGCCACAATATTTAGGACATAGTGCAAATGTTAAAAATTCTATGATTTCAGATGGAACTACTGTATATGGAACTATTTCAGAATCTATAATTTCTTCAGGAGTTAGAATTGAAGAAGGTGCAGAAGTAGTAGGAAGCATCATCATGAAAGGTGTGGTAATCGAAAAAGGTGCGAAAGTTTACAATTCAATCATCGCAGAAGGTTCAGTTGTTAAAGAAAACGTAGAAGTTGGGAATAGAGAAATCGTTTTAGGAAAAGAACAAATAACTGTAGTAGGTAGAGATGAAGTTGTAAAAGAAAATAGGAAAGTAGAGGGAAAATAATATGGTAAGAGCGTTTTGTATTTTATTTGCGGATAACTATCGTAATGATGATCTACAAGGATTAGTAAGAAATAGAACACTAGCATCTTTAGCGGTTGCGTCAAGATATAGAATGGTTGACTTCATGTTATCTTCTTTAGTTAAAGCTGAGATATCTAATATAGCAGTAGTGACAAATCATCATTACAAATCTTTAATGGATCACTTAAGTTGGGGGAAAGACTGGGATCTTAACAGAAAAAATAGTGGATTGAAGTTTATAACGCCGATGTCAAACCATCAATCAAACAGAGTAGCACAAAACAAAATTGAAGCATTAGGGGATGCAGCTAGATATGCGGATACATTATTAGAAGAATACTGTATACTTGCTGATGGAAATATTGTTGGGAATATTGATTTTAAGGAAATGGTAAATTACCATAAATCTACAAATGCTGATATAACATTAGCTTATACGTATAGAAAACCTCAACAACGTGAGTCACAAATTATTTTTGATGATAAAAACAGAGTATATGATAGTTTATATCATTATGATGGATATGATCAAGTTTGTCCGACACAAGTTAAAATATATATTATGTCTAAAGACATGTTTAAAGAACTTGTAAAAAAAGGTATGACATATGGATGGCAAGATATTCTATTAGATTTCATTACTAAGAATTTCCATAGATTAAATGTTTATGGTTATGAAATTAAAAATTATACAAGAACAATTAATAGTGTTCAAGAGTTTTATAATTTTAATAGAGATTTATTAGACCCTAATAAAATGAATGAATTATTCTTATCAGGAACTGATATCCTAACTAGGGTTCAAGATAGTGTACCAACTACTTATGGAGATGGAGCAATCGTAAAAAATTCTATACTAGGAGATGGTTGTGAAATTAATGGAATTGTTGAGAACAGTATATTATTTAGGGACGTAGTAGTTGAAGAAGGTGCAGTCATTAAAAATTCTATCATAATGCCTAATAGTGTTATTAAAAAATCAGCTTACCTAGATTATGTAATTTTAGACAAAGAAGCAACTGTTTCAGAAAGAGTTGAATTAAAAGGAACTGAAAATTGCCAAGTTATTGTCGAAAAAAATAAAGTAGTATAATAAAAAATACGGGTTAGGATAAAATGTGGGAGATATTTGTAAAATCTTCGATTTTCGAAAGAAAAAAGAGTATAATAAACAGATAGACTACATCTAAAACTAACCCTTTTAGTATGAAATAAATAACGAATAAGGAGAATTATAATGAAAATATTATTCGTGGCAGCTGAAGCGGCACCATTTGTAAAGGTTGGAGGACTAGGAGATGTTATAGGATCATTACCTAAAGCACTTCAAGATGAAAATGTAGAAGCAAGGGTAGTACTACCTTTGTATTCTTCAATAGATAGACAAAAGTACGATTTAAAATATAAACAACATATATTTATTAATTTAGGGTGGAGAACAGTTTATTGCGGAATTTTTGAAACGCAAGTAAATGGAGTAACTTATTATTTTATCGATAATGAACAATATTTTAATAGAGATAGTGTATATGGTCAAGATGATGATGGTGAGAGATTTGCATTCTTTTCAAAAGCTGCATTAGAAATATTACCTCATATTGATTATAAACCAGATATAGTTAATGCTAACGACTGGCATGCAGCTTTATCTGTAATTTACTTAGATGATATTAAGTCAAGAGGACAAGGTTTTTATCAAAACATTAAAAGTGTAATATCTATCCACAATATTGAATTTCAAGGGAAATTTAACCCGTATGAAATGGGGAATTTATTCGGTTTAGACAATAAATACTTTGATGCTTTAATATATAAAGGTGATTTAAATCTATTGAAAGGTGCTATTCAATTAGCCGATAGAATAAATACGGTAAGTGAAACTTATGCACATGAAATATTAGATCCATATTTCTCATATGGCTTAGATGATATACTAAGAGTAGAACAAGGTAAACTTCACGGTATAATTAATGGTTTGGATATTGATAAGTTCAATTCAAAAACTGATAAAAATATTTATAAGAACTTTGATGTTAAAACATTAAAAAATAAAGTAGAGAACAAATTGAAATTCCAAGAAGAGTTAGCATTAGAAGTAAATGAAAATATACCTATGATAGGGATGGTTACTAGATTAACTCACCAAAAAGGAATTGACTTAGTTCTTCATGTTGCTGATGAAATCTTAAAAACAGGTGCTCAACTTGTGATTTTAGGAACAGGTGATCGTCATTATGAAGATGCACTTCGTTCATTAGAATATCGTCGTCATGATAAAGTAAGAAGTTTAATTATGTTCTCATCAGAAGTATCATCAAAAGTATATAGCTCGTGTGATATGTTCTTAATGCCATCTAAAACTGAACCATGTGGTTTATCTCAACTTATTTCAATGAGATATGCAACTATACCGATTGTTCACAGAGTTGGTGGTTTAAGAGATACTGTAGAACCATTTGATGGAAAAACAGGAACAGGGTTTACATTCGAAAGTTTTGATGCATATGATATGTTAGATGCAGTATACAGAGCAACATATTGCTATTATCAAGAACGTCATATTTGGAATATAATTATGAAAAATGCAATTCAACAAGATGTAAGTTGGAAAAAATCAGCACTACAATATATTAATATGTACAACGAGATCGTCTAACAAGATAAATTATAGGAGAGACTAATGAAACAACAAGAGTTAGAACAAAGAATAGAAAAGTATTTAAAACGACAATTTGGTATTACAATACAATCAGCTAGTAAACGTCAAGTTTATGAAGCATTAATGAGTACTGTTAGAGAAAAATTATCTGAGAAAAAATTTGTGTATGAACAAGAATTAAAGAAAACAAAGCAAAAACGTGCTTACTACATGTCAATGGAGTTTCTTGTAGGTAGAACTTTAAGAAACAATTTATTTAATCTTGGAGTAGAAAAAGAAATCAAAGAATACCTTGCAGAAAATAACTTCGATTTAGATGAAATTTATGATATTGAACCAGATCCAGGTTTAGGGAATGGTGGTCTTGGGCGTCTTGCTTCATGTTATTTAGATGCTTTAACAAGTAGTGATTATCCAGTAACAGGTTTTTCTATTCTTTATGAATACGGAATCTTCAAACAAGTGATTAACAATGGTTGGCAACAGGAGTTTCCAGATTATTGGTTAGACTTAGGGAAATACGGTTTAGTTTATAGAAATGACGAAGAAATTGAAGTTAGATTCTATGGTCACGTAGAAGAAAAAATGACTGAAAATGGATTTACTGTAGAACACAAAGATTATACTTCGATTCAAGCTGAACCATATGATTTATTAATTTCAGGATATAAAACAAAAACAGTAAATACCTTAAGATTATGGGAAGCAAAAGCAAAAACTGGATTTAATATGAAATTGTTTGAACGAGGGGAATATTCAAAATCTTCAGAAGCAGAAGCAATAGCTTCATCAATCTCTAAATTATTATATCCAGCAGACAGCACAAATGAAGGTAAAGAATTACGTATTAAACAACAATACTTCTTTATTAGTGCTTCATTGCAACAATTAGTGAAAAATCATTACAATGAATTTGGAACATTAGAAAACTTAAGTGAACATGTTGCATTACATATTAATGATACTCATCCAGCGATGGGAGTTCCGGAATTGATGAGATTATTATTAGATGAATACGGATATTCTTGGGACAAAGCATGGGAAATTACAACTAAAACTTTCGCCTACACTAACCACACAATTATGGCAGAGGCATTAGAAAAATGGTCTGTAGATTTATTTAAACCATTATTACCACGTATTTACTCAATTATTGAGGAAATTAATAAACGTTTCTGTCAATGGGTAATAGATCAAGGCAAAGACTACACTTTAGCGGAATCTGCAATTATATATGATAATCAAATAAGAATGGCTAACTTATCAATAGTAGGAAGCCACAATGTTAATGGTGTATCAAAACTACATAGTGATATTCTTGTAGAATCTACATTTAGAGCATTTAACGAATTGTATCCATCTAAATTCGGAAATGTAACTAACGGTATAGCTCACCGTAGATGGTTAGGACAGGCAAACCCTGAACTAGCATCATATCTAAAAGAATTAATCGGTGATGATTTCGTTAAAGATTTATCTAAAATCAGTAAATTAAATGATTATAAAAATGACAAAAAAGTTGTTGCTAAACTTCAAGAAATTAAAAAAATTAAAAAAGAACAACTTGCTACTTACATTCAAAATACAACAGGTATAACTGTAAATCCAGAATCCATCTTTGATGTACAAGTTAAGAGACTACACGAATATAAACGTCAATTACTGAATGCATTACACATTGTATACTTATATAGAGAGATAAAATATAATGGATTACGTCCAGTACCAAGAACATTTATTTTTGCTGCAAAAGCATCATCGGGATATCAAATGGCTAAAAATATAATCAAATTTATCCACTCAATCTCTCAAATGATAGAATGTGATGAATTAGTGCGTGAATACATCAAAGTTGTATTTTTACCAGATTACAAAGTAACACTTGCAGAAAAAATTATTCCAGCGGCTGATATTAGTGAACAAATTTCACAAGCCGGAAAAGAAGCAAGTGGCACAGGTAATATGAAATTAATGCTAAATGGAGCTTTAACATTAGGAACACTTGATGGAGCTAATGTAGAGATTCATGAAGCGGTAGGAGATGATAATATCTTCATCTTCGGTTTAGAAACTCCAGAAGTTGATGCATTATATGCTCATGGATATAAACCTTGGGAATACTACAACAATTCAGTAAAAATTAAAGAAACATTAGATTTTATTAGAACTATGACTGTAGGAGGTATGAACTTCAACTTTATCGTAGACTACTTATTAACTCAAGATAACTATATGTGTCTAGCTGACTTTGAAAGTTATGTTGCAGCTCAAGAAAAAGTTGCCGAAACATATCAAGATAAAGAAAAATGGGGACAAATGAGTTTAGTAAATACAGCTAACGCTGGTATCTTCTCTGCAGATAGATCAGTAGCTGAATATGCTAAAGATATTTGGAACATAAAAAAAGTAAAATAGAATATTAATCTAGAGGGTGACCTAATAGGAAAATTTTCCTTAGGTTGCTCTTATTTTTGTTAGGCTATAAAATATCAACCAATAACAAAGAGAAATATTATTTAAATTTAGATATAATGTATATATAAACACACCATTCTCATAGATAAAATACGATTAATATGGTAAAATTAAAAGGAAAGACTGTGCCAATTTTAAAATTAATATTTATTTTGAAATGCACACTTAGTAAATAAAAAAGAGGTAACTATGGCAAAAGAAAGAGCAGATGTCCTTTGCGTAAGTCAAGGATTATTTGAATCAAGAGAAAAAGCAAAACGAGCTATAATGGCTGGTATAGTTTATAATGATAATATTAGAATTGATAAAGCAGGGGAAAAGATTGAATCAACTGCTGAACTTAGAATTAAAGGTAAACAGATGCCTTATGTAAGTCGTGGAGGACTTAAATTAGAAAAAGCAATTAATGAGTTAAACTTTGACGTTAAAGACAAAGTAATGATTGATATCGGTTCATCAACTGGAGGATTTACAGACTGTGCGTTACAAAACGGAGCAAAGTTCGTATATGCTTTAGACGTGGGTACTAATCAACTTGTGTGGAAACTACGTAATGATGAACGTGTAAAAGTAATGGAACAAACAAACTTCAGACATTCTGTTAAAGAAGATTTTGATGTTTATGAAATTGATATAGCTTCAATTGACGTTTCATTTATTTCGTTATCATTAATATTACCAAATCTTGCTGAAATAATAAAAGATGGTGGAGAAGTCTGCGTACTTGTAAAACCTCAATTTGAAGCTGGAAAAGATAAGGTAGGAAAAGGTGGAATCGTTCGAGACAAAAAAGTTCAACTAGAAGTCGTAGAAAAAGTATTGCTACTAGCGAACAGTGTTGGATTCAGTATGACAAATCTATCTTATTCTCCAATAACAGGTGGAGAAGGGAATATCGAATTCTTAATGCTTCTTAAATACAATGCTGATAAAGAAGTGGAAAACAGTAAAATCAATATAGAGCATATTGTAAATAATGCTCATAATCACTTTAAATAGAGGAGGAGCCAATGTTAATTCAGTTAAATATTAAGCAATTTGGAATAATTGAAAAAGCTACTATAGAACTTAAAAATGGTTTAACTGTCTTAAGTGGAGAAACTGGTGCAGGAAAATCAATGATTCTAGCGGCAATTTCGCAACTATCTGGTCAAAGAACATCAACGTCTTATATTCGTTACGGTGAAGAGAAGGCAAGTGTTGAAGGTGTATTTGATTTTCCAAAGAGTAAAGAAGTTAAAGAGATTTTTAATGAACTTGATTTAGACCTTGAAGATGAGGTTATTGTAGTTCGTCGTGATATTTATAGTAGTGGAAAGAGTGTTTGTAGAATTAATGGAACTATAGTTAATCTGTCTACATTAAAAAAAGTAGCCGCTCATTTATTAGATATTCATGAACAACACGATAATCAAGTATTATTAGTAGAAAAAAATCACCTAAACTTGGTAGATTCATTTAATAGAGAAAAAATTCAACCTGTATATTTAAAATACAAAGAAAAATATAAAGAATACCAAGTAATTAAGGAAAAAATTGATAACTTAAAACAACAAGAAAGTGATGTTCTTCAGAAAGTTGATTTCTTAAAATTCCAGTATAAAGAATTAAGTCAGATGAAACTTAAAAAAGATGAAGATTTAGATCTTGAAAAGGATATTGACTACTTAGAGAATTTTGAAAAAGTAAATACACTTGCTCATAGTATTACAGATGGTATAGATGGTGAGTATGGAGTATTATCAAAACTTGCAGAAATTAGATCTAATCTAGGGGAACTAACTAGGTATAATTCAAACTTTGAAGAAAAATATGAAGAAATTACAAATTTATATTACATTCTTGATGATTTAAAATATGAAGTTTCTAGTTATACTGATGTAATTGAATATGATGAAGAAAAATTAGATCGTTTAATTTATAGATTAGATAAAATAAAAACATTAGAGAAAAAATACTCTAAACCACTTAATGATCTAATTGCCTTTACTGAGACGATTAAAGAAGAATTAGATGAGTTAGAAAACTATGAAGAGAACTTCGAAAACTACTTAGAAGAAGGTAAGAAAATCGAAGAAGAACTGACGACTCTAGCTGAAGAGTTAAGTTCAATAAGAAAAGAGACAGCATTAAAACTTGAGAAACTTATTCAAGATGAGTTGAAATTTTTATACATGGAAAAAAGTACAATTAAAGTTGATTTTAAAGAAAAAGATTTTTCATCAACAGGAAAAGACGATGTTAAGATATTAATTAGTGCAAACCTTGGTGAACCGCTAAAATCATTATCTAAAGTTGCTTCAGGTGGAGAACTTTCAAGGGTAATGTTAGCTCTGAAAATAATTTTCTCAAGAAGTATAGAAGCTACTTCGATAATATTTGATGAAATTGATACTGGAGTAAGTGGAAGAGTATCACAAAGGATGGCTGAAAAAATGTATCAGCTTGGTGTAGGTTCGCAAGTACTTTGTATTTCGCACTTACCTCAAACTACAGCCTTAGCAGACACAAACCTACTAATCAGTAAAGAAATAATTGATAAGAGAACATTAACTGTAATTAGAGAACTATCAGAAGAAGAGAAGATTGCTGAAGTAGCAAGAATGGTGTCAGGAGACACTATGACAAAACTTTCTGAAGAACACTCTATTGAAATGTTAAGACTAGCAGAAAAAACTAAAGCAGAAATAAAAGAAAAACTAAACAAATAGTTACAAAAAATACCAAAAAGGTATAGGAGGAACATGACAAAAGAAGGAAAAATTTTAAAAGCACTTAGTGGATTTTATTATGTGGATTGTAATGGAGAAATAGTTACGTGTCGCGCACGAGGGAATTTCAGAAATGAGAATATCACACCATTAGTAGGTGATGATGTAAAAATTCAAATGAGTGATAATAATACAGGATATGTAGTTGAAGTTTTAGAAAGAAAAAATGAATTACTAAGACCTAAGGTTGCGAATATAGATTATAGTATTATTGTAGTATCTGTTAAAGATCCTGAGTTTTCAAGTAAGCTACTAAATAAAACAATTTGCTTAAATGAAAATAGTGACGTAGATATTATTATCATTTTTACTAAGTTAGATTTATTAGATGATGATGAACTAGAAAAAATGAAAGAAATAATGAATTACTATTACGAAATAGGATATCAAGTGTTCACAAATTCTGAAGAAGATATCGATAGATTAAAAGAAGTTATTTCTAATAAGTACGTAGCGATTTCTGGACAATCAGGTGCAGGGAAATCTACGTTCATTAATAAACTAGCAGAGCACCTTGATATCGAAACAGGAGAAATTTCTAAACATTTAGGGCGTGGACGACACACGACTAGACATACGGAATTTTATCAAATTGATGATTTTTATATCGCAGATACACCAGGATTTTCTTCACTTGATATTACATTTATTGAAAAAGAAGATTTACAATACTTATTTAGAGAGTTTCATGACTATGATTGTAAATTCAAACCGTGTAATCACATGGAGGAAATTCAATGTGGTGTCAAAGAAGCGGTAGAAAGTAAACAAATACTAGAAAGCCGTTATGAAGACTATAAAGTTTTATTTATAGAAAAACAAAATCAAAAAAGAAAATATATAAAGGAGAGATAAGATGAAGAAAATTTTACCCTCAATATTATCAGCAGATTTTGCTAATTTAGAAAGAGATATTAAAGAATTAGAAAATATAGGAATTGATATGTTTCATATAGATGTAATGGATGGGAATTTCGTTCCTAACATTTCTTTTGGATTTCCAATAATTGAAGCAATCCGACCTAAGACAGATAAAATTTTTGATTGTCATTTAATGATTGCTAATCCAGAAAATTATGTAGAACAATTTTGTAAAGTTGGTTGCGATATGGTTTCTTTTCATATAGAAGCAACTAATCATGCAGATAGATTAATACAAGTAATCAAAGATAATGGAAAAAAAGCTGGTATAGTATTAAATCCTCAAACACCACTTGAAAGTATTAAATACTTATTACCAAAATTAGATTATGTTCTAATTATGACTGTTAATCCAGGGTTTGGTGGTCAGAAGTTCATTCCAGAAATGCTTGAGAAAATAGAAGAATTAGGTAAGATAAGAAAAGAAAAAAATTATAACTTCTTAATAGAAGTAGATGGTGGAATAAATGTAGAAACATCGAAAGCTTGTAGAGATAAAGGTGCAGACTTATTAGTTTGTGGATCATTTTTATTCGGAGCAAGCGATAAAGAAAAAACATTAGGTGAGTTGTTAAAATAATGAATACAAAAAAAATAAGCATAATGTTAGGTGGGGTATTTCCAGATGAATTACCTTCATCTGACTTATGGTGTGGAGTAGATAGAGGAGCATTGTACTTACTTGATAAGGGGATAAATCCATTATTAAGTTGTGGAGATTTTGATTCGATTACTTCTGAACAAAGAAAAGAAGTAGAGGGAAAATCCAAGTATTTTAGAGTAAAGGATAGTGAAGATTTAACTGATGCAGACTTCGCATTAGAAAATATACTAGAACTATTTGATTCAGTAGAAGAAATAGATATATACGGAGCAACAGGTAGAAGACTTGATCACTTCTTTGGAAATATTTTACTTCTAAATAATGAAAAATATAACAGCGTTAAAGTAAAAATTATTGATGATAATAATATAATAACGGTAGCCCATAGTGGACAAAATATTTTTGAAAAAATTGAAGGGTATAAGTATTTCTCAATAGTCCCAATATATAAAGATACTAAAATGACTATAAAAAATTCTAAATACGAAGTAGAAAATCTGATTTTGACTCTAAATCGTCCTAATGCAACAAGTAACGAATTTGCTAATGAAAAAGCAATTGAGTTGGAAGTAAGTTCAAATGTATTAGTAATATATTCTAAAGATTAGAAGGAGACATTATGATTGAGATAATACAATTTATGCTTATAGCTGTACTTGCTGGTTTTCTTGGTTCTTTAGTAGGTTTAGGTGGAGGAATAATTATAACACCGGCCTTAACAATCTTATTTGGTATAGATATTAAATATGCAATAGGAGCTAGTATCGTAGCGGTAATAGCGACTAGTAGTGGTTCAGCAATAGCATTCGTGAAAGATCATATTAGTAATATGAGAGTAGGTATGTTTTTAGAAGTATTTACAACTGCGGGAGGAGTCGTAGGAGCTCTTATGGCAGGAATATTCTCTTCTAAATTGCTATATATCTTTTTCTCGTTAATTCTATTGAATTCTTTTTATGGTATGCTTAAGAAAACAGGATTAATAACTAAGCTGAAAAAAGAAGAAGAAAAGGTAGTAAATGATAAATATGCAGACAGATATAAGTTAAATTCAACATATTACGATAAAGCGACAGGTAAAACCATAGCATATAATGTTACTAATGTTCCTCAAGGATCACTAGTAATGTTTGGAGCAGGTTTTGCAAGTGGATTACTTGGGATTGGTAGTGGAGCGTTCAAAGTTGTCGCATTAGATAGTTATATGAAATTACCTATAAAGGTAAGTACAGCAACGAGTAACTTCATGATGGGTGTCACAGCAACAGCAAGTGCTCTAATTTACTTCTTTAATGGAACAATCAATCCAGCAATCGCAGCTCCTATAGCTATAGGAACTTTAATAGGATCTAGAACTGGAGCTAAGGTAATGCAAAGATTAGATGCAAAATATATACGATATATATTTCTACCAATCTTATTATTTACAATAGTTAACATGTTCTTAAAAGGTGTGGGGGTACTTTAATATGGAAAAGAAAAGAGATATAAATGTCGTTATTTCTAATATATTAAAGACTGGAGTATTTATTAGTTCATTCTTTATTATAACAGGGATAATACTAAGTTTTATACATGGAGTAGATGGTGTTTTAACTATAGAAAGGTATACTTTCATAGAAATGCTAAAAGGATTAACAACATTAAATTATTACTCATATTTAATGTTTGGGATATTCTTATTAATATTAACACCTGTACTGAGAATAATCGGGTTGCTTTATGTTTATCTTGAAGAAAAAGATTTTAGATTCGTGAGAATCTGTTTATTAGTACTAATAATTTTAATAGTTAGTCTAATGCTAGGAGTAACTCACAATTAAAATAAGAAAAAATTTAAAATAAGAAAAGTATGACTATGCGATAATAAAGAATCTATCGTCAAATGTGAACAAAATGTGAACGAAAAATGGTAAAAAGTAGGAAAAGTGCTACTTTTTATCATTTTTGTTTTGCTATAATAAAGACTATGTTATAAAATAATATTATAAATATTTGCACTAAATATAATTTAATATTTTTAAAGGAGGTATATCTATGTTGGATCCACTATTACTTGCTAGGATACAATTCGCAGCGACAACAGTGTTCCACTTCTTCTTTGTACCGATTACTATTGGTATGGTGTTCTTAATCGCGATTTTTGAAAGTATTTATGTTAAAACTGGCGATGAGCATTACAAAAGAATTACGAAGTTCTTTGGTCATTTATTCCTAATTAACTTCGCTGTTGGGGTTGTTACAGGTATCCTACAAGAGTTCCAATTTGGTATGAACTGGTCTGAATATTCTTCATTCGTAGGAGATGTTTTTGGACCTTCACTTGCGATAGAAGCATTACTTGCATTCTATCTTGAGTCAACATTTATCGGTATTTGGATTTTCTCTTGGGAGAAAATTAACAAAAAATTACACGCAATGTGTATTTGGTTAGTAGGTATCGGAACAGTTATGTCAGCGTTCTGGATTTTATCTGCTAACTCTTTCATGCAACACCCAGTTGGTGTTAAATACGTTGAGAACAATGTAATTGGTAAGAAAGCAGAGATGATTGATTTCTTTGCAATTATTAAAAACCCATATTTATGGAACCAATTCCCTCACGTAATTACAATGGCGATAACTGTAGGGGCATTTACAATTGCAGGTATTGCATCTTGGAAAATGCTTCGTAAACACGAAGTTGCAATCTTCAGAAAAGCTTTTAGAGTTTCAATTATTGCTGCTCTAATCGGTTCAACTGGATTATTCGTAACTGGGCACTCTCAAATGCAATATTTAGTAAGAGAATATCCTATGAAAGTTGCAGCTGCTGAGGCACTATATGAAGATACAGGAAACTCAGCACCATTCTCAGTGTTAGCAACAATCGATCAAAAACAACAAAAAGCAGAACATTATATTGAAGTTCCAGGTATGTTAAGTTTCTTAGCATATGATAAATTTGAAGGAAGCCTTAAAGGTATGAAATCTCTTCAAAAAGAAATGGACGAAAAATATTATCCAGTAGTTGGAAAACATATTGATTACACACCACATGTGCCGACTATTTACTACTCATTCAGAATTATGTCAGCTTCTGTGGGTATCTTAATTCTAATGTCATTACTTGGAACTATTTATTCATTCAAGAGAACTGAAACTAAGAAACGTTGGTTCTTAAAACTTATGCCTTGGACACTTCTAGTAGCTGAAGTTGCTACTGCTTGTGGTTGGATTATGGCAGAGATGGGACGTCAACCATTCTTAATCTTTGGAGTTATGGCTACTGAATCAGGAGTTTCACCAAACTCTGGTGCATCAGTGTTATTCTCATTATTAGTTTTCTGTGTGTTATATACAGTATTAGGTATTATACAATTTATCGCATTCAGATACACAATGAACAAAAAAGAAACAACTGTGAAGGAGGTAGCATAGTATGGATTGGTCAGTAGCCTTACCAAATATTTGGTTCTTACTTATAACAATACTATTTACAGGATTCTTCGTATTAGAAGGATATGACTTCGGAGTTGGGGTACTAGCTCAAGTACTTGGTAAAAACGATGAAGATAAACGCGTTTACTTCAATACAATCGGTCCTTTCTGGGATGCAAATGAAGTATGGCTATTAACAGGTGGTGGAGCGATGTTCGCAGCGTTTCCTATCTGGTATGGTAAATTATTCAGTGGTTACTACATCGCATTCGTATTATTACTAGTTGCGTTAATTTTACGAGGCGTATCATTTGAATTTAGAGGTAAATTAGGTAATAATAGAACTTGGATTAAATCATTCGATATAGCAATGTTTGTAGGTAGCTTACTTCCTCCGATTTTATGGGGAATAGCAGTAGCTAACTTCATGACAGGAGCAAACCTTGATGCTAAGAAAAACTTAGTCGATGGTTTCTTAGGATTATTATCACCATTTACTATTCTTGGTGGAATTATGATGTTACTTCTAATGTTAGTTCACGGAGCTCAATTCTTAGCTCTTAAAACTACAGGAGAATTAAGAAATGCAGCTCGTGCGACATCTGCATTATTATTCCCATTCGCTGCAGTAGTAACATTAATATTCGCAATCTGGGCACTATTTAAAACAGATATCTTTACAACAAACTATTATGTTGGTTTAGTACTAGCTTTAGTAGCGGTAGCATTCTTTGTATTATCATTTGTTTTAAACTTCAAAGGTCGTGACTTAGGTGCGTTCTTAAGTACGTCAGGAACTTTAGCGTTCCTAACTCTAAGTGTCTTCGCTGGTATGTTCCCACGTGCTATAATAAACAGTAATGATGTTAGTCAATCATTATTTATTTATGATGCTGCTAGTGGAGTATACACACTAAGACTTATGACAATAGTTGCATTATTCCTATTGCCATTTGTTTTAGGATACCAAGTTTGGTCATATTCTATTTTTAGAAAACGACTATCTAAAGAAGATAAATTGGAGTATTAGTCAATGAAAAAAAAGGAAGCAAAATTAAAACTTCCTGTTAAAAAAAGTCTTACATTGACACTATTAATATTATCAATATTTGAAGCGGCTTGTATAATTATACAAGCTGCTTTTTTAGCAAAAGCCATAGTGGGTCTTTTTGATAAAAATTTTGATAATGTTGTAAGAGATAGTGTTCTTTTTTTAATAGGTTATATATTTAGAATAGTGTTTTTACACTTACAACAATATTTTACAGAAAATCATGCAATAACATTTGAAAAAGAACTTAGAAAAAAATTGCTAACAAGTTATTTTGATTTAGGACCTGATTTTACGTCAAGAGAAGGATCAGGGAAATTAGTAACCTTAGCAATTGATGGTATTGGAAAAGTTAAACAGTATTTTGAATTGAATGTATCAAAACAAATACGTGGAGCAATAATACCAACGTTAGTAGTTATTTTTATATTTTATACAGATTATGTATCTGCATTAATGATAATATCAGTGATACCAGTTATCGTAATTTTCATGATTTTACTTGGAATTAATGCTAGAGATATGGCAAACAGACAGTATAAAAAATATAGAGCTCTCTCTAATAACTTTATTGATACAATTCGAGGAGTAGAAACTCTTAAATTCTTAGGAGTAAGTAAAAATTACTTACCAATAATGGAGAAGAAAAATAGAGAATATCGTCAAAGTACGATGAAAACACTTAGTGTAGCATTTTTAAATAGCTTCGCATTAGATTTCTTAACCACTATAGCAATCGCACTTTTAGCGGTTAGATTAGGGATATTATTATTAGATGGTAGTACAGTATTATTGCCATCATTAACAGTATTATTAATTGCACCTGAATTTTTCCTACCGATGAAACAAGCTGCAACAGATTATCATGCAACGCTTGATGGGCAAATGGCTTATGAAGATATTAATAGAATGATAATTGATAATGAGAAAAATAAATCTGAGAAATCTTCTATTGAGAGTGTGGATAGTATTGAACTAAAAAATATAGGTTTAATAAAAGATGAGAAGAAAATTCTTGATAATATAACTTTATCTATAAATAAAGGTGAAAAAATTTGTCTTGTAGGACAGAGTGGAAGTGGAAAAACTTCATTAATATCAATATTATCTGGATTTAATGAACAAAGTGAAGGTGAAATATTAATTAATGGTGAAGTTACAAATCTAAAAAATGTACACTGGTCAAATAATATTTCGTATATTTCACAGTTTCCGTATATATTCCCTGATACAATTCGTAATAACATTTTATTCTATACTGATGAAAATGTTAGTGAAGAGTACTTAAAAGAAATTAGTAAATTAGTAGGATTAGACAAATTTATTTCAACTCTTCCGCAAGGATTCGATACTAACATTGGTGAAGGTGGACAAGAGCTAAGTGGTGGACAAGCACAACGTATAGCAATTGCTAGAGCTTTAATAAGTAATAGAGAAATAATTATTCTAGACGAGCCTACTAGTCATCTAGATATTGAAACAGAGTTCGAAATTAAAGAAAAACTGCTAGAGTTATTTATAGGAAGAACAGTTATTATAGCTACACATAGACTACACTGGTTAAATAATGTAGATTATGTGTTAAATCTAGAACAAGGAAGAGTTAGTGATTTCGAGAAAGTCGTAGAATTTAAAAATTCACCTCGATTTGATCAGTTAAAAGCTAATCTAGTAGGAGGTAGCTATAGTGAAAAATAATTCAATAGTAAGAAAAGAACTTAAAAAGAATAAAGCTGTCATGAGTGGAATAATCTTCTTAGGATTAATGTCAGTTATTAGTGGAGCAGCGTTAATGTATGTATCAGGATTCTTAATTAGTAAAGCTTCATTACGTATAGGAAATATCCTAATGTTACAAGTTCCAACTGTATTAACTAGAACATTCTCACTAGCACAATCAACATTTGCTTATATCCAAAGACTAGTAAGTCATAACTTAGTTTTAGGAATTATTGAAAAAATGCGAAGTAGGGTATATAAAATTTTAGAACCTAAAGCATTAAAACTTAAGAAAGAATATAAATCTGGAGATCTACTAGGTATTATTTCAGAAGATATTGAGAATATGCAAAATATTTACTTAAAAACAATCTTCCCTAGTATTATTTCGTTAGTATTATATGTAATATTTATTACGGTAATGTTTGGTTATGATATGAATTATGCAATCTTAGCATCTTTATTTGGATTATTCATAATATTTGTAGTTCCATTTGTGTCATTAACAATCACAAGAAAAAACTTCCAAATTATGAAAGAAGCTAAATATAATTTATATCGCGATTTTACTAGTGCGATTTTCGGATTAAGTGACTGGATTTCTTCTAATAAAGTAAATAAATTTATGGATGATTATCAAGCAAAAGAAGAAAAACTTCTAAAACGTGAAAGAAAAATTAAAACATTCGTTCACTTAAGAGAAAACTTTGTAAACCTACTTGCTGGAGCTACAGCATTCTTAATGATTTATAGCTGTTGGAATATGTCGATGAATAATGTTATCGAAAATGTATATATTGCATCATTTTGTATGATGGTATTATCAGTTCTTAGTGTAGCTGTAATTACGAGTGAAGCTGTTGCTCATATACCAGGTTACGAAGTATCAATCAATCGTGTAAAAGAATTTTACGCTCAAGAAGATAATGAACAAACTGAAATAACAGTAGCTAAAAATTCTGATGGAAATATTATTGATGTTAAAAACCTTTCGTTTGAATATGAGAAAGGTAAAACAGTTTTAAACAACTTATCACTTTCAATTAAGAAAGGTGAGAAAGTAGCGATATTAGGAAGAAGTGGTGTTGGGAAATCTACATTAGTAAAATTACTAACAGGTACATATACAGATTATAAAGGAGAAATAGTTGTACTTAATAAAAAACCAACAGAAACTATGTTAGGTACAGAAATCTCACTATTAAATCAGAAACCATATCTATTTGATATGACTATTAGAGAAAATTTAAAACTTGCTCTTTTAGACGCTGGCGTAGAAGATTCTGAAATTGAAAATAAAATTAATGACAGTTTAGAAAAAGCACAATTAACTAAACTACTGCAAAGTTTACCAGACGGAATAGATACTAATGTATTCGAAACTGGAAGTAGATTTTCTGGTGGAGAGCGTCAACGTATAGCTTTTGCCAGAAGTATAATTCAAAATAATGAATTATTACTACTAGATGAGCCAACAGTAGGTTTAGATCCAAAAACAGAACATGAATTATTAACTACGATTTTTGAATCTAGTAAAGATAAAACAATCGTATGGATTACCCACCATTTAAACTCTATCGAATATATGGATAGAATAATTTTCATTAAAGATGGAGAAATTGAAATGGATGGAACTCATAGTGAGCTATACGCAACAAATGACAAGTATAGAAAACTTTATGATATGGATAATATTGCATAATATTATTTGAAAAATTACGTTAATACTATGAATTAAGATGAAAGCTATGCTCTATTTAAGGGCATAGTTTTTTTATTTTATAAAAGTATAAAATAGGTATATATACATGTATAGATATATGTTAGAATATTATGTAATAGGGATTATATCAAATTTGAAAGGATAATAAAATGATAGTATTTGATAAACTTTGGCTTGAATTTACTAAATTCCCTGAGGTAACAGCAATAGTATTAGGGGGCTCTAGAAGTGGTAATAACTTTGATAAAAGTTCCGATTATGACCTCTATATTTATTGTACAAGCATACCTGATAAGGATTCTAGGAAACTAATTTTAGATAAATATTGTTCTTATATTGAATTAAATAATCAATTTTGGGAAGTTGAAGATGATTGTACTTTGTCTGACGGGATAGATATAGATATAATTTATAGAAATATTGATGAATTTGAGAAAAATATAGTAAATGTTGTGGAAAAACATCATGCTGGTAATGGATATACAACGTGTTTTTGGTATAATTTGAAAAATAGTAAAGTTCTTTATGATCCATATAAAGAATTTCATAAAATACAAGAAAGATTTTCAGTTCCATTTCCTAAGGAGTTAAAAGAAAATATTATTTCAAAAAATCTTCGTTTATTAACGGGGAACTTACCTTCTTATGATAAACAGATTCTAAAAGCATTTAGACGCGGGGATTTTGTTAGTGTGAATCACCGTATTGCTGCATTTATAGAATCCTATTTTGATATTATCTTTGCGGTAAATGAACTTACTCATCCTGGAGAAAAAAGAATGATATCGTACGCTAAAGAGCACGCTAAAATTCTTCCTAAGGATTTTGAAGAAAATATAAATGAATTATTAAATAGTATAGGAAGTACTTTAGAAGATGTGGAAAATAGCTTGAAAAATATTATAGAAAATTTAAAAGAAATTTTATCATAGATTTATTGTATAAATTTGAAAGGATATATTGATTGAATGATAGATCAATTCTATATATGATAAATCATATGATTGTATTTTATCAATTCAAAAATAAATTTATAGAATTTGAAAGTTTTGAAATTATTATTCAGAACTTTCTTTTTTAATATTCAATTACATTTATGATATAATAAGGAAGTTAATGTAAAATTAAATGAGTCTAAAAAAATAGGACACAAAATTGATTTTACAATGAATAATAAAATTTGATAGTATAGAAACATTGAGGTATGTATGCAAAAGAAAAATAAAATAATAATACAAGGAGCAAGAGAAAATAATCTAAAGAATATAGATTTAGAGATTCCACGCGATCAGTTTGTTGTTATTACTGGTCTAAGTGGTAGTGGAAAAAGTTCACTTGCATTTGATACTATATATGCAGAGGGCCAACGTCGATATGTAGAAAGTCTTAGCGCCTATGCGAGACAGTTTCTTGGAAATTTAGAGAAACCAGATGTTGATCTTATAGAAGGATTATCACCAGCTATATCAATAAACCAAAAGACAACATCGAAAAATCCAAGATCGACAGTTGCGACAGTAACGGAAATCTACGATTATCTACGTCTCCTTTATGCAAGAATAGGAGAAATTTATTGTCCAAATCATCATGAAAAGATAGAAAGTAGTTCTATAAGCCAAATTGTAGATGCAATTATGCAGATGCAAGAACGTAGCAGAATACAAATCGTAGCACCTATTGTAAAAGACAAAAAAGGTACACACAAGAAATTAATAGATAAATTAATAAAAGACGGATACATTCGCTTTAAAATAGATGATGAACTATTTGAAGTGGGTGATCTTCCAGAATTAGATAAGAATAAAAAACATTCTATTAGTGTTATTATAGATAGAATAGTAATCAAAGAAGGAATTGAAACTCGTTTAGCAGATTCATTAGAAACTTCATTAAATCTATCTAACAATGATTTAGTAGAAGTAGATGATGTGAAAGAAGAAACTACACAGTTATTCTCGACAAAATATAGTTGTAAACATTGTGATTTCACATTAGGTGATTTAGAACCACGTATCTTTTCATTTAACAACCCTCAAGGAGCTTGTCCTGAATGTGATGGGCTAGGGATGCACGAAACTGTTGATATTAATAAAATTATTGATAAAGACCTGTCGATAAATGAAGGTGCGATTCTAGTTTATAATAATGCAACATCTACATATTATCCAAGTCTAATAAAATGTGCATGTGAACACTTCGGAATAGATATGGATACTCCATTTAAAGATTTGAAAGATGAACAACAACAAATTATTTTATACGGAAACGATCAAGAGGAAATCACTCATAAATATATTAATGATGAAGGTATTCAACGTTCGCGCATAGTATATTTTGAAGGTGTAGCGAATAACATCCTTAGACGTTATAAATCAGGAATGACTAGAGCGACTAGAGAAGCGATGGCTAAGTATATTAAGGAAGACTCATGTCGTAGCTGTAAAGGTCAACGTTTAAAACCAGAGATATTATCGGTTTATGTTGCTGGGAAAAACATCGCAGAAATTTGTGAGATGTCTATCAAAGATAGCTATGAATTTTTCCAAAATATAAAATTAAGTGAAAAAGATTATGCAATAGCAAAATTAGTACTTAAAGAAATTAAATCAAGATTACAGTTTTTAAATGATGTTGGTCTAGATTATTTAACATTGGATAGATCTTCAGGAACATTGTCAGGAGGAGAAGCTCAGCGTATTCGATTAGCGACTCAAATTGGTTCGAAACTGATGGGGGTTACTTACATACTAGATGAGCCATCAATTGGATTACACCAAAGAGATAATGAAAAACTAATTAATACTATGTTATCTATGAGAGATTTAGGAAATACAGTATTAGTAGTTGAACATGATGAAGATACGATGATGGCTTGTGACTATATTGTTGACATTGGTCCTAAAGCTGGTGAACATGGTGGTCAAGTAGTGGCAGTTGGAACACCAGAAGAAATTATGGCTAATGAAAACTCTATAACAGGTGCATATTTATCAGGACGTAAAAAAATACCAATACCGACTGAAAGAAGAGAAGGTAATGGAGAAAATATAGTTATTAAAAAAGCAAGAAAAAATAATTTGAAAGACGTTAATGTGAAGTTCCCACTTGGTAAATTTATTGGAGTTACAGGAGTATCAGGAAGTGGGAAATCAACGTTAGTTAATGAGATATTGTTTAACTCTGTAAAAAATGTTCTTAATAAAGAAGAAATTGATACTACAGTAGTAAAATCGGTAGAAGGAATTGATGGTAATATTGATAAAATTATTGATATAGACCAAAGTCCTATCGGAAGAACCCCACGAAGTAACCCAGCAACTTATACTGGTGTATTCGATGATATACGAGATTTATACGCTAGTACAAATGAAGCAAAACTACGAGGATACAAAAAAGGACGATTCAGTTTTAATGTTAAAGGTGGTCGTTGTGAAGCTTGTAGTGGTGATGGAATATTAAAAATAGAAATGCACTTCTTACCAGATGTTTACGTGCCGTGTGAAGTATGTAAAGGAAAACGTTATAACAGAGAAACATTAGAAGTTAAATATAAAGGTAAGAGTATAAGTGATGTACTAGATATGACAATAAAAGAAGCTTATGAGTTCTTTGAAAACATTCCAAAAATAAAAAATAAACTTGAGACACTTGTTCATGTAGGACTTGATTATATAAGATTAGGTCAAAGTGCGACAACCTTGTCAGGAGGAGAAGCTCAAAGGGTTAAACTAGCGAGTGAACTTTATAAAAAATCTACAGGAAAAACACTATACATTCTAGATGAACCTACAACTGGATTGCATATTGATGATATTAGTCGATTAATCAAAATAATAGATAAATTAGTTGATGGTGGAAATACTGTTGTAGTTATTGAACATAATCTAGATGTTATTAAATGCTGTGACCACTTAATAGACCTTGGTCCAGAAGGTGGAGTAGGAGGAGGAACAATTCTAGCAGAATGTACTCCAGAAAAATTAATAAAAAACAATGAAAGTTATACAGGAAAGTTTCTGAAAAAACTTTTAAATTAATATAAACACATTAAATAAAATAAGTCTAAAACAAATTAATATTAGAAAAATATTTTTGTTAATTTTTCATTATGAAAACCTTTTAAAAATAAGGTTTTATAAAAAAATACACAAAACAAACACATGATTATACAAATTTTGAGGTTGTTTTACAAGTTTAACTGTGGTAAAATATAAATATAAAACTAAAGCGCTTGTATGACTTACCTCACATTCGGGCCTAACACTTTTTGAACGGGAACGAAAATCGCTTATCAGTATAAAATGCTTCCTTTGAGAAGACTTTAGAACGTAAGGCTATCGTGCCCACCTGATTATATCAGGACCAATTTAGGTAAGAATCTACGGCGTTTTGGTTTTTTTTAGACTGGTTATTCTAATTTCCAGTCTTTTTATTATTTGATTTTAGAAGAATATGGAGAATAAAATGTTACATCAATTTTCAAGAAATGAATTAGTAATAGGAACTGAAGGTTTAGAAATATTAAAAAATAAAAGAGTAGGAATACTAGGTATAGGAGGAGTAGGATCATTTGCGGCTGAGTCATTAGCCCGTTCTGGAGTTGGTTCATTGGTATTAATGGATAAAGATAATATTGATATTACAAACGTTAATAGACAAATTCATGCAACAACAGAAACAGTGGGTCACAGTAAAGTAGAAGAGATGAAAAAAAGAATTTTAGCTATTAATCCTGAGTGTGAAATTATAGCTATTCAAGACTTTTACACAGAAGATACTTATCCTGTCTTTTATGAGAAACCACTTGATTTCGTAATAGATGCATGTGATACGGTGACGTTTAAAATACATTTAATAAAATATTGTTTAGCTCACAATATACCAGTAATTAGTGTGATGGGTTCTGCAAATAAAATAGATCCAACAAAATTCCAAATTGCTGATATTAGTAAAACTACTGTTTGTCCTTTAGCAAAAGTAATAAGAATAAAACTAAAAAAAGAGAGAGTTCGTGGAAAAGTACCTGTAGTATTTTCTACAGAAAGTCCAACAATTGCGAATAAAGAATACCTAGAAAAAATTGGGAAACAAGATTCAGAAATACGTAAAGCTAAGATACCACCAGCTTCTAACGCATTTTGTCCATCAGTAGCTGGCCTTATAGCAGCTAATTATGTTTATACAACTTTATTAAAAAATATAAAAATATTAACTGTTGAAAAACCTGTTTAAAGAATGAAAACAACGCTAATTATAGCGTTGTTTTATTTTTTCTCAAGGTTGACATATCAGAGTTTATACTAATTTTTCTGTAAAAATTACACATAATTTGCAAACAGTATTTTATATTAGTATGAAAAAAAGGTTCGAAAATTTATAATTTAATTTGATTTTTTATAAAAAAAAAGGTATAATAGTTATAGATGAGAAAGGAGGATTACTTTGAAGAATAAAGGAACATTACTGGCACAAAACTTGAAAAAACTTCGAAAAATGAACAATTACTCTATGTCAACTGTAGCAGATAAACTAGAGTTATCATCTCATGGTGTTTATGCTAACTGGGAATACGGTCGAAACGAACCTAATGTAGCGACACTAGTATCTATTGCAAAACTGTATAACGTTTCAATAGACGAACTTGTGGGGTATAAAACAGAAAAAGGGGAACCAGATGAGTTGGTAGATACTCACTTTGAAGTAATTGATATGATTAAGTCACTTGATAGTGAAGATTGTAAATTAGTAGAAGAAGTTTTGAGAAGATTTAGGGGATATTCTTTTTCTAGAAATATAAATCTATAACAGACTCAAATACTTAGGCTATAGAGTTATAATGTAGTAAGTTAAATTAATAGTTTTTAAATATAGGCTAAGTAGTGATACTTAGCCTATATTTTCCTTTTCTTTAGGAAATGGGGTGATAGCTATTGATGTAAAGCTTTTAATGAATCGTATAATTAACGAATCAATAGAAAAAAGAGCCAGTGATATCCATATATACCCGCATATATCAGGGGATTCCTTTATACAACTCAGAGTGAATGGACACCTGAGTAAATATGAAAAATTTACTAACAGGGAGATTGAACAGATAATATCTTTGTTGAAATATAATGCCAACATAGATATTTCAAGAAATAAAGAACCTCAAAGTGGTCGTTTCGTTTATAACTATAACGAAAAAGATTATTTTTTACGCGTTTCTACCTTGCCGTTAAGTGAACTTAATGAAGGATGTGTAGTGAGGATTTTTATTAATGAATTAGAAGATGTTGATTACAGTATCTTCGAGGAAGATAATGAATTTATAAATAATCTTTCTAAAAGAGCCTATGGTTTGATACTATTTTCAGGACCAACAGGAAGTGGAAAATCAACATCAATGTATAAACTAGCTAGCGAATTAGCTAGTAGGGATAAACAGATAATTACCGTGGAAGATCCTGTAGAGAAAAACATACCGACTTTAATACAAATGCAAGTGAACGAAAAAGCTGGAATAAATTATGACAATGCTTTAAAATCAATCTTACGATGCGATCCAGATGCAATGGTAATCGGTGAAATAAGAGATTTTAAAACAGCAAGTCAAGTAATTACTTCATCATTTTCTGGACATTTAGTATTAAGTACAATTCATGCAGAAAATTCTATCGGTGTAATTAATCGATTGAAAGATTTAAACCTGTCATTAGAAGATATTAAGCAGACCATAATTTGTATAATTTCTCAAAGATTGGTCAACTTAACAAATGGAAAAAGAGGATTAGTAACCGAAATATTGAAAAAAGAAGATATTTATGATTATATAGATAATAATAAGATTATAGCAAACTCTTTAGAGCAAAAATTTCAATTAGCATGTGAGAAGGGGTTAATCACTACTGATGAAAAAGAAAAATGGGGATATTAAAAAAGCTCTAGATAAAGAGAATAAAATATATTTTATAAAACGTCTATATGAATTAATTGATCATGGATATATGCTAGAGGATTCTTTAGAATTTTTACTTATTCAATATGAAGTTGCTGATGACGAGATTAAAAAGATAAAAGAAAAACTCTCTAACGGAAGTAAATTATCCGATATATTGGGATATCTTGGTTATTCACAACTAATTGTTAGTAAAATAAAATTTGCTGAAGATTACGGTCGAATAGAAGATATGTTACTTGAAGTTGAAACATATCTAAAAATAAAAAAAATACAACAAGAAAAGGTAATAAAAACTTTACGATACCCACTATTTTTAACACTCACATTAATTTGCCTTATTATGGTCTTTAATGCGCTAGTAATTCCACAATTTGAGAACATCTATACTTCATCTAATATTAAGATGGATCTCCAAACTATTATATTAATCAAATCACTATATTACATTCCAAAAATTATTTCAATTATTTTTTTACTTATACTAATATGTATAGGATACACCTTTTATACAATTAAATATAAACCAAATCTATTTTTAAAATCTCTTTTATACATTCCTAAAGTAAGGAACTATTCTAAATTATATTTTTCTTACAGATTTTCTATGGAATTAAGTTTATTTCTTATGAGCGGATTTTCGTTAAAGACAGCTTTAGAAGTCATGGTTGAAGAAGACTATGATTATTACTTAACGCTCTTTTCTAAAGATATTTTAAATGAGTTAGATCAAGGTATAGGCTTCGAGGATGCAATCGGAAAGATTAAATACTTTGATAAATCTATGAGAAAATTTGTAAGCCATGGAAAAAATAATGGTTTGATTGACAAAGAATTAAAACTATTTAGTGAACTGATGCTAGATACTTTTCTAACATCGTTAGATAAAAACTTGAAAAAATTACAACCTATTTTATTTGGTATTTTAGCCGTAGTTATTGTCGGATTATACATGGTTATTCTTTTACCGATATTTAATATGGCTAGCTCTCTTAAATAAGGAGGAATATATGGAAAATATTATTAAAAAGTTCAAAAACAAAGATGGATTCACATTGATTGAAATGTTAATCGTTTTGTTTATAATTGCAATACTTCTAATTCTTATAATCCCTAATATTACTAAGAATATAGATACTGCAAAAGATAAAAGCTCTGAAGCTTATGAAAAAACGGTTCAATCCCAAGTAACAGCTTATGAAATCAATGAAAAAGACAAAGATGTTACTTTCGAAAAACTAGTGGAAAAACATTATTTAGATGGCCCAGCAGACAAAGCTAGTACAGCACCAAATGGTAAAAAAATAGTAATAGCTAATGGTAAAGCGACATTACAAAAATAGGCAGGGCTTCAGTTTAGTAGAAATGTTAGCTGTATTAATGATAGTAAGTATCATAGTAATAATATTATCAAGAATATCTATAAACACCTATGAAAAATATCAAGAAAGATTAGCGGTTAATGAATTAGTTTCAGAGATATACAATGTGCAAACGCGAAGTTTGAATGAAAGAAGAACATTTATCATTTTTTTTGTGAACGATGATAAGTACGATACATTTTATGATGATCATGAGCATTGGAAAAAAATTAAAAGAGTAGGAAAACCAAAGTTAGGAGGAGCCTCGGTTACATTTGAATACAGAAAGGGGAATCTAGTGTCTAAGGCAAATACTGTAGATGTACAGTTTGATAATAGTAGATATAGAATTATTGTTCATTTAGATACTGGATACATAACACTAGATGAAGTATAACAAAGAAGCTTTCACCTTTGTTGAAATGATAGGGGCACTATTTATATGCTCATTATTATTCGTGTTTTTGGTTCCGAATATGGTTCGCCAATACTCAAATCTAAATAAGATAGAAAAAGAATTAGAAATGAAGGAAATATTATATGAGGAAATTTGTAGTCATTACAAAAATCACATGTTCACAGTAATACGAGGTGACTATTACATAAGTGTAGATGAAAAATCAGCTAGAATAGAGGATGAACATACTGGTGAAAAAATTAGCTATAGTTAAGAACAAAAAAGGATTTACATTTCTAGAATTAACTGTATCACTGTTTCTATTAATAATTTTGACACTACTACTTATGTTAATTATACAAACAACTATGATGACTTCAAAAAGATTTCTAGATTATTCTAATTACGAATATGCACTTGCTCATAAAAAAATATTAGAAACGTATAACAATAGCGCTAAAGTCTATCAAGAAAGTAATTACATCATAATGAAAAGTAAAGATGATGTAGAAGATGTAAGAATTAACTTTAGAGGTGGCAGGATATATATAGATAAGTTCAAAGATTCCAATAACTTTGCAGGATATATTCTTGTGTTAAAAAATATGAAGAGTTATACATTATCACAAGAAAATGACATTATACATGTTTCAATTGTTGATAAAAGTGATCACGAACGAGAGATGTATTTGAAAGTCAAAGATGAAAAAACTGACAAAGAGAAAGAAAAAGAAAAGAAAGAAAAAGAAGAAAAGGCTAAAGAGGAAAAAGAAAATAAGAATAAAGAGGAAGAACATGATCATAATGAACACGAGAAGGAAGGTGAGTAAACTATGAAATTTAAAACAAATCATAAAAAAGCTAATGCCATAGTCGCCTCACTTTTAGTAACCTTGTTAGTAATAACAGTCCTCTTTAGTATTATAGGAATATACATAAATAAAATGTATAGTTTGAAAAATTTGAACGATTATTATGATAAGAAAATAGTACAGCAACTTCAAGAAAACAACAAATCTAAATAATATTGAGGCATCCTAATCTCGAATAATGAGGTTAGGATGTTTTGTGTTTATATGTTAATTGATTTCTAGAAGAGTGAGATATGGTTTAATGTAGATCAATTAGTGTCATAGAAAATTATAATATTTGTTGCTTTGTTTAAGTAAATGGTTTAAAATATTATTATATTGTCAAAAATTTAAAATTAAATTTTAAGGAGATTTTAATGGGTAAAAAATTATTGTTAGGATTAGTAGGTGCCGGAGCATTAGCAGCTATTGTATTTCACAAAAAAGAAAATCTTAGTTCAGAAGAACGTGCAAAAGTAGAAGAAGCTAAAAAGTATTTAGAAGAAAAAGGATATGTTGTAACAGGGAAATCTAAGTTTCCTGTTGGAGGTTTAAACATACTTTCAGTATCTTCATTACCAATGTATTATAAAGCTGCAAAGACTGTAGCTAAATTTATTTTATAAGATCATGTTTATACCAGAAAAAAATTATTCATTTTATGATGATAATCCAAAAGGTAAATTAACAATAAAAAAATTTGTAAAAGAAATGTATTATCGTCTTATGTATGATGAAATATCATTACTATCTGCAAATTTAAGTTATTATTTTATTTTATCGTTATTTCCTATGTTAATCGTAGCGTTGGCATTAACACCATACTTTAAAATCGACCAACAATTTCTATTAGAGAAGATTCAAAATTTCGCCCCTGGAGATTTAGGAGATTATCTTTTTGATATGATTTCTGAAGTATTAAATAATAAGAACAATACGATTATCACCGTAGGTATAGTATTTACTTTATGGTCTGCCTCTAGTGGTATTTATGGGATTATTATTGCCTTTAATAATGCATTTAGAGTTCGAGACGGAAGAATATGGATAGTAACAAAATTAATTAGTGTAGTAATTACAGCTTTGTTTTTAGTAGGAATGTTCGTAGTTCTTGCGCTTGTCGTATTTGGAAAACAACTTACATACTTATTATTCCACAAATTTAATCTAGATGAAGGTTTTTATAATTTATGGTCAGTTTTAAATTATAGTTTACCGATATTATTTACATTTATAGTATTTGTATTTTTATATATAATGGGACCAAACTTAAAACTAAAAGCTATTAGTATTTTACCAGGTTCTATATTTGCGACAGTTTCCTGGACTTTAATAAGTAGACTATTCGGATACTACATAGATCATTTTTCTAGCTATATTAAAACATATGGAACAATCGGAGCATTTATGGCGTTTATAATTTGGTTGTATATTACAGGATATATACTAATTATCGGAGCAGAAATAAATGCAATATTTCATAATTATAGAGTTGAACATAGAGTGTTTGAAGAAACTCATACTACAGAATAGAAAATAAATAGATAAAACATATATATAATAGACAAGTACAACCTTTGCTATGTACTTGTCTTTGTTTTTGTAAAATTATATAAATACACTATGAATGTCAAATATTTGATGTAATTAGCATACAATAGAAGTGCATAATTATATTAAAAGTTAGCGTTTTATAGTATAATAATAGTTAACAAATTTTGAATTTTGACTATAGAATGTGAGGAACTAAACCATGAAAAAAGAAATATATTTAGCAGGTGGATGTTTCTGGGGAGTAGAAGGTTACTTTGCGCAACTTGATGGAGTTTTATCTACAAGAGTTGGATATAGTAATGGTCAGACTGCAGAAACTACTTATCAAAATATTAAATCTACAGATCACGCAGAAGTAATTTACTTAACATATGATAACTCAGTATTACCATTAAACGATGTATTTCGTCATTATTTTAGAATTATCGATCCAGTAAGTGTTAATAAACAAGGTGGAGACAGAGGTCGCCAATACAGAACTGGTATTTACTACGTAGATGAAGAAACAAGAGACGGAGCTGTTAAGTTTATAGAAGAACTTCAAAAGAATTATACTAAGAAAATTGCTGTAGAAGTAGAAGCGGTAAATAACTATATTGATGCTGAAGAATATCACCAAAAATACTTAGAGAAAAATCCTACAGGATACTGTCATGTAGACTTAAGTTTAGCGAAAAAAAGCTTATAATTTATTAAAATAAGTTTGAAATAATCACTAAAAAAAGGTAAAATATAATTAGGTATAAATAAGAAAATAAGGAGTTATAAAATGACAAATATTTTAATTTTTGGACATAAAAATCCAGATACTGATACAATTTGTTCAAGTATTGTATACAACAACTTAAAAAGAATTCAAGGAATGGATACAGAAGCTGTAAGACTTGGAGAAATCAATGATGAAACAAGATATGCTCTTGAGTACTTCAACGTACGCTTACCACGTTTAGTAGACGAAGTAGCAGAAGGACAACATGTTATTTTAGTTGACCACAATGAATTCCAACAGTCAGCTAATGGAATTGAAAAAGCAGTTATTCGTGAAGTAATCGATCACCACCGTATTGCAAACTTTGAAACTGCTGGACCACTATACTACCGTGCTGAACCACTTGGATGTACAGCTACAATCTTGAAAAAAATCTATGAAGAACAAAGTGTTCACATCGATAAACAAATGGCAGGATTAATGCTATCAGCAATTATTTCTGACTCATTATTATTCAAATCACCAACATGTACTTTACGTGATAAAATTGCAGCAGAAGAATTAGCAGCTATCGCTGAAGTAAACATTGAAGAATATGGTTTAGCAATGCTTAAAGCCGGAGCTTCAACAACTGACAAAACTGCTGAAACATTAATCTCATTAGATGCTAAAGAGTTTGTTTTAGGTGCTGATAAACTAGTAGTAGCTCAAATCAACACAGTAGATGCGAACGAAGTAGCAGTAAGAAAAGCAGAATTAGAAACAGCTATTAAAGCAGAATTAGATTCTAAAGGATTAGCAGCATACGTATTTGTAATCACAAATATCTTAACTTCAGATTCAGAAGTATTAGTATTAGGAGATAAACAAGATAAAGTTGCTGCTGCATTTGGAAAAACTCTTGAAAATGACTTTATGACACTAGAAGGTGTTGTATCTCGAAAAAAACAAGTAGTTCCTCAAATTACAGAAGAGTTTTCAAAATAATTTTTAAAAATATAAATTTAAGAAAGTGAGGACATTGCTTCTCACTTTCTACTTTATATAAATAACAAGAAGAAGGAAAAATATGTATACATTTAAAAAATTATATTGGCCTATTATAAAAAAGGTCATATTAAATACATTTATTGTAATTGCCTTTTCTGGTTTGACTAAAGGAAGTTTGCGAGTCGATCATCCAGTATACGGATTTTTAGGAGCATTACTTATTACTATTTTATTTATATTAGTTCGACCTATATTATTGATAACTATAATGATATCAATATTTAGTTTAGGATTATTTTCGTTATTAATTAGGACGTCACTAGTATATTTAGTTTCTTTTATATTGTCGCCACATTTTGAGATAATGTCCTTTTGGACAGCTTTTGGCTTGGTGATAATTATTATGCTATTTAACTTTATATTAAATACAAATGATAGAAAGATAGTAATAAAAACATTTAAAAATAAATAAAAGGAAAAAAATTATGCCAAAAATTACAACAAGAGATCTTGTAGAAAAATTAAATCTAGAAATTGTTAGTGGGGAAAAGGGACTGGATAGAGAAATAACTACTGATGAATTATCACGTCCAGCTTTACAACTTGCAGGATATTTTTCTCATTATTCACCACAGAGAATTCAAATATTAGGAACTAGTGAATTATCATTTTTTAAATTAATTCCTGATATTGAGAAAAAATCAAGAATGAGAATGCTTTGTACAAGGATAACTCCATGTATTATTATATCAAGAGATTTAGAAGTTCCTAAAGAATTAGAGGAAGCTGCAGATCGATACGATACACCAGTTTTAAGATGTCACCAAGATACTACAAAACTTATGGGGAATATTTCAAACTATCTTAGAAAAGAATTTGCACCTGCAACTTCAGTTCACGGTGTGTTCATAGAAGTTTATGGTATTGGAGTATTGATTACAGGAGAAAGTGGAATTGGTAAGAGTGAAATAGCTCTAGAGCTTATTAAACGTGGACACAGATTAGTAGCTGATGATAGAGTTGATATTAAAGAATTTGAAAAAGGTTATTTAATAGGAAGCTGCGAATCAACGCTAATAAAACATTTATTAGAAATTCGTGGATTAGGTATTATTAATGTAATGACACTATTTGGTACTGGTGCAGTAAGAAGTGATAAGAGATTACAATTGAATGTACACTTAGAAACATGGAATGATCAAAAACAATATGATCGTATAGGATTAGGAGATGAACATAGAGAAATTCTTAATTCTAAAATTGAAAAGAAAACAATTCCTGTAAGACCAGGTCGAAACGTAGCAATCATTATAGAATCTGCAGCGATGAACTACAGATTAAATCAAATGGGAATTAATACTGCTAAAGATTTTACATCAAGACTAGCAGAAGAAATAAAACAAAATAATATGAATAATGGGGTGAACTAAAATGACATTAGGTTTCTTAGATCCGGTTGCATTTCATCTATTCAGTAAGCCTGTCTATTGGTATGGAATAATAATTGCTACAACAGTATTTTTTGCGTACTTGCTTGCTGATAGAGAAGCGACTAAACGAGGATTAAAACAAGATACAATGTTAGATCTATTACTAATAGCTTTACCAATAGCATTTATCTTTGCTCGTGCTTATTATGTAATATTTAGATGGGAATATTACGCTGGAGACTTTAGTAGTATGATAGCTATCTGGGATGGTGGAATAGCCATTTACGGTGGTTTAATTGGAGGATTTTTAGTACTTTACTTTTTTGCGAGAAGAAGAGGGGTAAAAATAATCAAACTATTAGATATAGTAGCTCCAAGCTTATTAGTAGGACAAATGTTAGGACGTTGGGGGAACTTTTTCAACCATGAAGCATACGGTGAAATTGTTACTAAACAATATTTAGAAAACAGATTTATACCGAACTTCATTATTGAAAATATGTACATTGATGGTGCATATCGTCAACCAACATTCTTATATGAAAGTTTATGGTGTTTAATAGCACTGGTAATACTATTATTAATACGTAATAAATTAGCTCAAAGTGAAGTATTTGCTGCATATTTAATTTTATATGGAGTAGAGAGATTCATTGTAGAAGGAATGAGAACAGACTCACTTTATATTGGAAGTCTTAGAGTATCTCAAGTCCTTTCGCTAGTATTTGTAGTGGGAAGTTTGGTATACTTAATAGTGCTTAATACAAAATTCAAAGATAAGAAGATTTTGTATAGAGAATCATAATAAAGAAGGTGGAAAATATGTCAGAAAAAATTTATGACTTAATTATCGTTGGAGCAGGTCCAGCAGGTATGACAGCTTCAATCTATGCATCACGTGCAAATATGTCAGTGTTGATGTTAGAAAGAAAATATCCAGGTGGTCAAATGTTATCAACAGAAGAGATTGAAAACTACACAGGATATGAAATGGTAACAGGTCCTGAACTATCAGAAAAAATGTTCGAACACTCTAAGAAATTCGGAACAGAATTTGCTTTTGGAAATATTACAAAAGTTGGTGAAAAAGACGGACTTAAATATGTTGTTGCAGGAGAAAAAGAATATGTTGCTAAATCAATAATTATTGCGACAGGTTCAGAGCACAGAAATCTTGATGTTCCTGGTGAAGAACAGTTCTCAGGAAAGGGTGTAAGTTACTGCGCAGTATGTGATGGTGCATTCTTTAGAAACAAAGAAGTAGTAGTTATCGGTGGAGGGGATTCAGCGGTAGAAGAAGCTTTATATCTATCTAATTTAGCAGCAAAAGTTACGATTGTACACAGACGTGATGAACTGCGTGCACAAAAAATTCTTCAAGATAGAGCATTTGCTAAAGAAAATATCGAATTCGTATGGGACAGTGTTGCATATGAAATTAAAGGTGAAAGAAAAGTTTCATCTATTGAAATTAGAAATGTAAAAACTGGAGAAGAAAGTTCAATTTCAGCTGATGGTGTGTTTATCTATGTTGGTATGTTACCACAAACACAAGATTTCAGAGATATAGGAATTACTGATGAAGCTGGATATATTCCAACTAACGAAAGATTAGAATCATCAGTACCAGGAATTTTTGCTGCAGGTGATGTTCGAGTAAAAGAAATTCGCCAAGTAATTACAGCAGCTTCTGATGGTGCGATTGCAGCTCAAAGTGCATATAGCTATGTAGAAGGTTTAGAATAAAAAAGAAGAAGAGAGGTTCAAAATTGAGCCTCTCTTCTTTTACTTAATTTTAGCATTATATTTTAAAACTTACCTTAAGTAAAAACTGTGGACCTATTAAGAGCCACAGTTTTTAATATTTTATATCTTATCCTTTGAAATCAAAAATACTCTTACGTTTACCGAAGTCAAATTTCATATGATTATTAGAATTTACCATTTTATCTCTAAAATTATTTACTGGAATTTCTTCATTTTTACCAGAAGGATATGATCTCTTATAAACTTTTGAATTAGTTTCAGCATCGAAATCAAAAGCATCAGTTTTTTCTAGCGCCAATCCATCACTGTTTAGTTTATAGAATGTATACCCATGGACTTTCGCACCACCTGAACCATATACTTGGAAAATTTTATCCTTAGTTATTGAAAGTGTTGTTCTTTCTCCATTTACTCTTTCAGGTGTAATACGTACTACTTTATTATCTTTGTCTAGAGTATATACATCCATTGGACTATATTCGTTTGGTTTATCCTTACTAGCTTCAGTGAATAGTAATAGTTCATCAATTCCGTCACCATTAATGTCGAAGAAACCATAGTTAAGGAAGTTATTACCAACTTGTTTTTCACCAAAAACTTTATAATTAGTAATGGCTACTGTATTAACATCTTTAGCATCATTTTTACCTCCACTTATAACATCTTTATAATTTTTTAGGACACTAGCATAAGCAGTTTCGTAGTTATCGGGTTTCTTACGTTGATTATTGTCTTTTTTCTCGTCTTTTTTATCATTGTTTTCGTTAGAAGAACTTTCACCGAATTTCTTCACTGATTGCCAATTTTCATTATCAAATTTTATCACTTCGGCAATAGGGAAAGTATCATTAAATTCTTTCTTAGAGTTGTATTCTTTATTATTTGTAATATCTTTGTATTTACTATCATCAGCATCTAGACCAGTGAAAGTAATGACGTTTGTTTTCTCCAGTTTATCTCCATCATTAGAGAATTTTAGGAAATTGTATTCTCCAGTGTCTTTATCGAATTTTCTAATTCTTATAGTTTTATCTTTAAATACTGCTGAACCAGAATTGTTATTAGATCCATCAACACCAAGTTTATTAAGAATAGCACTATCGATAGTCTCAGGATTAAATAATCTTATAACTTTGTGTTTTTTATCAAATGTATAAATATCGAATGGGTTATTAGGTTTATCATTTCTAGAAATGATAAGTTCTTTTCTGCCGTTACCATCGATATCGTAGAAAACATATTTAATATAATCATCATTTTTCTTCTCTTTAATAGCAGCTTTTAATGCTTCAACATTTATTGAACTATCAGCATTGTCAGGATTGTTAATAGCATCCTTATATTTTTGAATAATTGTTCCATATATTTCAATCTCATTTACTACTTTTGGTTTAGAATGTTTAGAGTAATAATAATATCCACCACCAGCAAGTAATAATATACCTAGTAGAGAAGAAACAGTTGCGACTAATTTCCCTTTTGATTTTTTCTTAGTTTGTTTAGGAGAATGGTTAAAATTCTTTGGATTCATTATTGGAGGAATTGGAGGTATATTATCTCTTTTTTGGTTATTTTTGTTTTGATAAGAACTTTGTTGATAATTTGCTGAATTCCCTTGAATTGAATTGTAATTTTGAGTATTACTTTGTTGGTTATTATTAGAACTTGTTTGATTTACATTATAATTTTCAACGTTTTTTTGTTCATTTGAAGTAGGTCCTTGATTATAACTGCCATAAGAGCCCGTAGTGTTACTTTGTTGATAACTTTGACTATTATAGTTAGCTTGTGTTTTATCTTGGTCAGAATATTTAAGGTTCTGGTTATTATTTACTTGATAATCTTGCTCATAGTTAGTTTGTACGCTAGTATTTTGCTGAGTATAATTGAAATTATCTTGTTGATAGTTTTGATTGTAGTTGTTT
The DNA here is from genome assembly GCF_054054385.1 of Gemella taiwanensis. Taxonomy (NCBI): domain Bacteria; kingdom Bacillati; phylum Bacillota; class Bacilli; order Caryophanales; family Gemellaceae; genus Gemella; species Gemella taiwanensis. The sequence continues at coordinate 390,047 of NZ_JBSMTL010000001.1, forward strand.
TGTGTATTATTTTGTCCAGAATAACCAAAATTTTGAGAATTATCTTGTTGATAATTATTATAATATTGATTTGTATTTTGAGTATTGTAGTTATATTCGTTTGAATATTGTTCTTGTCCAAAACTATTTTGAGAATTATATTGATTATAATCTTGATTATAGTTGTTATAATCTTGATTATTGTACTGATTATTATAATAATTTTGGTTGTAGTTGTTATATTCTTGATTATAATTATTGTACTGTTGATTATAATTTCCTAAATTAGGATCTTGTTCAAAGTATTGATTAGAATTTTGATTATAATATTGGTTATTATTTTGATAATATTCATTATAATTTTGTCCGCTATTTTGATTATAATTTTCATAATTACCATTTTGATTATTATTGTTAGTTGGCGAATTATTATTATTTTTATTCATAAACATTTCTCCTTGTTATCTTATAATTAATATTATAAAAAGTTATTTAAAGAAAATCAAGAAGTCGAAGGAAAATATAATCTAAAAATAACTGTAAAAATTATAAGTTGCACATTATGTTAGAGAAAAATAGAATGAAAAATAAGAAGTAACTAAAGTTTCAAGTTACTTCTTATTAAATAGATATTATTTGTTATTTTTTCTTGCTAAGTAAGGCATGATTAATCCTAATGAAAGTAGAACGATTGGAGTTACAATATTCATAACTGTTTGGAAAGAACTTTCTGGAGTGTACATACCAGAAATACAAGCAAAGGCTGTTAAGAAGAAACACCAAGCACCTAGTCCCATACCTACAAATTTATTTTTAACAAATTTGTATTCAGATTGGAATTTTTCAGCTGATTTTTTTAAGAAGATATATGCAGCAAATACCCATAGGTAACGTAATGGCATAGTAACAGCATTAAGTTTAACTAACCATCTGAATAAATCATTAACTTCTTTAATTCCGAACATAGGGATAATTAGTAGGATTGAAACAATTACTCCTACAAGTTTTAATCCATTTACATACACATCATTTTCATTTTTAACTAATAATTTTTTAGGAATGTATTTTTCATCAGAACTACTTAATAACATACGAAGTGGAGCATCGATTGAGATAATAACAACAGAAACTTGTCCGATTAAATCAACGATCGCATAGATAACTAAGAATAAGTTACCAACACCGTAGTAGTTACCTAAAGTTTGGAACGCGTAGTAAGTTCCGTTAGTTAATAAATCTTTAGGAATGTTATTTGTATCGAACATTAACGCAAGGGCGAATGTTCCTAAAATAGCTGTTGTACAAACCATAACAACTAAGGCGATCATTCCACGTGGGAAGTCTTTAGATGGATTTTTCATTTTATTTACATAAGGAGAAATCTTCTCACAACCACCGACCGCAAAGACTAATATGGCAATCGAAGTTATGTATTTAATATCAAATGTTGGCATGAATGTATCTAATGACCAATCGATATTAAATGTTTTTGCTCCAGTAATAGATGGTGCTGTGATAGCCATAACAACGAATAATAATGACATAATAAACATTGATGATCCAGCTAACATAGCCATTTTTTTAATTAAGTTAACTCCACGAGCTGCTAAGAATAAAGCTACTAAGAAAATTACCAGTGAAATAATTTGTAAATATGTGATATTCATTTTACTAATACGATTATCACGGAATACTGTCCAGCTAAACGCTGCGATAATACGAGATGGTTTTTGTGAAATATAAGGCATGTGTACGACCCACATTGTCCATCCAGTATAGTAAGCAAGTAATTTACCATGTGTAGAACTTATCCAAGAACTAACACCTCCACCTGCATCTTTGAAAGTAGAACCTAGCTCACCAACTATTAATGAATACGGAATAAAGTATATAACAAAAATTAAAATCCAAGAAACTATAGATTTTAATCCGCCGAACTCAGAGTATCCATTAACAACATTCCCGAACGCCCAAACCGTAGAGAATGCCATGAAGGCTAGAGTGTACCAAAAAATCTTTTTTGCGTCCTTCTCCATTAAGAACCTCCTAATAATATAATTTTTCTAATCACTGCAAAATTCGCATTACTAAAATACTAGCATAGTATACATAATTATTCAAGTAAAAACAAAATAAATTAAACTAAAATTTTTTTATTTGAAAATAAAATACTGTTTTATAGAAAATATATAAAATCAAAGTGTTTGATAATTTCTCAAATAATTCTTTAAAAAAAATAAGATGAGAACGATTTGAAATGTAAATTTACAATATAAAAATATATTCGTATAATTTTAATATTCTAAAGTATATCTAAAGTTTACAAAACTTAACATTGCTTGAATTGATAATTATTTTGGTTTATAATTAACAGTGATAGAGAAGTTATAAAAAATAAGGAGTGATAAAAACTTGAAAAAAAAACACCGAACTTTAACCAGGTTAATGTTGATAATGACAGGTCTGGTAGTAGTTTCATTATTAGTAACTTCTTTTTTTATGACAGAATATATAAAAAAACGTGAAGATGAAATTATCCGTCAAAAAATATATGCAACTGCTAAAGTAGTAGCTAGTGACACTCGTGTAAAAGACGATATTAAACATCATAGGAAAACATTAGCAATTCAAAGATTTGCAAATAGGGTAATGGAAGAAACAGGAACGGACTTCGTAGTTATCACGGATGAAACTTTTACAAGATACAGTCATCCAATAGAGGACTTTGTTGGAAAAAAATTTTCCAATATAGAAGATATTAGTTCGACATTTTATTCTGGAGATCACTATAGTAAGCAAAGTGGTGTTCTAGGAGACGGGCTTAGATTTTTTACAACGATTAAGGATGAAGAAGGTAAAAATATTGGTGTTGTGTGTGTAGGATATACTAAAGAAACTGTAAAAAAACAAATACTACATTCACAAGAAAAAATATTATTTGGGTTATTGATAGGTATAGGAGTTGCAATTACGTTAGCAATAGTGTATAATAAACGACTTAAACGTATATTATTAAATTATGAACCAGAAGAAATTGCATACAACTACATAGAGAAAAATCTTATATCCGATCATGTTTCAGAGGGAATTATAGCGATAAATATTGATAAGAAAGTTATCGTTAAGAACAGCAGTGCTAACCAAATTTTAGACAAGGCTGGCTATTCTAAAGTTAAGAAAGGAGAGCAAATTCCTGATGAAATGTACGAAATCTTCTTTAAATCAATCATTGAAGAAAATATAATAAGTCGAGACGAATTAGTTTTATTAAATCATATAGAAGTATTAGTTAATAGAAATGCTATATATCAAAATGATAAATTATATGGTGCAGTTGTTACACTTCGAGATCAAAGTGAAATGAAAAAATTAATCACAGAATTAAGTGGAACAGAAAAATATAACGATAGTCTCAGAGAACAAAGTCACCACTTCATGAATAAACTCCATGTACTACATGGATTAATAGAGATGAAGTCGTATGATGAAGTAGAAAAATTTATAACTTATCTAAAAGATGACTACCATGAAAAAATAGGTCATATATCAGAAAATATTAAAGTACCGGCTATAGCAGGGTTTTTACTTGCGAAAGTCAGAGAAGCTAAGCAAAAAAATATATCATTATTAATAGATCCTGATTCGATGATTTTAAATAAGAAAGGTCTAGATGAACTATTTAATGAACTGCTAATCATACTTGGTGTATTAATCGACAATTCGATGGAGTCTATTGGAAATAAAGAAGGCGGCAAGATTGTTGTTTACTTATACTTAAATACAGAGGAAAATATATTACTATGTAAAGTGTATGATAATGGTTCCGGAATTAGTAAGGATATACTGGAGAATGTATTTGAAAGAGGATATTCAACTAAAGGGGAAAATAGAGGATATGGTCTAAATGCTGTAGAAACTATTGTGAAAAAATATAACGGTTTAATAGACGTGGAAAGTGAAGTAGGAAAAACTACATTTACAATAGAAATACCAATTGAGGAGGAGTAATAATTGAAAGTACTAATAATAGAAGATGATCCAATGGTAGCGATGATACATAAAGAATATTTTAAAAGAAAAGAATTTTCGAATGACATTAATCATGTATCATCACTTGAAGAAGCAAGAAATTATTTAGCAACTAATGATGTTGATTTAATAATTTTAGATAATTATTTAACAGATGGACAAGGAGTAGAATATTTACCAGAATTAAAAGGTTATCCAATAATTATGATAACAGCTGCGAATGATATTCAAACAGTGGAAGCTGCATTAACGAATGGAGTAGTGGATTATTTAGTTAAACCATTTACATATGAAAGATTTTCTCAAGCAGTAGATAAAGTACAGGACTATGTATCTTTATTATCAAAAGAAAAAATTAATCAAGATTTAATTGATGACTACTTGAATTCTGGAAGAGTAGAGGAAGAGGAAGACAGCTTACCTAAAGGTTTATCTCGGATAACTCTGAGAAAAGTGCTAGAAAATATTCAAGAACACGAAGCAGGATTCACTACGCAACAAGTAGCGGATGAATTAGATATTTCAAGAATAACAATTAGAAAATATTTAAATTACTTAGTTAATATAAGCGTACTAAGTGAAGATGCAGAATACTACACATCAGGAAGACCAGTGTCGGTATTCACAATTGGAAATCAAAATAAATTAAAAAAATTGTTATAAGAATATAAAGAAGGAGCGACTCGAATGAGTCGCTCTTTTATGTTTTCTTAGATAAATAATATGTTAATCTTTGATTCTATATTTATTTTCTTGATAACTTTTAGTTTTTTTATATTGCTCAATCATACTATTTATTCTATCTAAATCTTTTTGTGTAATTTTTTCTTTAATTTCTTTATATGTTGCTTTCTTCACTGTTTTAAAATCACGTTGTCCAACGGTTTTATCATAGTCTAGTGTTTGTATTTCTATACCGTCATTAGTTTTGATAACCTGTACTGTACTTCCACCCGTTCCCATACTTGATGATAATTTTCCATTATTTTCTGACATTATAAAAGGTGATTCATAGTTAATAATAATCTCATCAAAGTTAGTTGAATTCGCTAGAAGAGCTCGTCCAATTAAAGTAAGTTGAGAATTCGTGTATTCTACTTTAGAAGTGTCTTTGTTATCTTCTGAAGAATTACTTCTATTTTCATTGTAAGTATAAACTGATTTAAAATCAGATTTTGAGAAGTCTAGTTTATTACTTGATTTTTTGTTGTTTTTTAAGAAGTCTTCTAGACTACTGAATTGATTATTTGATATTGTATCAAGATATTTTCCATCTTTTTTTCTTTTTCAGATATTGTAATATCATGTATTTTATCGTATTTATTTTTTTTGTCATTTAGTTTGTAGACGACATATCTGTCATAGTTTTTTTCTTTTGTGTGAATCCATATAGTTCTATCTTTATAGAAATTCGCACGAGGAATATCATTTCTAGACTCAGCTTGATATAGTACTATAATTTTGTTTGAATTATATGAATAAACAGCAAATGGTATGTTAGGTTTATCTTTTTCAGCAATAACTAATTCATTTTTACCATCTTCATCTACATCATAATAACTATAAGTTATAAAATTTTTCTCTTTACCATGTTCAACATAATTTTTAATAGCGTTCTTATTAACTTCAGAATTTTCTCCTAATTCATTATTATCCATAGATTTTTTGTATTTCTCTAGTATAGGAGCGTAAATCTCCTCATCATTTTTACTAGTAGAAAAAATACTAGAGATAGATTTATTAGTAGTTTTTGAATAGTAGTATAAACCACCACTACCAATTAATACAAGTCCAAGTATAGTTGATATGATTGGAACAAACTTTGAACGTTTTTTTTTGGTTAGGATTAAAGTTATTATTAAGATTTCGAGGAGCGTTCATAAAATTAGGGTTTTGTTGATCATTATAGTTTTGATATTGTTGATTAAATCCTTGTTGATTATTATTTTGATAATTTTGATTAGAATAGTCGTACTGTTTATTATTTTGATATTGCTGATTTGAGTTACTATAATTTTGGTATTGTTGATTGTATCCGTCTTGATAACCTTGTTCATTATAATTTTGATACTGGTTATTATAGCTGTTTTGTCCGTTGTATTCATTTTGATTATAATTACCATAATTTTGGTTAGGGTAGTTATTATTATTATTATTTGGCTTCGTATTATTATTACTCATAACATCTCTCCTTTTAAAGTGCTTTCACTACTATTATAAAATAAATTTAATATATTTCATAGTAATATAAAAAAACTCCTAATTTCATATAAAATCTATACGAAATTAAGAGTAGGTTTGTATTATTTAGTTACTACGAATGAATACCATCCGTTATCAGAAGTTTCTTCAACAAGTTTGAAGCCACGTTCTAACATTTTTTCAAGAAGCTCATCTTTCTTCTCTTCGATAATACCAGAAGTGATGTAGTAACCATCATCTTCTAATAAGTTATACGCATCATCAATCATAAGCTCGATGATATGAGCAAGAATGTTTGCTACGATAATGTTATATTTTTTAGTCTCTTTTGTAAGAAGACTAGCTTGTTCAACTTCAATTCTTTTCTCAAGATTATTTAAAGCAAAGTTCTCATAAGAAACATCAACAGCAAGTTTATCTAAATCAACAGCTTTAATATTTCCGTCAGTTAAATAACTAGCTGCGATACTTAAAATCCCACTACCACAACCTACATCGATAACATTATCATTTCTTTGAACATATTTCTCAAGGTTTTTAATACATAGAGAAGTAGTCTCATGACCTCCTGTACCGAATGCCATACCTGGATCAATGTTTATAATATATTTATTTTCAGTATTTTCATATTCACGCCATGTAGGTACGATAACGAATTTTTCCCCGATATTAAGAATATCGAAATAATCTTTCCAAGAATTTTCCCAGTCACTATCTTGAATAATAGTAGTTTCAATCTTGAAGAAATCTCCAATATTGATATTTTCACCTAAAGCAAGAAGCTCAGCTTCGAAACGCTTGAAAGTTTCTTCATCAAAATTAAGCTCGTTGATGTACCCTTTAACAACAACTCCAACTTCAGGATAATCAGCAGGACTAAGTTCAACAATAGTACCGAAATCATCGTGTAAGTTTTCCTCTAGAGTAGTAGGATCCTCAATAGCAACCCCAGTTGAACCATAATCTAATAGAATAGACTCAACTATTTCACTAGCTTCATTAGTAGTATGAATTGTAATTTCAACCCAATTTTCCATTATATACCTCACAAATATTTTAAATTTTTTCATTATATTTTTGATCGAAAAGACCAAAATAAGTGACTGCCCCAAAAGTCATAAAATTTAACAAAGTTCATATGATAACTCATAGACGCAGTGGTTTATTGATATCTAAATACGCTTTATAAAAGCTTTTTAGATATCTAATAAACTGTGCGGGGGTGACTCGACAAAATCGATTTCTCCGAAATCACGATTTTTGAGTCACTCCCATTTAACATACCTACAACATATTATACCATTTTCAATATTTAAGCAAATAAAAAGGATGTGGTAGTTGTTTATATTTCAAGTGTAGAATACACGAAGAAATATTTATCTGGTAAAATATTTAAAATATGTCAAGAGCATTAGTGTGAGCAACCTTTTATTATTTGACACATATGTATTACAACCTAAAAATATATCGAGATAGGTTGGTTGACAGTTTATGTAAATGTTGCTACAATATAAAAAATAATAGAATTCAAAGGAGAAAAAAATGATGGAAGCATTGATTGTTGTTGATATTCAAGAGGGATTAGTTAAACTTGGACCTGCTAATAAAGAGGAATATATTGTGAAAGTGAAAGAAACTATTTCAAGTTTTGAGGAAGCTGGTAAAGAAATTATTTATATCCGCCATACAGAATCTGAAGGATTCCTATCAGAAGGAGACCCAAGCTGGTCAATTTATCATGAATTAAGTCCGCGTCCGCAAGATAAGATTTTCAATAAAAATTTCAATTCTATATTTCGAAAAACAGAAGTAAAAGCTTATTTAGATAGTAAAGGAATTAAGAGTTATACAGTGGTAGGAATGCAAGCAGAGTTTTGTATCGATACTTCATTAAAAGTTGGTTTTGAGTATGGTTATGAGCAAGTCTTAGTGAGAGATGCTGTAACAACATTTGATAATAATCATTTGAAAGCGCAACAAATTATTGACTTTTATCAAGAGCATATCTGGAACAATCGTTTTGCGCAAGTTTTAGATATTGAAGATGTGAAAAATCTTTTGAACTAAAGAAATGATATATAAGAATTATTTACTAGTAGAGATAAAGTAGGTTTAATTTTCAACAGATGAGTTATTTATAATAAGCTTTATTATAAAACTAGAGTAGTTCAACGCATAGCTAAGTTTGATTTAAAAATGAATCTACGGAGATAATAATTAATATTTTAAACACAGAATATATATTTATTTTGTAATGAGATATTTAAATAATAATAAATTCAGAATACTATAAATTTTATAAAATCCTTGACAATAATGGTCGTTTAGTATAATATAGACTAAGTAAACCGTAATATAAAATATTAGTAAAGAGACTTTTATTTCATGTTTTTTTAGAAGAGAGTTTAATCCATAGGCTGAAAGATTAAATATAAATGATTGGAATAAGCAACACTCTTTATAAAACCGAATATAAGTTGAAAGGTATCAGGAAACTGATATGAATTCGGGTGGCACCACGAAATTAGTATTCGTCCCATGTAGTTATGTAACTATGTGGGGCGTTTTTTTATTTCAAATTATAAGAGGTTTGGCTAATATTAGAAGTTAAAATTGATAAAAATATGGAGGCACTTATGACAACAATTACGAAAGAACAAGTAGCTCACATCGCTCATCTTTCTAGATTAGAAATCCAAGAAAGTGAAGTAGATGGGTACATCGAAAAATTAGAAAAAGTTGTAGATTTATTTAATACAATCAACAGCGCACCAACAGAAAATGTAAAACCAACTTATCACGTTCTAGACTTAGTTAATGTATTTAGAGAAGACGTAGCTCATGACGGAATGGATAGAGAAGAAGTTCTTAAAAACTCTAAAGAAACTGAAGCAGGACAATTCAAAGTACCTACTATTATTGAATAAAATAAGGAGATAATTTAATGAGTTTATTACATGAATCAATTGAAAGTTTAGAACTTAAACTTAAAAATAAAGAAATTAAACCAAGTGATTTAGTAAAAGAATCACTAGACAGAATTAAAGCTACTGATGAAAAAGTAGGTTCATTCATTACAGTAACTGAAGAAGTAGCATTAAAACAAGCTGAAGCTTTAGACCGTGCTCAAGAAGAAGGACGCGCTGAAGGTAAATTATTCGGTATCCCAATGGGAATCAAAGATAACATCGTTACAAAAGACATTCAAACAACTTGTGCATCAAAAATCTTAGAAGGATTCAATCCAATTTACGATGCAACAGTAATGAACAAACTTAACAAAGAAAACCCAATTCTTTTAGGGAAATTAAACATGGACGAGTTCGCAATGGGTGGATCTACTGAAACATCTTACTACAAACTTACTCGTAACCCTCATGACTTAGATGCAGTACCAGGAGGATCAAGTGGTGGTTCAGCTACAGCAGTAGCAGCAGGACAAGTAAGCTTCACTCTAGGAAGTGATACTGGTGGTTCTGTCCGTCAACCAGCTTCATACTGTGGTATCGTTGGATTAAAACCAACATACGGACGTGTATCTCGTTTTGGATTAGTAGCATTCGCTTCATCATTAGACCAAATCGGACCAATGACTCGTACAGTAAAAGATAACGCTCGTGTATTAGAAATCATCTCAGGATTAGATGCTAACGACATGACTAGTGCACCTGTAGAAGTACCAGAATTCAGCAAAATCATCACTGGAGATATCAAAGGTAAGAAAATCGCTCTTCCAAAAGAATACTTCGGTGCTGGAATCGATGAAGATGTTAAAAAAGCCGTTCTTGAAGGTGTTAAATACTTAGAAAGCCAAGGAGCAATCGTAGAAGAAGTAAGTCTTCCAAACACAGACTACGCTATCTCAACTTACTACATCATCGCTTCTGCTGAAGCAAGTTCAAACCTTTCTCGTTTCGATGGTATTCGTTACGGATTTAGAAGTCCAAACGCAACAAACCTTGAAGAAATTTACAAAAAAACACGTGGAGAAGGATTTGGAGCTGAGGTTAAACGCCGTATTATGTTAGGAACATACGTATTATCTTCAGGATACTACGATGCATACTACAAAAAAGCACAACAAGTTCGTACACTAATTAAACAAGACTTTGATAAAGTATTCGAAGAATACGATGTAATCATTGGACCAACTGCTCCAACAGTGGCATTCAACATTGGAGAAGAAGTTGGAGACCCAATTACAATGTACGCTAACGATATCTTAACAATCCCAGTAAACATGGCTGGTCTTCCAGGATTAAGTATTCCATGTGGATTCAAAGGTAAACGTCCAATCGGTATGCAAATTATTGCTAAACCATTCGCAGAATCTACACTATATGATGTAGCGTACAACTTCGAACAACACTACAACTTACACGATAAAAAAATAGAATTATAATAGGAGAAACAAGATGCATTTTGAAACAGTAATTGGACTAGAAGTCCATGTAGAATTAAAAACAGATTCAAAAATATTCTCACCATCTCCAGCTCACTTTGGTGCAGAACCAAACACTAACACAAACGTTATCGACTTAGGATACCCAGGGGTACTTCCAGTAGTAAACAAAAGAGCGGTAGAATGGGGAATGAAAGCAGCAATGGCGCTTAACATGACAGTAGCTCGTGAGTCAAAATTCGATAGAAAAAACTACTTCTATCCAGATAACCCGAAAGCATACCAAATCTCACAATTTGATCAACCAATCGGGGAAAATGGATGGATTGATATCGAAGTTAACGGAGAAACTAAACGTATCGGTATTACACGTGCTCACCTTGAAGAAGATGCTGGTAAATTAACTCACAAAAATGGTTACTCACTAGTTGACCTTAACCGTCAAGGTACACCACTTATCGAGATCGTATCTGAGCCAGATATTAGAACGCCAGAAGAAGCATATGCTTACTTAGAAAAATTACGTTCAATCATTCAATACATCGAAGTATCTGACGTTAAGATGGAAGAAGGATCAATGCGTTGTGACGCGAACATCTCTATTCGTCCTTACGGTCAAGATGAATTCGGTACAAAAACTGAGCTTAAAAACTTAAACTCATTCACTTTTGTTAAAAAAGGTTTAGAGTACGAAGAAAAACGTCAAGAGCAAGTTATCCTTTCAGGAGGAAAAATTGATCAAGAAACACGTCGTTTCGATGAAACAACAGGTACAACAAAACTTATGCGTGTTAAAGAAGGTTCAGACGATTACCGTTACTTCCCAGAGCCAGATATCGTGCCTATGATCATCTCAGACGAATGGATGGAAGAAGTAAGAAAAACTATTCCAGAACTTCCAGACGCTCGTCAAAGAAGATACCAAGAAGAACTTGGATTACCAGCTTACGATGCACACGTTCTTACATTAACTAAAGAAATGTCAGACATGTTTGAACAAACAGTAGCTTTAGGAGCAGATCCAAAATTAGCTTCTAACTACTTAATGGTAGATGTGAATGCATACTTAAACAAAGTACAAAAAGAACTTAAAGAAACAGCATTAACTGCAGAAGGTTTAGCAGGAATGATTAAATTAATCACTGACGGAACAATCTCAAGTAAAATAGCTAAAAAAGTATTCGCAGAACTTATCGAACACGGTGGAGACGCTGCGAAGATCGTTAAAGAAAAAGGTCTTGTACAGGTATCAGATAGTGGACAATTATTAGCTTGGGTTAACGAAGCATTAGATAACAATCCAAAATCTATCGAAGACTACAAAAACGGTCGTGACCGTGCGATTGGTTTCTTAGTAGGTCAAATCATGAAAGCCTCAAAAGGACAAGCCAACCCACAAATGATCAACAAAATGTTATTAGAAGAAATCGCAAAACGATAATAACGAAAATAATAAATGAACTCGAAGCAAGGAGAAATCTTTGTTTCGAGTTTTTGTATTAAAATGTAAAAACTGGACATTCGTGGTTAAAAAAGTGGACATTGGAGAATCGAACTGGACATTCGTGGTTAAAAGAGTGGACATTGGGGAGTAAAACTAGACATTAATAGTTAAAGGAGCGGACATTGGGGAATGGAATTGGACCTTTGTGGTTGAAAAAGTAGATATTGAGAAATAAGACAGGACTTTTGAAAAAAAATATAGTGGATATTAGATTTAATGTTAGATATTATTAGGGATATATAGAAAAAGTTTTACTTTCATGCTCACTTATTGTTGAATAAGAAGTATAAAAGTAAAACGAGTAGAATTATCAAATAAGTATAATATTTAATTTGCAATAAATGCAGCTAATGGTGATTCAGTTATATATTTTATAATACTCTAAAATTTTCACTCTATAATCAAAGTATGCTGATAAAATTAGCACTAGAAGATAAATTAGATGATTATTTAGAAATATTGCGAAGAAGAAAAGAAAGGAGAAAAAAATGGGATGCATGACAGATGAACAATTTTTCGAATATAAAGAGACTCTTCTAAAGTTAGTATTAGAAAAGATAAATAATAGAAAAACATTAGAAGAAGCTAAAGAAAAAATAGAAGATTTAATTGAAAACTAGAATTTATACAAAACGAAAAAGGTAATCTAGAGAAGTACTAGTCACATTTCTCCGTTATTAAGATGATAATAACATAGAAATTTTTTAAATTTAATTTAAAGTTTTTAAAAATATATAAGATACAAAATTCAAAACTAAATGGAAATAGACCACAAAAATTTGTTAATATTTTTGTGGTCTATTTTCTTTCTTATTAAATAAAGATAGCTATTTGTATTAGAAATATTTACTTACTATTAATTCTTCACAAATTCAACAATTTTATTAATAGCTACATCTGCTTCTGGGATTGGGAAAGCTGGAAAGACGTGGTTTAGGTTTTCTCCGATTTCGAAATCAATTTTCACATTCGCTTTACGAAGTTTTTCGGCTAATAAAACTATATCAGGGTATAAGAGTTCACGAGTTCCTGAGAATAATAAAACTTCAGGTAAACCATTCATCTCACCGTATAATGGAGAAACTTTCCAATCAGATAAATCTGTATCACCAGCCCAAGCTTTAGCATCAGCTAGTAAAGTATCTACGTGAAGTAGAGGATCTTTTTTGATATATTGTTTAATATCAGGATTCGACATAGTTAAATCAACCCATGGACTTAGAAGGATAAGACCTTTAGGTAGTTTAATATTATTTTGAACAAAATCTTGAACTAATCCAAGTGCTAATCCGCCACCAGCACTATCTCCCATAATATAGACATCTTTGTCTGGATTTTTAGAAATATAGTCTGTATATAATTTTGTTAAAAATTCATAGCTATCTTTATAAGTATACAAAGGAGCTAGACCGTAATCAGGAATAATAACCTCAGCATCAGCTTCTTGAGCAATTTTATCTGCCATCTCCCATTGAATATCTACGAATTCATGAACGTATGAACCACCATGAATATAGAATATAGTAGAATTAGAGTTATTTACACTATTTAAATGCCACACCTGTCTATCGGAAACAATTCTAGTATAGAATTTAGACTCAGTATCGAATTCATATACATTTACAGTTTCTTCGATATTATCTGCTTTTTGTTTTTCTAGTCTTTTAGTTTCATCAATATCTCTAAGTTTTTTATACTTATTACCAAGATATAACTCGATTAGCCCAGCTTTTGTACTACGGTTATAACGTAATTTTTGATACCCAGCAAAACTACCGATAAGGACAGGTAAAGTAGCCGCAAGTGAAGCTACTGAAACAACTTTTTTATTAAATTTTGTCATAATAATCTCCTCTTATTTACATAAATGTAAGTGTTTTATTTATTTACAATTATAGTTTATCAGAAAATAAAGTGATTGTAAAAATAAAAATCTGAAGAAATTGAATAATAAGAATAAGAAACAAAGTTGGAAGTGAACTTCCAATTAAGGGTAAAAATGATTAAAGTTGGAAGTGAAGTTCCAGTTGAAAATATGTTCTTTGAAAGATCAATAAAATATTTATAATAAAAAAACAGGAGCACCTTAAAATCAAATCTGTTAAGATACTCCTGAAAATTTTTTATTTAGTTAATACTATCTAATTAAATAGTAGTTTGTGATATATGTATTCACGATATCACGTAGTTGTTCATCTTTTAGTCGTCTTAATGCTGGGAAGGCGATTGTAGATAATTCTACTAGGTTATCAATATTTTTTTCTGTGAACTCTTCTTGATCAATTTCTTCAGTATTATTAGAAAATAGAATGAATAATTTACTAGTTTCATCATCTGTAAGACCTCTATTTTCACATGCTAGGGTAAATGAAGGTTCTTCGTTGAATCTATCTTTTATGTATTCATTAATCTCATATACAGCTGATTTAATAGTAAAGTGACTTGAGATAAAATCAGGACTTTCAACGTATTTTGTTTGTTTTACTTCAAAAGGTATACCACCTTCATTAACAGCTTTTGTAAGGAACATGCTGATGGCAGTTTCTAAATTAAATCCAAGACTGTAAAATAAATCCTCAGCTTCATTTTTTAATTCATCATCAATAGTTAACATTATTTTCGATTCACTCATAATATTCTCTCCTTATTTAATACGTTAATTTTATCGTAGAATTACAGATTTTTCAAGAGGTGTTTGAATGAAAAACAAAGAGGAGAAAAAAGGGTTCATACAAGAGTGTAGAAATAACTAATATAGTGATAAGTCATAAAATAATTCGCAATAAATATGTTATAATATTATGTAAGAATAAATGAAAAAATAGTATTGAGAGGATTTTTATGAACTTAGAATTATTACAAAAAGCGATAGAAGAAGAGAAAAACGTATTTTCAGAAGTTAATAACGCAGCATATAGTTTAAAACCAGTATCAGAAGAAAGATTGGTAGAAATCGCAAAAGATGTAAACGAACAGTTAGGGTATGAATTATACGATAAACTAGATAAAGAAAGTTTAGTAGCAGACTTTTTAACTACATCAAAAGAACTATATAAACATACCCTAGAAAAATCGAAATTCTTAAATGAGAGACTAGAAAAAGCATTAGTAGAACATAGTGATGATATATTAGTAGATGTTGTAAAAGCACACGAAAACTTCGATTCAATGGAAACATACGAATTATACACACTAGCATTCGAAGTAAATGAAAAACTAGGATATAGATTATTTAGAGATATCTATTCATATAGCTTAAAACGTGACTTCGAGAGAGTGGCTAAAGCAGTAGAAACATACAAAAAAGAAGGTAAAATAACGAAGTATATGAAGTAAGTAGTTTGGTAGGGATACTGAGTTGTTTTGCAAATTTGAAATGAATAACTTAATCATTGAAAATAAAAAATTAAATGTTATTCTTTTAAAGAGGATATCGATTTTATAACGGTGACCAAAAAAATATTGATTACAAAAATAACATCTTTCTCGGTCAAAGCAAAGATGTTTTTTGTATTATGAAAAAGAAAAAATAATAAGTAAGGATATTTGATTATAGTAAAAGACTTTTTTGAAAATAAAACCAAAAAAGCAAATAAAATTAATTACAATTTCCCGGAAATCTTGATTATGAAGAATATGTCTGATATAATATTAGTACAATAAAACTAGAAAAGTAGGTGATTTCATGAACATACTCTATATCGTAGGTAATGGATTAGATATTCAATATGGATTGAAAACAAAGTATTCTGATTTTTATGAATATCAATTACCAATATATAAAGAAAAGAAAAAGAATAATAATTATTCTAATATTATATATGATAATATTTTAACAAATCAAGAAACTAAATGGACAAACTGGTCTGATTTGGAACTAGCTTTAGGTAAGTTGACTAAGAAACCTGAAGTTGATGAAGAAGAATTTATGATTGCCCTAGATGATGTAAATTTAGATTTAAACAGTTATCTCCAAATAGAACAAGAAAAATTTGATTTAACAGGAAAATCAATTGATATTCAAAAAAATTTGAAGAGTATATATAGTCAAATTCCGGATGGTTTAAAAGAAAGAGTTTTAAAATTTATTCAGAGCTTTCCAATACAAACAGATTATATAAAGATTTTAACGTTAAATTATACAAATATTCTAGGTCAGATAATAGAGAAAGAAAAAAATAAGGAATATAACTCTTTTAGAGGGCATAATCATGGATGTTTTATAAAAAATGTTGAACATGCTCATGGAACACTCGATTTTTCCTTGATATTAGGAGTGAATGATGAAAATCAGTTAAACAAAGAATTTATGGATTCAAATAAAAAGTATTTAATCAAAGAAAAAATGCTTATTCAAGCTAGAGATAATAGGCATTTTAAAAATATTGATCTTATTGATTGGGCTAATCTTATAATAATATTTGGTACCTCGATTGGTGCTACAGATAGATATTTATGGAAAAAAATAGCTGATAATTCTATTAATAAAAATATGCCAATAATAATTTATTGTTATAATGAAAATTTTGATACAATAAAAAAATCACCTAGACAGCTTGGGAATTTATATGATAGTATTGAAAATAATTTTATAGAACAATCTGGAATAGAAGATGAAACTAAAATAAAAATTTTAAAAAATAATATTATATCAATTATTTCAAAAAAAGTATTTGAAATAAGAGAAGAAGCTAAATAAATTAAGAATATACTTATTTAAAATTATGTTCAAATATTAAATATAAATTTAAAATGTAAAATAAGATATTGAAAAACTATTGCTTGGATTAATAACATGAATATTTAATAGCTAGAGTCAACGATAATTGTTAATGGAGGGAAAATGAAAAGAGAATTAAAAGAAAAACCGTATGTATTTTCATATACAGAAGATGTTAAAGGAGAAGTATTATCGAGTACTAAAATTTGGGAGTCTTATAGTGAAGGATTTGTTGATAAATTAGAAAATGAAAAATTAAATGGATTAAGGGTACCTCAATATGGAGCACTATGTTCAATACGAGCCAACTGGACTTTGGATGATTCCGATATGACGATAGTTTTACCTACTGGAACGGGTAAATCTGAAACTATGATTGCAACAATAGTTTCAGAAAAAGTTCATAAAACATTAATAGTTGTACCAAATGTATTACTAAGAGATCAGATTTTTGATAGAGTAAAAGAATTAACTATGCTAAGAAGTTTAGGTTGTGTTAAAGAAACGGTAATATCTCCTAATACATTATGTTTAAAATCCTCAAGAATTGATAATGAAAAATTCGAAAATTTAGTTAGTAATTCGAATATAATTATTACTACAATTGATTTGACTAATTTTCTTTTAAAAGATCATATTGATATTTTAAAAAAAAATTGTGATTTATTAATTATTGATGAGGCACATCATGTTTCATCAACAACATGGAAGAGATTTAAACAGTTGTTTTCTCAAAAGAAAATTTTGCAGTTCACAGCAACACCCTTTAGAGAAGATAAAAAATTAGTAGATGGAAAAATAATTTATAATTTTCCTTTAAAAAAAGCACTAGAATTAGGTTATTTTAAACCGATTAATTTTATTGCACTAGAAGAATATGATGTGGATCTGTATGATTTGAAAATTGCTGAAAAAGCAGTAGAAATATTACGTGATGATTTGGCTAAAGGTTTTAGTCATACATTACTTGTAAGAACGGAAAATATAAAAAAAGCAGAATATTTATATAATAATATTTATAGTAAATACGAGCAATACAATCCTGTTCTAATCACAAGTAATCAAACTAAATCAAATAAAAATATTGCTTTACAAAAATTGAAAAACGGAAAAAGTAAAATTGTTATCTGTGTAGATATGTTTGGTGAAGGTATAGATATGCCATCATTGAAAATAGCTGCATTGCATGATAAGTTTAAATCAATACCTATAACATTACAATTTATTGGAAGGTTTGCAAGAAGTAAAAAAGAATTAGGTGAGGCTAAACTAATAGCTAATATAGCAGATAATAAAACAAAAAATATCTTAGAAAATTTATATAATTCCAATACTGATTGGAATATGTTATTACCAAAAATAGCAGACGAGAAAATTCAAGAACTAATTTCATTCCAAGAATTACTTGGTGGATTTTATGATGATAAGGATAGTATAATCGATATTTCACAGATTAGAACAAAAGTAAGTATGAAGGCATATTATTATAATTCGAATTTTTCTCAATTAAATAATTGGAAAGATTTATTTGAAGAATCTAATACTTATTATAACTATAATAGTAAAGAAAATATTATTGTCATCATTGAACCATCCAAATTTTCTCCAAATTGGACAAGTCAGATGGACATAAACAATCTAGAATGGGATTATTATTTTATTTATTGGAATAAAATAATGAAGTATATTTGTGTAAATAGTTCGAATCATATAAAATGTAAAAGATTGATAGAAAAAATTTTTTCGAAAAAAGATCTAGTACCTGTTAAAGGGGAGCAAGTATTTAGGTGCTTAAGTGATATTAAGAGACTAACATTATCAACCGTCGGATTAAATTCTGCGATAAATGGACCAGTAAGATACAAAATGTTTGCTGGAGTAGATATAGCTGAAGGTATTTCAGAATCCAATAAAGCTAATTGCCATAAGTCTAATATATTTGGTATGGGATATGAGGGGAGTGGTAAAATTAGTATAGGTTGTTCCTATAAAGGTATAATATGGTCTAGATGGGTAGAAAATCTAAATTTTTGGAAAAATTGGTGTGATAAAGTAATGATGAAAATACTTGATGAAAATTGTAGTACTAAGATTCTAGAAAATGTATTGATTCCAGAAGAAATTAAAAAATACCCAAAACATTTTATACCCTATAAAATAGAATTTGACGATTTGATTTTAAATTCAGAAAAAAGATATATACTAAAAACATCATTATATGAAATTGATTTTCGAGAAATCGATATTAAGTTGGATAAAATGGAAAATAATATTCAAAATTTCAAAATAACTACGCCTCATGATGAATATTCTTTCTCATTAGTGATAGATGAAAATAAATATAAAATAATATTTAATGAAAAAAATAAAGAAGAACCTATGATAGAAATCTCAAAAAAACAAAGCCTATTAATTTCAAAGTATTTGGAGGAAAATAGACCAAAAATATGGTTTACAAATGGAAGTTATATAGATGGTAATCTAATGTTTAAACCATATAGAGAATTTTTTAATGTATTCAAAAAACATGAAATAATTTCTTGGGATTGGAAACAAATGGGGGTTAATATTAGAGTAGAATCACAATATGATAGTAAGGGAGAAATAAAAAAAGATTCTATACAGTATAATTTAATTAATAAAATAAAAGAGAGTAATAAATATGATTTTATATTTGATGATGACGGTTCTGGTGAAATCGCAGATGTAATAGCTTTTAGAAGTGAAGTTAATAAAATAATTGTAGAGTTATATCACTGTAAATATTCTTCTTCAGATAAGCCAGGATGCAGGGTGAAAGATTTATACGAAGTATGTGGTCAAGCAGAAAAATCTGTTATTTGGAAAGCTAATCCGATTGAGTTGATTAATCGAATAAAATATAGAGAAAGTAAAGCAAACCGTACTAGAATATGTTTAGGTGATTTAAAGATTTTAAGTATTCTTGAGAATAAATTATTAAATTATCCTATGGAACTTATAATTTATATAGTTCAACCTGGGATAGATAAAAGTAAAATAAAAGGGGACGCTTTAAAAGTATTAGGAGCTACATCAAGTTTTTGTATGGATACATATGCTGTTAAATTCAATGTTATTAGTAGCTAGAGAAATTTAGTAAATAAATATTTAAGAAATATACTTGAGATATAATTATATCTTAAGTGTATTTTTTCTTTTATGATAGTAATAGAATTTAATTTTAATATTATTTTGTACCTCATTTGTATTGCTAATGGAGATACATAAGTGTATAATAAAAAGAGACACTCGGAGGTGTTGGTTATGACTAGTATAAAGACGGCAACTGTAAATGTAAGAATACAAGAGTAGAAGCGGAAGCAATACTTAAAAAATTAGGTTTAACAAGGGCAACTGCGATAGATTTATTTTATAGACAAATTATTATGCACAATGGCACTCCATTCCCACTTGAAATAAAGAATGATGCTTCTTTAGATAAAAAGAAATAAAAAAAATTATACATGAGGGAAAGCCATTAATGTAGATAAGGAATGAAGAGTGGAATTATTAAGTTAAGATATTCAAGTTTCAGGATAAAATTATTTTGAGTGAATTTATTTTCTTAATTATAAATTAAAGAGGTGAAAAAATGTTAGGATTACCAAAAAGTACAGAATTTATTAGATTTATTCCTAAACAGAAGTATTATAAAGATCTTTATACTCAAAAATCCATTCCTGATAAAGCTAAGAACTATTTCCAAAAACAGATTAAGTCAATAACATGGGAAAATAAAATAGATCATACAACTATGAATATAGCAAAGGGTACTTTTATAGAGGGAATAGAAGTATTTAGAATAGAACTATATGATTATGAAATTGATGATTCAGTTATATATATTATTGAGGAAAATATACCATATCATATTTTGTTTGTATTAGAGTATAACAATAAAAGAAAATACTCATTAAGTTATAAAGAAATTAGTAGAGAAGCTGAAACGATTAATATACACAAAATATTTCAATCAGATTGGGTAAGTAAAGATGAAGATTTGTTAAATTTTTCTGGTATTAGCTTAGACAATATGTATGAAAATCTATTAAATAGTATTTCTAATAATGAATTAGATAAATTCTCAGGTGATACATTAAAAGAGAGAGTATTAAAGTCTAAATTAAAAGAATTAAAAATAAAATAAGTAGTATGTTGAAATAAAAAATTTGAGAGTTAAAATGATGAGGACATTAAAAAGAGATTTTTCTTATAATAAAATAGTAATTGCTTGAATATGATTTTGATAAAATTAATAAAATTGAATTGATAGATGGATTATTTGATGATGAAATCATAAAAGAATAATAAAATAATATGGAAAGGAAGTTTTAGGTTATGTACGACGAGTTAAAGGTATCCAAGGAGGAACTAAGAGATTTTTTTGAGTGGATAGGAGATATCTTGAAATCGGAAAGAAATGAACAAGAAACAGACGATAGTATAGTAGATAATGAGAAGGAAAATAAAATTAATATGTAAAGTATATAAGAAAAGAATTCTAAGTAGAAGAGTCATACTTGGAATTCTTCTTCTATGTACTAAGTTTTACAATTCAGTAAATTAATATATAATTTAATATGTAATTTCTTATTACTAAAAATAGAGTATCTATACATTTTATAAGAGTAATATTAAATTAAAAATAAATACTATAAAAAACATTATACATAATTTTATGATATAATAAGGTGTTAATAAATTTTTAAAGGAGAAGTTATACATGACAAATTCTGTAAGTTCTACAAGATATAATGTTGCCGCTTTTTTTAGCGGAGTTGGTGGAATTGAATTAGGTTTTGAAAAAACTAATAAGTTCAGAGTGGTGTATGCCAATGAAATTGATAAAAATGCTAGAATAACATATAAATTAAATTTTCCTGATGTTTTTCTGGATCCTAGAGACATTCATGAAGTAAAACCAGAAGAAATAAAGGAAGAAAAGTTAGATGTTATTGTGGGAGGATTCCCGTGTCAAGCATTTAGTATAGCAGGCTATAGAAAAGGGTTTGAGGATGAAAGAGGCGATTTATTTTTTGAATTGTTAAGAATAATAAAAAACAAGCAACCTAGAGCTATTTTCTTAGAAAATGTTAAAAACATGGTTACTCATGACCATGGTAATACTTTTAAAGTTATAAAAGAAGCTTTAACTGAAAATAACTATTATATTAAATGGAAAGTACTAAATGGAAAAGATTATGGAAATGTACCTCAAAATAGAGAACGTATATATATAGTTGGTTTTTTAGAGAAAGAATCATTTGATAAATTTGAATTTCCAAAAGAGATAAAATTGGAAACAAAATTGTCAGATATTATTAATTTTGATCTAAAAGAAAAAGAAATATATTATTATAGAGATGGGAAACAACCATTTTATGATAAATTAAAAGATGAAATAACTAGTCAGGATACTGTATATCAATGGAGAAGACAGTATGTTAGAGAAAATAAAAGTGGAGTAGTTCCTGCACTAACAGCTAATATGGGAACTGGTGGTCATAATGTTCCTTTAATATGTACATCATCAGGAGAGATAAGAAAATTAACTCCAAAAGAAACTTTTAATGCTCAAGGATACCCTAAAGATTATAAACTACCTGAGGATGTTTCTAATGGTCAGCTGTATAAACAAGCTGGGAATAGTGTAGTAGTACCAGTGATTACTAGAATTGCTGAAAATATTTCTTCAGCATTAGATGGAGGATTCATACAAAAAAATGAAACGAAAATGTCCTCTGGATACTCTATAATATATACAAAAATGCAAAGCCGTTTCGAAGGTGAATCATACGTTAAAGAAGTAGTTGAAACGCTTGAACAAGCTAAGAGTTGTATAAAAAATTATGATAAAAAATTACCTACTTTAACTAGTGAAGAATATCTAAAATTAGTAAAAAAAGGTGGGAGCTTAGAATTTTATAGCATAGTAGAGATTTAATAAATAAAGGGATAAGTCATGTGGTTTAATTTAAATAAAGAAGATAAACAGAATTACAAATTATTAATAACAAACTTTGCGAGCTTAAGTGAAGCTTTTTCTCAAAAAAAGGAAGATGAAGAAAGTGAAGATTTTGTAGCACCTATTATTAACTCAAAATTTCAAGAAACAGTATTTCAAAAATCATTCAATGCTTTCGGCGAAGATATTTCAAATACATCATTTGATGCTTCTATAATTTTAGATGAAAAAAATAAATACTTAGTAGGGATAAAATCATTTGGAATTTCTTCTGGAGATCAAAAAATAGCTCAATTTAAAAGCGATAGTCAATCAAGAGGTTGGATAGATAAATTCAACACTATAAGAGACAATTCACAAACTGTAAAAACAAAAGAAGAAAATGATAATATAAATAACAATTACTATTATGAACTAGCTAAAGAAATATCATTACTTAGAAATAAACGTATTGCTTCTTCTAAAGAGCAATTAAAAGGATTTGTATATGATGATGTGACGGTTAAATCAGTCTATCATGTTTTAATGCCATCAAAAAAAGGAGAAAATCCTAAAATTTATGTTGGAGAAATTGATTATTTACCGATTGATATAGAAAATATTGAAATAGAAGGGGCAACGTCATTAAAAACTCCTACAAACTTTAAATTTAATGATGGAAAACACTATTATAAATACACATCAGCAGATAGTCAATTATATATGAATTTTAAAAATAAAGATATAGTATTAGAAGAATGGGAACTAGAGTATGTAAAAGATCCGTTTTATATATTTGAAAATTTACATTTGCTTTCTAGAAATTCTGAAAAAAACAAGATATTACAAACAGTATCATGGATGATAGCTAATAAGGATGGGAAAGTAGAAGAAAGTTCAGGCTTTAACGCATTTGATGGTTCAAGTAAGATTGGGAAAAACAGTAGAGAAAAGAGAATAAAAAAATTAGAACAATATCTTAAAGAGAACTTTACTATTGAGGATACCAATTTTATAATCAATATATTAAAAGAAATATTGATTGAAAAGAATAAAACGGCAGAGAAAAAACTACTAAGATTCAAACTAATAGATTATATAAAAAATCTAAATGATGACTATTTAATGAATGAAATTGAAAAAATGGTGTATAGACCTGTAGGGGAAGTATATATTCCTATTCCAGATTCTAAAAAATTCCACAAAAATTTTCCAGATTTTTTTGCTAAGGATGCAGGGAAATTAGAAGAGGGTAAATCTTCATTAGCATTATCAAAGGAAAATAGAACATTTAAACTTAAATTCATTTCTTCAGGAAACGTAATAGAAGCATATATCAACCAAGATGCAGGAAAGGCTATTCAATCAATTGATAGACAAGATATTTTGGGTGAGTGGTTGTTAAGAGGAGTATTTCAGTTAGAAGAAAGAGAATTACTAACTTCAGAACGATTAGCTGAATTACATATAAATGCAATAAGATTTACAAAGTATGTAGATACAGATGAAATTGGGATTGAGTTTATTTGGATAGATGAAAATAATCCTCCAGAAGATTCAATAGGATGGGTTGCAAAAAATAAAATATCAAACATTGAAAAAATAAAAACTAACAGAAAATTACATAAGAATATATCTAGAAAAGTTGCTGATCCACAAGAAGATAGTGATTATTCTTATTAAGTATTTTATATTATTAAATTCTATAATAAAATTGTAGATTTTTAAAATATAAATTAAATTATAAAAGGAGTGTGAAATTATGAAATCAAAAAAATTATTAATAGCATTAATAGCATCTAGTTTATTAATAACTGGATGTTCAACAATGAAGGAAGAAAAGAAAGAAAATCCAGTAAAAAATGAAACTGATAAAGATAAAGTGAATTCTTCTAGCAGAGAAGGGGAGTATACTTTTAAAGATGGAAAAGTATCAATGGAAGATATTGATTTGAAAATTACTAAATATAAAGTAATTCCAGTAGGTGCTGAAGGAAATGAATCCGGTAAGAAACCAGTTATAGCCTTTTGGTATGATACTACTAACAAAAGTGGAAAAGATATAATTAACCCAATGAGTGCATGGTTTGCTTCATTCCCTCAAGGAGCAATTCAAGATAACGATAAGAATAAGGTTAATAAACTTCAAGTTGCTATGCATCCAGATAAAACATTAGTTCGTGATCAATCAGCGACTATTAAAAAAGATGGAACTGTTTCTGGTGCTGTAGCTTATGAACTTTCAGATTTGACTACACCGGTAAAACTTACTGCTTACAAAGGTGTGGCTGGACCTGAACTAGGTAGCCAAGAATTTGCTGTAAAATAAATTTAATTCGGATTGATACGATATCAGTCCGAATTTTTTGATGAAATTTTAATTTTTTATAACACTGTTAACACTTAATAATAATTATTTTTAATTATTTCGCCAAGCTGAAATTATTTATTAAAATGCTGATATTAAGGCTTTTTTAATCCGTTTTCAATTTGGCGAAATTCATTTTGCCTACTTTGATATTGTTCGTTGACTAGGCAGAATGTATAATGAGTTCATAAAATAAAAGTAAAAAACAAAAGGAGATTTATACTTATGAGCGAAAATAAAAGTAGTTTTAAAGTTTTAGTTCAAAAAGTCGGTACTGCTCTTTCAAGTATGGTAATGCCTAACATTGGTGCATTCATAGCTTGGGGATTAATTACTGCATTATTTATACCAACAGGATGGATGCCAAACGCAAAACTTGCGGCATTAGTTGCACCAATGATATTCTTCCTATTACCACTATTAATTTCTTATTCAGCTGGTAAAAACGTTCATGATGAACGTGGAGGAGTTGTAGCGGCGATTGCTACTATGGGTGTTATTGTTGGAACAGTGACAATTACAGAAAAAGGTTTAGGTGGAACACCAATGTTCCTAGGAGCTATGGTTATGGGACCTATCGCAGCTCACCTAATGAAAAAATTTGACAAAGCAGTTCAACCAAAAATTAAAACTGGATTAGAGATGTTAGTAAACAACTTCTCAGCTGGTATTCTTGGATTTATCTTAGCTATTTTAGGATTCTTTGGAATTGGACCTATTGTTAAAGTTATTACTAATGCACTTAGTGCTGGTGTAGATGTAATCATTAATGCGCATTTATTACCACTTGCTAACGTGTTTATCGAACCAGCAAAAATCTTATTCTTAAATAATGCGATTAACCATGGTATCTTAACACCAATCGCAACTGAACAAGCATTAAATACTGGTAAATCAGTTTTATACTTATTAGAAGCTAACCCAGGTGTTGGATTAGGTATCTTATTAGCTTACGTGTTCTTTGGAAAAGGTTCTGCTAAAGCTTCTGCTCCAGGTGCAGCAATCATCCACTTCATCGGTGGTATCCACGAAATCTACTTCCCATACATCTTAATGAAACCTTCATTAATCTTCGCAGCTATGGCAGGTGGAGTAAGTGGTACAGCAACATTCCAATTATTAGGTGCAGGTCTACGTGCTCCAGCTTCACCAGGTAGTATTTTAGCAGTACTTGCTCAAACAGCAACTGGAAGTTACTTTGCTGTAGTAGCTGGTGTAGTAGTATCTACTTTAGTAACATTCGTAATCGCAAGTATTATCTTAAAACGTGATAAAAGTGAAGGAGATTTAGAATCAGCACAAAGCAAAGTAAGCAACATGAAAGCTGAATCAAAAGGTCAAGACGTAGCAGTTGATACTGCAAGTGAGACTTCTTATGCTGATGTTAAAAGAATCATCTTCGCTTGTGATGCAGGAATGGGAAGCTCAGCAATGGGTGCTTCTATACTACGTAACAAAGTGAAAAAAGCTGGACTTGATTATGAAGTAACAAACGTAGCGATTAGAAATCTAAATGAAGAAAGTGGATTATTAATCGTAACTCAAAACGAATTAACGCCAAGAGCGAAACAAATGAATGGAAAAGCTCTACACGTATCTGTAGATAATTTCCTAAACAGTCCAAAATACGATGAAATCGTTGAGAATTTGCAAAAATAGAAAAATAACTATATAATATTTTGTAAATAGAGACGGTAGTGTTTATGACTTCTTCTTAGATAAGGCGCTATGCATTACTAAGAGGAAGTCATATTTTTATTATGAAATAAAGTTTTGTATATTTTTTGAATGGAGGTCATATGTTTAACGAACGTGAAAAACTAATATTACAAGTTTTGTTAAAAAATACTGATGAAGCACTAAGTATAAAAGAGATAGCTAAGGCTACAAAAATAAAAGAAAGAACACTCTATAGAGAGATTAAAAACTTAGAAAGTTCATTAGATCAACTAGGAATAGATTTAACGAAAGAAAAGTCTAAGTATGTACTAAAAGGTGATTTATCTGAGTTGGATTCTTCACTATTTGAAGTTAGTTTTGAAGATTATGCATATTCAACAGAAACTAGATTGAATTTAATATTATGCTTTTTAATTTTAAGTGAAGATACTTCGATTAAAGATATCTCTGAGAAACTAATGTTAAGTTATAATACTGTTGCTACTGCAATAGGTACTATCGAAAAGATTCTGTCTGATTATAAACTGACATTAATTAGAAAAAAAGGTCATGGTATTGAAATAGAAGGTAGTGAGGTAGATCGTAGAGTACTGCTAATTTCATTATTATGTAACGAAATTAGTGATGAGGAATTTTTTACTAGACTAAATGATCGTAGTATTTTATCAAGTAATCCATTCATAAAATTCTTGAATTTTGATTTTTTAAAAAAGGTATTTTATCAAAACAAACATCTCGATGTGTTTAAAATTTATACTGATTCTAGTATAAAGAAAATCCTTATAAGTTTAAATGTAGTTTTTCTTCGAATGTCATATCCAACTGATATTAAAGAAAATAGTACGAAACAAGAATATGATAGTATTAAGTCACTATTAACCGCTTCTAAAGATATAATTGACTTTGATATTACAGATGATATAATCCAATTCCTTGTCAAAATATTAAAAACATGTCGTTTAATCGAGCAACTTTCATATTTAAATGATAAGTATTCATATACTTTAGTGTATAAGATTAGTCTATTGATAAAATATGTTTCTGAAAAAATGAATGTGGACTTCACGCAAGATACAAATCTTTCAAGTGGTCTTATCGCACATGTTGAATCGGCGATAAAAAGACATCAGATGAACTTAACAGAGGAGAATGATGAATTACAAGATTTCGTATTGAAAAATTACAATGAGTTATATCTTGTAATTAAGTCAGAACTGTTAGTTGTTTTTGATGAAATAATGTTTAATTCTACGGAGTTAAGTTATATCGTTATACATTTTGCTTCTAGTTATGAACAAATTTATAGAAAGAATTTTATTCGTGCTCTTGTAATATGCGCTAGTGGTATAGGAAGTTCAAAAATATTGGGTAGTCAGATTAGAAAGAATATTCCTGAAATAAAAAATCTAGAATATACAATTCCTAGTAAGGTAACTAAATCTTTAGTAAACAATTATGATGTAGTTATATCTTCAATCGAACTGGAACAAGATGTCGATTACTTATTAATCCCGACTATACTAAAAGAAAAAGATATAAATTTAATTCGTGAGAAAATATTATCTAGTAGAAGTTTCAAAAGAAATAATACTGTTAAAAGAGAAAATATCGTCAATATTGATAAACTTAGCAGTGCGTGTCGCATTATTTTGAAGAACACTGAGTATGTTGAAACTGAAAAATTAGATGATTATGAAGTGATATTAGATGATATACTGACAAATTCAGCACTGAATATTACTAACAAAGATGAAATTTATAATAGTTTATTAGAAAGACATAATAAGAGTTCAGTAGTTATCCCTAATACTAATATAGCTCTTTTCCATACTTTGAATAATGATATCGAAGAACCATTTGTTATTATTAGTTCATTAAGTGATGCTATCGTTATGAAGGATTCAATGGGTAGTGATCAGAATGTTGATAATTTTATAGTGATGGTCAGTCAAAATCAACAAGAATTTACAGATTTACTTAGTCAGATTAGTATTGCGATATTAGATGATGAGGTATTTACTAAAGCATTGGCTAGTAAGAATAAAGACTTTATCCTTACAAAGATTGAACTAATCTTGAAAAATTATATTTTACAGTTATAGTTATAATAGCGACTTGGAAATTAGTTTCAGGTCGTTATTTTGTTGTAAAGGAAGTTCATATATAGTGATGTTTTAAAGTGATTTACTGCTGAATTTATTTTTGGCAGTATTTATAACTCTATTTTGGCAAAAAGTGTTTCGCCGACTTTGATATTGTTTAGAAGGATAACTAAAGGTATAATTAACTTATAAGAAATAGAACAAGAAAACTCGAAGGAGAAATGAAGATGAATTTAACAAAAAAAGATATTAGATTAGGACAAGAAATTAGCAACAAAGAAGAAGCTATTAGAAAAGCAGGAGAAATCTTAGTAGAAAATGGTTATGTAGATAGCGACTATATTCCTGCGATGTTAGAAAGAGAAGAAATCGTATCAACGTATATGGGGAACTTTATTGCGATTCCTCACGGAACTGATGAAGCTAAAAAATCAATTAAAAGTACAGGGATTTCTATTATACAAATTCCAGGAGGGGTTTCATTTGCTAAACCTGAAGATACAGAAGACAAGATGGTATTCATAGTTTTCGGTATCGCTGGTAAAGATGGGGAGCACTTAGAACTTTTATCAAAAATAGCAATCTTCTGTTCAGAACAAGAAAATGTTATAAAATTAGTAAACGCAGCTACTGAAGAGGAAGTTATTACTTTATTATCAGAAGTTGAATAATAAAATATAAAATTAGTAAGAAGGTATTACAATGAAAAATTTACATTTTGGTGCAGGAAATATCGGACGTGGCTTCATAGGAGAATTATTAAATAAATCTGGATATCACATTACTTTTGTAGATATTAATAAAGATGTAGTTAATGATTTAAAACTCCGTGATACATACACTATTAGAATATTGGATGAAAATATTGAAGAAGTTGAACTAAATAATTTTGATGCTCTGAATATTGCTGAAGAAAAAGAACAACTTTATACAGCTATAGGTGAAGTAGAATTAATTACTACTTCTATAGGTCCGAATGTTCTACCTATCATAGCAAAAGACATCGCAGAAGGATTAAAATTAAAAGTAGCGAATAATAATACTAAATTATTAGATATTATCGCTTGTGAAAATATGATTTCTGGATCTGAATTTTTAAAAATGGAAGTGTTCAAACATCTTTCAGAACAAGAACAAGAATTTGTTAATAAATATGTAGGATTCCCAAATTCAGCAGTAGATAGAATCGTACCAGCTCAAAAACATGATGATGTTCTTCTAGTTGAAGTAGAGAAATTCTGTGAATGGGTAATAGAAGCGGATAAAATTAAAGTAGAAAGTAATAGAAATATTGAACTAGTACACTACGTAGAAGATCTTAATCCGTTTATCGAAAGAAAACTATTTACGGTAAATACAGGACATGCGGCGCTAAGTTATATAGCGAATTACTTAGGTATTGAATTAGTTTCAGATGGTGCTAAACATGCTGACGTAAGAAAAGATTTCATCGCTGTATTAGAAGAAACTAGTGCATTACTTGAGAAAAAATGGGGATTTGATAAAGCTGAGATGGAAGCTTATAGAAATAAAACTATTAAACGCTTCGAAAATCCACGTATCGTAGATAATGTTTCTAGAATCTGCCGTACTCCTATAAGAAAATTAGGTTATAATGAAAGATTTATTAAACCTATTAGAGAAACAGAAGAATTAGAATTATCAAATAGTGCTTTATTAAAAGCTTGTTCATATATTCTTACATTCAAATCTGAAGAAGATGAACAATCAGTAAAACTTGAACAACTAATTAAAGAAAAAGGTGTTATCGAAGCGTTAAGGGAAGTAACAGAATTAACAGATACAGCTTTATTAAATAAAATTAAAGAAGGTTATGAAAAATTAGTTTAATAATACATATTAGTATCTAACTATAAAAATTATGACATGACGTGTATACATAAGAATGAAATAGTATGTATTATTAGTAATTGATATATAAAATAATAATCGAAAGTCTTTGGAATAGCTGATTCCAAAGGCTTTTTCTATGTTTGTGAAATTTGAGTAATATTCTGGGTGTAGCTATTGACATTACTACTAAAAATGGTATCATTGTAGCAAGAGTTAATAATAGATTATAAAATGAAAATATGGTAATGATAGAGAAAAGGGAATAAGCTTTGTTAAGAATTAATAGGAATTCTTATGAAGTATCCAGTATTAATGGAATACTAAAAAACTATTAATATAGTTAGAAGACGATGTTTAAAGAGAAATGAAGAGAATTATATTATATATGTATAAAGAAATGTTACAGGAGAGAAATTAATGAAACACAGAAAAGAGAATTTTTTAATAGACAATAAATCTTGTATTGGATATATAACTGATACTGCAAAATACTTATTGATCCAACCTGTTGATGGACATGATATTGAAGTATTGGATAACGAAGTTGCAAAAATTCAAGATAATATAGATAAACAATTCTCGCTTATTGCTTTTAAAATAGAGGATTGGAATAGTGAACTTTCTCCTTGGGAAGCCCCTCCGGCATTTGGAAATAAATCTTTTGGTTCAGGTGCTAAAGACACTTTAGAATTTATTGAAAGTAGATTTATACCAACGGTTAAAGAAAAATATAATCTAGATAATGATATTAAGTTTATTCTAGGTGGATATTCTTTGGCAGGTTTATTCAGTCTTTGGAGTGCGTATAAGTCAAATATATTTTCTGGTATTGCTGCCGCTTCTCCTTCTGTTTGGTTTAATGGCTGGGAAGAATTTATGAATAATAATACACCATTAAGCAACACTATTTACCTAAGTTTAGGTGATACTGAGGAGAAAACGAAAAATAAAGTAATGTCTGCTGTTGGAGATAATATTAGAAAACAGGAAGAACTATTAAAAAATGATAAAATAAAAACAATATTAGAATGGAATAAAGGTGGGCATTTTAGTAATTCAGATATACGTGTAGCTAAAGCATTTATTTGGTGTATTGAAAATTTGGGTTAAAATAACTTTAGTTGATAATTAGAGAACTGGAGGAATAATAAATGAATATTGCATTAGTAAAAGTAACAGAATCTGATATGAAAGAAATATGGGAGATGCAAGTAAAGGCATTTAAGGGTCTATTAGAAAAGTATCAAGATTATAATATGAGCCCAGCTACTGAAAGTTATGAGAATGTTTTGAATAAATATAAACAATCTTGGACTAGTTACTATTTTATTACTATAAATAATGAAAAAGTTGGAGCGGTTAGAGTCATAGATAAAAAAGATGGAAGTAGGAAACGTATAGCACCTATTTGGATCATGCCTGCGTTTAGAAATCAAGGACTTGCTCAACTTGCTATGAGAGAAGTAGAAAAAATATATGGTTCACATCATTGGCAATTAGATACAATTTTACAAGAACAAGGTAATATTTATTTATATGAGAAGTTGGGTTATAAGAAAACAGGTGAGATTGTGAATATAAAAGACGGAATGGATATAGTGTATCTTTATAAAGATTAAAAATATAGAATTTAACCAGCCTATTTCCTTTCATTCTATTCTTTTTCACGTTATAATTAAATTACTATTACTAGAATTTTTTCGGAGGTAACATATGAATGAAGTTATTAAAACGATGTTAGATCATCGTTCAACTCGTAGTTTTGTAAAAGGAAAAGAACTACCTAAAGAACATCTTGAGCAAATTATCGCTAGTTCTAAACAAGGATCTAGCTGGATGAATGGACAACACTATAGTATTATCGTAACAACAGGTGATACTAAACAACAAATTGCTGATTTAATCCTTGATAAAGCACCTGGTAATGCAGTTCATATTGAAAATTCTGCTGCGTTCTTACTATATTGTTTAGATTATACTAACATTGAATTAGCGTTTGATATTGAAGGTGGAGAGTTTGATATTACTAATCAATATGAGCCACTACTTATCGGTACTTTAGATGTTGGTATTGCGATGCAAAATGCTGCATTAGCTGCTGAGTCTTTAGGATATGGAATTGTTTATTGTGGTGGAGTAAGAGGTTTTGGAGATAAGATTTCTGAATTACTAAATATTCCCGAAAATGCTTTGTTCCTATGTGGACTAAGTATCGGTGTTAAAGATGAAGAGTTATCTACGGAAAAAGTTAAACCTAGATTACCAGAAGCGGCTAATGTAGGATACAATGAATTCCCTAAATCAAATGTTGAAGTATTAAAAGAATACCGTCAAACTATGGTAGACTTCGCTGAAGCACGTGAGACAAAAACATGGACTAAGAAATTCGCTGATTTCTACGCACAACCTTCAGGAATAGAAAAAGTAACTAAAGAACTATTAGAAAAAAATGGTTTTGTGAGTGAGAAGGAATAAAGAATAAGATTAAATTAGAAAACCGCTTATGTAGTTGCATGCTAGATAAGCGTTTTCAACTAACGAACACCTTTCTTAATTTTCATATTGTTATCATTAGATTTTCATGATATATTTTAGATAGTGGAATATAAGTATTATTAATGTTTAGTTGCAAATTTATTTTTAATTTCTATTTTATAAAGGAGGTTCTTCTTATGAAATATAAAAAATTTAAGTTAACGACTTCTATTTTATCATTAGGTAAATTTAATAACCACATTTTTAGATCTGAACAAGCTATACAACAATTATATTGGCAAGATAAAGGTATTGACGCATATTATCATATAAGTAAAAGTATAATGAGCTTAAACTACGTATCTTATGTTGTGATTTAATCATGCTTAATAAATTTTATAACATAATAAGCTTAATACTTTTTCCTATTTTATACTTTTCTTATATAAAAAACACATTAAATATAAACATAAGTCAAGATCATATAAAAACCTTTATTATATTATACTTAATAATGATCCTAAGTATAATTATTGAATATTTGTATAGTAAGAAAATGAAAAATAAAAAATAACAAATTAATTTAACAAAAAATAGACGTAAGATAGAGTTTAGATATATAGATGCATAAATAACTGCCACATATGTATTTTAATAATATATATGTGGTGTTTTTTGCATTTAAAAAACACCTATGAAATTTCATAGGTGTTTTGCAGAGCAGAAATTAATCTCTCTGGGAAAGTTACCAGTAGAGCATATATTTTTATATCTCTAAGATAATAATAAGTATAATATATAGATTAAAGCTTGTCAACAAAAGGATTTATGAGCTTTTTTTCTTTTTTTAATTTTTTTTTAAAAAACTATTGTCAAAAAAGGTCAAACATGCTATAATTTATTTAAGGTCAAAGAAGGTCAAAAAAGATAAAACTTAAATATATTCTATAAAACCTTTTAGTTTATTGAGTATTTAGGTGTATCTTTTGAAGAGTGTTTCTATTATTAGAGATACTGATCAACGAATAAATGTACCGTTTGATCTAATAATTTAATCAAAGGAGATTTACAATGGATATTAATAGTTTTACTAATAGTGTGAAAGAAATCTTAGCGAAATCTTCCGAATTTGCAACAGATAAAAAAAGTCAAAGTATTACGAGTGAGATGTTCTTAAAAGCGGCACTTACTGGTAGTAATTTATATAGTGATATATTAGGAAGAGTAAATGTTGATAAGGTGAATTTAACTCATGAGTTAGATAATGAGATTGCGAAGGTAAATAGTGTAGAAGGAGATAATATCAATTACGCTAGTTACTTAAGTAATGATTTGAATACTTTATTAATAGAAGCTAATAAATACAAAGAGAAATATGAAGATAAATTTATTTCGTGTGAACATATAGTTCTAGCGAGTTATTTAAAAAATAGTATAGTAAAAAAATATATTGATAATGTAACTACATTAAAAGATTTAGTAGCCGTTATCGATAATATCAGAGGAGGTAAAAAAGTTATGAACGAAAATCCAGAAAACAACTACGAAGTTTTAGAGAAATATGGTCGTGACCTTGTAGAAGCTGCACGTAGTGGTAAAATTGATCCTGTAATAGGACGTGATGAAGAAATAAGAAATGTAATTAGAATTTTATCAAGAAAAACAAAAAATAATCCAGTGTTGATAGGGGAACCTGGGGTAGGTAAAACTGCGATTGTTGAGGCACTGGCTCAACGTATTGTGCGTGGTGATGTACCTGAAAGTCTTAAAGACAAAACTGTATTTGAACTTGACCTTACTAGTTTAGTCGCAGGAGCTAAATATCGTGGTGAGTTTGAAGAACGACTAAAAGCTGTATTAAAAGAAGTTAAAGAACAAGAAGGAAAAATAATTCTATTTATAGATGAAATTCACATGCTTGTTGGTGCTGGTAAAACTGATGGAGCAATGGATGCTGGTAACATCTTAAAACCAATGCTTGCTCGTGGTGAACTACACTGTATCGGTGCTACAACTCTTAATGAATATCGTCAATATATCGAAAAAGACTCAGCGTTAGAACGTCGTTTCCAAAAAGTTCTTGTTAAAGAGCCTACTGTAGAAGATACAATCTCAATTCTACGTGGTCTTAAAGAAAGATTTGAAGTTTATCACGGTGTGAAAATCTCTGACCGTGCGATTGTAGAAGCTGCTGAATTATCTAACAGATATATTACTGATAGATTCTTACCGGACAAAGCTATCGATTTAATCGACCAAGCTTGTGCTACTATTAAAACTGAAAATTCATCTAATCCAGCTGAATTAGATACAATTAATCGTAAAGTTATGCAACTTGAAATAGAAGAAAAAGCCCTAAGTGGAGAAGATGATGATGTATCTAAAAAACGTTTAGAAAACTTAAAAGAAGAGTTAGCTAATCTAAAAGAAGAACAAAATAAACTTCAATTACAAGTTGATAGTGAAAAAGAAAAATTATCAGCTGTTAAAAATCTTCGTGAAAAAATCGATAGAGTTAAATTAGAATTAGAACAAGCTCAAAATAGCTATGATTTAGAAAAAGCTTCTGAATTACAATATTCTACTTTACCAAAATTAATTCAAGAATTAGAAGAGCTAGAAGAAAAATCTAAACACGAAGAATATAAACTTCTAAAACAAGAAGTTACTGAAGATGAGATTGGATTTATCGTAAGTCAAATGACTGGTATTCCTGTAACTCGTCTAGTAGAAACTGAAAAAGAAAAATTATTACATCTTGCAGATACTATTCATGAAAAAGTAATTGGTCAAGATGAAGCTGTAGAGAGTGTAACTAATGCAATCTTACGTTCTCGTGCTGGTATCGCTGATCCTAATAGACCAATCGGTAGCTTCCTATTCTTAGGTCCTACTGGGGTAGGTAAAACTGAGCTTGCTAAAGCATTAGCTCTTAACTTATTTGATGATGAACGTAACATCGTGCGTATCGACATGAGTGAATACATGGAAAAACACTCAGTTAGTCGTTTAATCGGTGCCCCTCCAGGATACATCGGATATGAAGAAGGTGGTCAACTTACTGAAAGTGTAAGACGTAATCCTTACAGCATTATCTTAATGGACGAAATTGAAAAAGCTCACCCAGATGTGTTCAATATCTTACTTCAACTTCTTGATGAAGGTACACTTACTGACTCTAAAGGTGTAGTAGTAGATTTCAAAAATACAATTATCATTATGACTTCTAACATCGGTTCATTAGAACTATTAGAAGAAGTTAAAGACGGTGTAATTTCTGAAGAAACTCGTAAAAATGTTACTAACCAACTTTACGGTTACTTCAAACCAGAAATTCTAAATCGTATGGATGATATAATTATCTTCAAACCATTAACACAAGATAATATTAAAGGTATCGCTAATAAACTTCTTAACGAACTTGTTGCACGTATTGCTAACAGAAATATTACTTTAACATATACTGATAATATTTCTGGTTGGGTTGCGACAGCTGGATTCGATATGAAATTCGGTGCTCGTCCACTTAAACGATTCATCCAAAGTCAAATCGAAAACAAACTTTCAGTTGAATTAATCCGCCATGGTATCGAAGATGGAATGGAAATCCACTTAGACTATGTAGATGATGAATTGAAAATTGATATTAAATAATATATTGATTTAGCGCAATATAGAGAATAACTCAATAAATGCGATTTATCTGAAATCACGATTTTTGAGTCACTCTCAAATAACTATAGACCTCAGGAGAAATCCTGGGTCTATTTTTGTATTAAGTTATATGAAAATTAAAAGATTAAAGTATGGTAATTATTATCTTTTATAGAAACGAAATTTGTAGTATAATGATAAAATAAATAAATAAATTGACGAACGAAATATTTGTGTAGGAGGAATTTGAATGAAGATAGCGGTTATGGCTGGAACACCGATTGATTCGAAATTAGGTGCGGAGTTACTGAATTTATATGGCTATGATGATGTAGTTTTAGTGCCAATTTCTAATAATCCAGTAGAACAAACTACGTTTCAGGCTTTAGAAGATGAAGAACGTGAAAATATTATTGTGAAAATTATAGATGAACTAAAAGGAAAAGGTTGCGATGCGATTTTTGTATACTGTAATTCCCTAAGTTCGGTTGTTGATTTTGATAGATTGGCAGAAAAAAAGAATATTTCTATTATTACTCCTATGCAGATGTATAGAAATCTAGGACTTGAGTATAAGTATTTAGCTGTAATGGCAGCGAACTCTCATGGTCTTACAGGTGTTGAGAACAATCTATATGTTTCGAATCCGCGTCTTCGTGTTTTAGGATTATCAATGTTGGAGCTTGTTAAAGCGATTGAAGAGGGGAATAAACCAGAACAAATTGTCGAAGAATTTAACTTTAAGACATTGTTTAATTATTTCGAATTAACGAATGTAGAAGCAGTTGTTCTTGGGTGCACTCACTTTCCTTATATTAAAAAAGAACTTGAGAAAATTACTAAACTTCCTATTATAGATGTTGGAGTATTTATGATAGAAAGTTTAAAGAGAAAGGATATTTAAAATGCCAACAGGAATAATAATTAATACGATTGCTATATTTTTAGGAGGTATAGCAGGAGCTGTGTTGGGAGATAAATTACCGGAAAAGTATAAAGAACAGTTGAATATGATTTTTGGACTTTGTTCGATGGGGATGGGAATAGCATCGATTGGTCTTATGAAATATATGCCAGCGGTGATATTCGCGATTATTATAGGGACATTAGTAGGATTATTTTTTAATCTTGGTGATTTAGTATATAGAGCTTGTGCGAAAATGCAGAAACTTATGGTAAAAGTTGTTCCAAAACCTAATAGTTCTATGTCAGAAACAGAATTTTTAGCTACGTTGATTACCGTAATTGTTCTATTTTGTTCTAGTGGTATGGGAATTTATGGTAGTCTTAATGAAGGTATAACAGGTGATCCAAGTTTATTAATTACGAAGTCTATTCTTGATTTCTTTACGGCAGCTATCTTTGCTTGTAATCTTGGGTATATTGTTTCACTAATAGCAGTACCGCAGTTTGTTATTTTTACGTTATTATTTTTATCAGCAGGATTAATAGTTCCATTAACGACACCTGAAATGATTAATGACTTTAAAGCTTGTGGTGGTTTCTTAATGGTTGCTGCTGGGTTTAGAATATTGAAACTCAAGATGTTTCCGGTTGTAGATATGGTACCTGCGATGATATTAGTAATGCCATTTAGTTGGCTTTGGGTAAATGTGATTTTACATTTATTATAAAATATATAAATAAAGCTAGTTAGAATTATTTTCTGACTAGCTTTTTTGTATGTTTATTATTTTTGTTTCTAAATTCCTAAACCGATGAGATTACTATTTTCCTTCTAAGTAACTTTCATTTCTTTCTTTAGCCTGTTCGAAGATACTATTGTATTCTTCTATCATTTCTTCTGTGTATTCTCCTTCAACTTGGTCACAGTCTAGTGAATAAAGTACTTTTTCAACTCTTTCATATACATCCTCTAGAGTAAACTCCTTATGAAGAAGTTTTTCTAATGTTTCCATACAGTTCGGGTCGATTTTTGGATATTTGTAATTTATCTGTTGGTCTTTAATGCCAATATCGTAAAATTCTCGCATTATATTCGCACGTTTTTGTTGATCTCCAAAGACACTGATGTATATAGAAACAACTACTGAATCTTTGATCTTTCTTTGAGCGATTCCAGCGAATTTTTTTCCATTTATGCTTAGGTCATAATCACCAGGACAGTACGAGTTAGTTATTTCAATAGCTTCGATTTTGTTAGCACCTTCTGGGAAAACTGCTTTGATAAATTCTGTCATTAATTCATAACCTTCATTAATTGAAAAGTTTTCTTTTGGTTTATTCATAATGATAGATAAATTTAATATACCTTTGTCTGAAATTATTCCTAATCCCCCGATATTTCTAACTGCAGGAATAATATTATTTCTATAAAAAGAAAATAATGCTTCATCGAAAAATGGAACACGCGTATCTGGTGCTCCGATTATTGCTGAGTTCGGCAATGTGTACATGTGTAATATACAGTCATCATTACCAGAAATTGTACGTAAAAACATTTCATCAGTAGCAATAGGTATTAGGGGATTTACTATATTTAATGTTTTATAAACATTGAATTTTTTATTTCGAATAAGATTTAGCATAGCTACTCCTTCTAAATTTGTCGATAATATATATAACTTAAAAATTAATACTTTAATCATTATAATTTATGAGGATGATTTATGCAAGGTTTAAGTGAATTAGGAGGTAAAAAAAGGAGACGGCTCAAAATGGTTTCGAGTCGTCTCAAATTATTTTATAAGTTAAGTTTGTAATCTTCTGGTTTGATAATTGGTACAATTTTCGTGAATAGTTTTACGAAGAAGAAACCAGAAACTACAGGAATTACTACGAAGACGATTGCTGCTTTTAATATTTCTAAAGTACTTCCGTCAGTAGTCGCAAGGTGTGCTAATGGACCAACTAGACCGCTGAATCCGAATCCTGCACTCATTGCTGTTCCTTTAATGTTTAGTATTGCTGCAAATACACCTGAAACAGCAGCACTACAAAGAACAGGTAGCATAATCTTCGGTTTAGCGAAAATATTAGCCATTGAAATCTTTGGAGATCCGATAAAGTGCGCGAAGCAAACACCTTTAGAGTTTACAGCCCATCCTGCTATTGCTAGTGTGAATCCACATGCACAGATTCCAAGGTTTGCAGCTCCTGAAGCTATTCCGTCGATATTAATCGCTAGCGCAACCCCAACTGATGTAATTGGAGAAACTACAAGACATGCAAAAATAACCGCGATAAGAATAGTAAGAATGATAGGTTGTAATGTAAGTAGATGTTTGATTCCATCTCCTAAAAGTTTAGTTACTCCTGAGAAGAATGGAAGAGTATATCTACCAATACCTCCGATAATTACAAGTGTTAATGGAGGTAGGATGATTACCGCATAGTTTTTAGCTTTGTCTCCAATTAGTAGGATGAATAATGTTGCTAATGCTGCTGTAAAGATCATAGTTACGATATCTCCAGAACCTTTTAACATAAGACCTGTTTTGTCTGGAGTAGGGATAATTGAACCACTCGCAAATAGAGTAGCTAACCCAATAGATACACTTTGAACAGGTGTAAATTTAAAGAATAATCCAATAATAATTCCTGAAGCTAAACCTATCATAGCGTTAGAAATTGTTATTGATAATGATAAAAATGCAAGTGAAGGATAAACCTTACCTATATATTTAAGTAACTCACCAAGTAATGCACCTGGCACTAAACATAGAACTGTTCCTAGGGCGATACCGTTAAGAACGTTCATAGTAAATTTCTTAATAGAAATTTTTTCTTTCATAAATATCATCTCCTTTATGTATTCGTAACCTAAAAAGGTTACTAATTATTATAACGTAAAATATATATTTTGTACATTAAAATTTACTAGTTTTATTTTGTAGTTTAACTTAATTTTAACTTTTCACTATATAGTATATAATATTATTAGAAGGAAGGCAAAATATAAAGGAGATTCGAATGAAAGTATTAAGAAAAATACTAGCGTTACTAGTAGTGTTGGCTCTTTTTGGTGGTGGTGCAACATATGCATTGACGCCAAGTGAAAGTATAAATAATTCAGAAAAATTAGCGAATCATGATGCTAAGATTAAGTTAGAGGATCTAAATGGAGATTTTATTTCAAATCTTAAATTAGTTGATTCAAATATTAAAACATCATTAAAAATTAATAATAATACATTTCTATCTATATTTAAGAATGCTGTATCAGACGATTCTCAATTACTAGATGGTAGTTATAAATTAGTTGATGATCATATTAAAGCGAAATTACCTGTTAAATTAGGGCTTTGGGATACAATGATAAATACGAATATAAAAGTAACTGGAGCTAACAATAGTGTAGATTTAATTCTAAAAGATGCTAAAATTGGTAAGGTTCCAATTCCAAATTTTGCTTTGGAAAAATATTTAAAAGAAGCTCTTTCTGGAAGTGGAGCAAGGGTTAACGGTAATACTATTACTATTAAGTCACTTGATTTACCGGTTGTTGTTGATAATGTAGAGGTTACTGATAGTAATATTAATGTCACTGCATCACTTAGCAGAGAAAAAGCGTTGAAATATGCTGCAGAGAATTTTAACGCATATCGAAGAGTATAAAATAATTAGACTTTTGAAAATGAACAATTATTAGAAGGATTTCTAAATATGGAATCTTTCAAATAGTAGGTTTTCAAAAGTCTTTTTCTTAATTTCAGAATATTTTCAGATAATTTCAAATTAAATTCACATAAAAGACTTGAAAGTTTTATCTTGATGTAATATAATATACATATCGTAAATAAAGACAAGACGACTGTGTGGAGTTTTAGAGAGAAACTGGTTGGTGGAAAGTTTTATAGAAGCATAGGAGTTATCACTTTATTGTGTAATAATTTTAATAGAACAAACAAGTGCTCTTGGTAGGAGTTAAAAGAGGTGGTACCGTGGATACATTTCGCCCTCTATAACTTTTACTAAGAGTTTTTTATTTTGAAAGGAGAAAAAATGGTAGAATTAAAAGATACATTATTAATGCCAAAAACGAAGTTTCCAATGCGTGGAAATCTTCCAAATAAAGAACCTGAATTCCTAAAACGTTGGGAAGAAATGGATTTATATAACAAAATTTTAGAAAAAAACGCAGGGAAACCTTCATACGTACTTCACGATGGACCTCCATATGCGAATGGTAACATCCACATTGGACACGCATTAAACAAAATCTTAAAAGACTTTATCGTTAAATATAAAAACATGAATGGTTTTGTTTCACCATACGTTCCAGGTTGGGATACTCACGGTCTTCCAATCGAGCAAGTATTAGTAAACAATGGTGTTGATAGAAAATCTATGCCAGCTAATAAATTTAGAAACAAATGTAAAGATTATGCATTAAAACAAGTTGATAAGCAACGAGCTGACTTCAAAAAACTTGGAGTATTAGGTGATTGGGATAACCCATACTTAACTTTAGATCCAAAATTTGAAGCTGAACAAATTCGTGTATTCGGTAAAATGGTAGACAAAGGCTATATCTACAAAGGATTAAAACCTATTTACTGGTCACCATCATCAGAATCTGCATTAGCTGAAGCTGAAATCGAGTACCACGATCACACTTCACCATCTATCTATGTTGCTTTCGAATTAGTTAGTGAAAATGGTGCTGTAGAAAAAGGAACTAAGTTTGTTATCTGGACAACTACTCCTTGGACATTACCTGCGAACTTAGGTATCGCTGTTCACCCAGACTTTGAATACCAAGTTGTTAAATATAACGGAGAAAGCTACTTAGTAGCTAAAGAAAGAGTAGCATTCTTAGCTGAAAAATTCGGTTGGGAAAACTATGAAATAGGTGAAGTATTAGTAGGTAAAGATTTAGAGTACTTATTATGTAAACACCCATTCTTAGATAGAACATCTACATTAATCTTAGCTGATTATGTAACACTTGATTCTGGGACTGGTTTAGTACATACAGCTCCTGGACACGGGGTTGATGACTATCTTGTTGGTCAATTACAATACAAACTTGGAGTATTATCACCAGTTGATAACCAAGGTGTTCTTACAGAAGAAGCTGGACAATTCGCTGGTAAATTCGTATTTGATGCGAACAAAGATATTATTGCTCACTTAGATGAAACTGGAGCATTATTAAAACAAGAAGATATCACTCACTCATACCCACACGACTGGAGAAGTAAAAAACCAATTATCTTCAGAGCTACACCACAATGGTTCTGTTCTGTTGAAGCATTCCGTAGCGAATTACTTGAAGCTGTAGATAACACTAAATTCTATAGTGAATGGGGTAAACCAAGATTATATAACATGATTCGTGACCGCGGTGACTGGGTAATCAGTCGTCAACGTGTTTGGGGTGTGCCAATTCCTGTATTCTACGCTGAAAACGGAGAAGCTATCCTTGATATCGAATTAATCGAACACGTAGCTAAAATCTTCGAAGAAGAAGGATCAAACGTTTGGTTCTACAAAGATGCTAAAGAATTATTACCAGAAGGATACACTCACCCAGGAAGTCCAAACGGAGAATTCACTAAAGAAATGGATATCATGGACGTATGGTTTGACTCTGGAACATCTCACCAAGGATGTTGTGCAATTCGTGAGGACTTAACTTACCCAGCTGACTTATACCTAGAAGGAAGTGACCAATACCGTGGATGGTTCAACTCTTCACTTATCACTTCTGTAGCTGTATCTGGAGTAGCTCCGTATAAAGAGTTAGTATCTGCTGGATTCGTTATGGATGGTAATGGTAACAAGATGAGTAAATCATTAGGTAACGTTATTTCTCCTAACGATGTAGGTAAAGAATTAGGTGCTGAAATTATCCGTCTATGGTCTGCAAGTGTTGACTATACTCAAGACGTTCGTATCTCTAAAGATATCTTAAAACAAGTATCTGAAACATACAGAAAAATTAGAAATACATTCCGTTTCTTACTAGGAAACTTATTTAACGGAAGCTTCAACAACAAAACTGATTTAGTTGCGTACGAAAACCTTGAAGAATTAGACAAATATATGGTTCTAAAATTCGAGAAAGTTGTTGCAAAAGTATTAGATTACTATGAAAACTACCAATTCAACAGTATTACTACTGAACTAATCAACTTCTTCAACGTTGAACTATCTTCATTCTACCTAGACTATGGGAAAGACATCCTTTACATCGAAGGTGAAGATTCTCAAAAACGTTTAAGTATGTTAACAGTTCTTTACACAGTATTAAGTAAATCTGTTAGATTACTTGCTCCAATTCTTTCATTCACTGCTGAAGAAGTATATGACAACATGCCATATGAAGATGCTGAGTCTGTTCACTTAACTGACTTCCCAGCTAAAAATGTAATCGAAGATGCTGCGTTAGAAGCTAAATGGGATAAACTTCTTGAAGTTCGTGATGATTTGAATAAAGCATTAGAAGAAAGCCGTAATGAAAAAGTTATCGGTAAATCTCTAGAAGCAGCTGTTGAAGTATACAGTAACGATGCAGAAGTTGTTGAGTTATTAAACTCTGTTGATAACTTAAACCAATTCTTCATCGTAAGTAAAGTTGCTGTTAAAGAAAATGATGGTGTAGCTTATGATCTTGCTACTGTTAAAGTAACTAAAGCTGAAGGACACCGTTGTGACCGTTGTTGGAACATCGTAGATGAAGTAAACGAAGAAGGTTTATGTCCACGTTGTGCCAGCATCTTAAACAAATAATAGAATAACCTTAAAAAAGTGTATATGATAACTCATAGACGCAGTGGTTTATTGATATCTAAATTCGCTTTATAAAAGCTTTTTAGATATCTAATAAACTGTG
This sequence comes from Gemella taiwanensis, assembly GCF_054054385.1. Lineage (NCBI taxonomy): Bacteria > Bacillati > Bacillota > Bacilli > Caryophanales > Gemellaceae > Gemella > Gemella taiwanensis. The sequence goes on from NZ_JBSMTL010000001.1 coordinate 434,782, forward strand.
CGGGGGTGACTCTACAAAATCGATTTTGATGTGTACCCAGAATTCTGGACACATATATATTTAGTTTAGACAAGTGGATGTTATCCTGTATTGTACAGGAGGCATCCATTTTGTTTTTGATTGAATTCTCTTGTTGTTGTAATAATTTATATATTCAGATACAGCTT